>JARLGF010000045.1 GCA_031296165.1 Occallatibacter sp. | reverse complement strand
GCCGGAGAGGTGATAGGTCTGATCGTAGATCTCAACCGTAACGTAATCGGATGCGATACCAAATGGTTCTTCAGTCATGGTTGACCTCCATGCCTTGCCTTAAAGTTCGAGTGCGTCGAGCTGCGCCAGCAGGCGCTCCACGCGCTGCCGCACATGGTCGCGCTCGGCACGCAGCGCGCCTAGTTCTTTCTGCAACTGGTCCACGAGCGGCGCCTGTTCGCTCAGTTGAGCCTCAGCCTGGGCGGCGCGCTGGTCTGCCGCGGCGCGGGCCAGCCGCTCCTGCTTTACCAGGTTCACCGCGCGGAGAATTCTTTCTTCCAGCGCAGAAAAATCGTCCACGCTGAGGGCCATGGATCCCGGATCGGCGGGCTGTTGTTGGGGTTGCGCCTCGTCTGCCACTGCTGCCTCCCAGGAAAATTGCGACATGAAAAAACCTCCGCACGCCTGCACTGTACCGGTGCAAGTATAGCGCCAATTGAGCCTGTTTCCGCGGCTATGCGCGCAGGCGAGCGCCTGCCTTGCCAACAGCCGCAACCACCCGCGCCTGGAAGTTTTGCAGCTCCTCTTCGCGCAACGTGCGGTCCGGCGCCTGGAAGGTGGCGCCGAGCAGCAGCGAGTACTCGCGCGCGCCTATCTTTGCATCGCGGAACACCTCGCGCACCCGCCAATCGACCAGCTCGGGAATCTGTAGGCCGGCCAGGGCACGGTCAATGGTTTCCCAGGGAATGCTTTCGTCCAGCACCAGCGAAAAATCGCGGCGCACGGGCTGGAAGCGCGAAATCTCGCGCACGGCGGTCTTGCGCAGCGGCAGATTGTAGAGGCGGTCGAGATACAGTTCGCCCACCAGCACCGGCTCTTTCAGCTTGCGGGCCGCGGCCTGGCGGGGATGAAGCTGGCCGAACCAGCCAACCGTAGCGCCCTCGACGGCAACCCGCGCGGCACGGTAGGGATGCAGCCACTCCGGGGTGAGCGCGGCCTCGGCGGGAAAGCGGTCAAAGTAAACGGCCCGCGCCTGAAAGCGCGCCAGCACCTGCTCCACTGCGCCCTTCACGTCGTGAAAATCGATGGCCCGCGCCGGATGAAGCGCTCCCTGCTCCGGCAAACTGCCCACGGCGCCGAAGGCCACGGCCGGGCGCTCGTCCACTTTTTCCGTCGTGCCGCTGAAGACGGTTCCCAGTTCAAAGAGGCGCACATCGTTCACATCGCGGTGCAGATTGCCAGCGATCATGCCCAGCATTCCGGGCACCAGCGAGGGGCGCAGCACGCCGGCCTCTTCGCTAAGCGGATTGCCCAGCGGCACCACCAGCCCCGGCTGCGGTGCCGAGAGTGCGGCCTCCGCCGCCGAGCAGAAGGTGCTGGCAATGGCCTCATGGAAGCCGGCGGACATGAAGGTTCCGCGCACCGCCGCTTCTTTCTCAGCCCACGGCAACGCATGAACGCCTTCGCCAAACGCCGGCAGAGTGTTGCGGAAACGGTTGTAGCCGTAGACGCGCGCGACCTCTTCGATCAAATCGATGTCACGGTCCAGATCAAGGCGCCAACTGGGCAGCGTGACCAGCCAGGCCGCATCCACGGTTTTTGTCAGCTCACAACCGAGCGCTTTGAGTACGACTTCGACAGTGGCCGCGGTAATGCCTTCCTCGTCCACGGTCGCGCCCAGAATGCGATGCACTTCGCTGAGTTCGAGCGAGACGGGCTTGCGGTTGGCGGTGCACGCTTCGATGGCGGGAATGCGCACGTCCACCAGATCGCCTTCGATCGAGCCGCCGTTGGCCAGCAGAATGCTGCTGACCAGCGCGGAAGCAACCGTAGCGGCGTTGAAATCCGCGCCGCGCTCAAATCGGTGGCTGGCGTCGGTGTGCAGCCCGTGACGCCGCGCCGTTTTGCGCACGGCCATGGGATCGAACCAGGCCGCTTCGACGAGCACGTTGGTCGTCGCCGGCGTAATCATCGTGTCCCAGCCGCCCATGACGCCGGCAAGCGCCAGGGCTTTGGCGTGGTCGGCAACCACCAGGTCTTCGGGATCGAGCGTACGCTCCATGCCGTCCAGCGTCTTGAGCTTCTCGCCCTTGAGCGCGCGCCGCACTACAATCCCTCCGACAATCTTGTCCAGGTCGAAGGCGTGCGTGGGCTGGCCCATCGCAATCCAGGCGTAGTTGGTGGCATCGACGGCGTTCGAGATGCACTTCTGTTGGAGCAGGCCGAAGTAGGTAGACACTTCCACGCCTGGGAACCAGTCGCGCGAGTCGGCAATCTTGACGCCACGCAGCACGCGCGCGGTGTAGCGGCCGCAGACGTCCTCAGCCTCGATGCGCACGGAAAAGGGCGACTTTGCAGCTTTAGCCTGGGGCAAGGGAAAATTGAGCGCCGGCAAAGCGAGGCCGTAAATCGCCGCAGCCTCGCGCGCCACGCCGTAGTGGTTCATGGCGTCCACGCGGTTGGTGGTGATGTCCATCTCGTAGAGCGAGCCGTTGCCGTCGCCGAGAGAATAAATACCTTCAACGGCAATGCCGCGCAGGGTAAGGTCTTCCGCGAGTTGCGCATCGTCTACCGGAAGTCCCGGCAGGTACGCTCTAAGCCATTTCGTCAATATGTTCATGAAAATCCCTGTTAGCGGGTGATCGCGCTAACTCGCTTTCAAGCAAACTGTCCCAGGAACCGCATATCGCCTGCGTAGAACTGGCCGATTTCGCTGACACCGTACTTCATCATGGCGATGCGCTCGACGCCCATGCCGAAGGCGAAGCCGGAGATCTTCTTCGGGTCATACGCCGGCTGCTTCTCCTGTGCGAACGCGAAGACCGCGGGGTCTACCATGCCGCAGCCCAGCAGTTCGATCCAGCCCGAGTTCTTGCATTTGCGGCAGCCTTTCCCGCCACAGAAGATGCAACTGATCTGGACGTCGGCGCTCGGTTCGGTAAACGGAAAGAACGAGGGGAAAAAGCGCGTCTTCACGGCAGAGCCAAACAAGGCCTTCATGGCGTGGTCCAGCGTGCCCTTCAGGTCGCTGAAGGTGATATTGGTATCGACGCAGAGGCCTTCCACTTGATGAAAGATGGGCGAGTGGGTAGCGTCCTGTGCGTCGTTGCGGTGGACTTTGCCGGGAATTACGATGCGCACCGGTGGGGGCTGCGACTCCATGGTCCGCATCTGCACCGGCGAGGTGTGGGTGCGCAGCAGCAGCCGGTCGCGCTGCGAGCGGCGCTCCTGGTTGGCCACGACCAGGGTGTCCTGGGTATCGCGCGCAGGATGCCCGGGGGGGAAGTTCATACTCTCGAAGTTGTAGAAGTCGGTTTCGACCTCGGGCCCGACGCCGACCGAGTAGCCGAGCGCGGCAAAAACGCGAGTAATCTCGTTCAGTGTTTTGGTAATGGGGTGCTCTGCGCCGGTGAGCCGGCGCGTGCCGGGCAGGGTGATGTCAATGGCCTCGGCAGCCAGCGCCGCGTCGCTCGGTCCCGAGCCCAGGGCCTCGTCCAGCAGGCCTTCCACAACAGCTTTCAGCGCATTGAAGCGTAGGCCCAGCGGCTTTTTGGACTCCACCGGAGCAGCTTTCAGCCAGCGGCTGGAGACTTCGTTGAGCCGGCCCTGCTTGCGGCCCAGCCATTCCAGGCGAAAGGCCTCCACCGCTTCGGGAGTGCCGAGGGCGGCGGCAGCGTTACGGGCCTGGCGCTCCACGGTGGCAAACGCCTCACCCAGCGAAGCTTCATCAAATGCTGTCAGATTGGGAATGTCTTCGTTATTCATGCGTAAAGTTCAGGATAAACCACGACGTGGGGCAGCCGCGGCGGGTTCGTCCTTGACGGGAACCTCAAGCCGGACAAATTACGTGGACCGTCCGGACCTGTGACAGAAGGCAGTGGAGGGATTTCTGAGCGGGGCGTAAAACAGGCAAATGCAAAACGACCCGGGATCCAACGGATTCCGGGCCGTTTGTTTTTTCTGAAACAGTGCTTACGCTGCTGCCTTGGTTGCCAGAGCGGCTTTGGCCTGGTCCACCAGCTTGGTGAAGCCTGCCGCGTCGTGCACGGCAATGTCGGCCAGGATCTTGCGGTCCAGTTCAATGCCGGCCTTCTTGAGGCCGTTGATGAACTGCGAGTAGCTGGTTCCGTTCAGCTTGGCGGCGGCGGAGATGCGGACAATCCACAGGGAGCGGAACTGGCGCTTCTTCTGCTTGCGGCCGGTGTAGGCAAACTTGAGGCCGCGCTCGACGGCTTCCTGGGCTGCCTGGTAGAGCTTGGACTTGGTGAGGAAATATCCACTTGCTCTTCCAAGAATTTTTTTGCGGCGGTCACTCCGCTTGGTACTGCGTTTTACGCGGGGCATTGGGTGTTCTCCATTTTGCGTTCGTTGTTCATGCGGCTGGAGGCAGGAGGCCGAAACCCGTGAGGGCAGGGCGGTAAACCTCTTCACTCGCTCTTTTCAAGCCTTGATCTCTCGGCGGCCAGGACTAAAACTGTCCAGCCAACCGGGGGCCCGCGCAACGCGTTCGCTGGGGCCCTGAAGCACTAGCTCCCTGATTCGGAACCGGCGCCACGATCAGGCATAGGTAAATCACTTATACGGAATCATGCGCGCAACCTTCAAGAAGTCGCCGTCGGAGACAAGCAGGGTACGGCCCAGCTTGCGCTTCACTTTTGGCGATTTCGACGTAAGGATGTGACGCGTCTTCGTCTGGCCCCGCTTGATCTTGCCGGTTCCAGTCTTGCTGAAGCGCTTCTTCGCGCCCGTATGGGTCTTCAACTTGGGCATTTTCTTCTCTTTGTACGGCAGAGCTGGTGGCTCAGCCGCGTTACCCGTGAGACAGGGGCTTCCCTGCCCTCTTGAGGCTTTAACCAGTATATCGCAAACCGGGGTTTGAGGTTACGGCCTGTGCGCAGGCCTACGAACTGCGGCGCCAGAGACGCCGAAAAACGCCTCCAACCGCCGGCCTGCAGGTGTACGGTTTCCCACTGCTGCTCAGGCGGGCAATGCCGGGGAGATTGCCGTCTGAACCGCATTGTGCAGCGGCTCGCCGTTTATGTAGCGTCGCAGTTCTCCCGCTGCCGTCCGCATGGAGCGAGGCCCAAATTGCGGGCTCGATCCAGCTATATGGGGCGTAATCAGCAGGTTAGGGCAGCTCCACAGCGGATGCCCGTCGGGAAGCGGCTCGGGCTCGGTCACGTCCACGGCGGCGCGGATATGGCCGGCATGGAGCGCCTCAACCAGCGCATCCGTGTCCACGATGGGCCCGCGCGCGGCATTGACCAGCAGGGCGCCCTGCTGCAGGAGCGCGAGTTGCCGGCTGCCGATCAGCCCGCGGCTCTCCGCGGTAGAGGGCAGGATCAGCACTACCACCTCAGCCCACGGCAGCAGGCTGTCCAGTTCGCTGACGGCGTGAACCTTCGGATCGCTGCGCGCACTGCGGGCCACGCGCACCATCTCGACGTTGAACGGCGTCAGCATCCGTTCAATCTCCTTGCCGATGCCGCCGTAGCCCACCATCAGCACCTTTTTGCCGGTCAGCTCCTCCAGCATCACCGGAGGATACAGCGGGCGCGTATCCCCGGTGAGCCTGGCGTAGTGCCCGGGAATCTCAAAGCGGCGCATCCACTGCCCGGACCGCTGGAAGTCCTGGTACAGGGGAAAGTACTTCAGCATGGACAGAATCGCCGATACGGTCCACTCCGCGGTGGCGATATTGTGCGCCCCGTGAGCATTGCAGATGGTCACGTGCGGCCCCACCGTGCCGGGAATCCACTCGGTGCCCGCCATCAGTGCAAGCACCAGCCGCACACCGTGGAGATGAGGCCAAATCTTCAGAGAACGCGCTGGATAGGGGTCGGGAATCCAGACATCGATGTTCACATCATGGTCCAGCGAATCCGGCAGCGCTATGAACTCCACGCCTTCCGGAAAGCTCTTCAGCAGTTCCGACTCAATCGTCGCAGGGTATCCAACTCGCAGCATAGGCTCCTCTATTTCATGTTAAACGGGCCAGGCCCCGGATAGCTGGTAGCCTTGATCTATCATCGCGGGCAAGAGTGCGCAAACTCGTCGACCGCTGAGTTTACCTATGCGTCTGAAAATCGACAAAACGTTTTCCCAACACCAACTAGCCCTCAAGCTGCGCGTTGAGCAGAAGGTGAAACCTGGGATTCTTTCGTGGGAGCATCGGCGACTCCTGATCCACGCTGCAAAGACCGCGCTGGCGGCTGCGCTCTGCTGGTGGCTGGCGCTGCGCTTTGGATTGCATGACGGTTATTGGGGCTCAATCAGCGCCATTATCGTTCTGCAGTCCAATGTCGGTTCTACCGTCAACGCCTCGCGCGATCGCCTTCTAGGCACCCTGATCGGGGCCCTGCTTGGCTTTTCGTTTTCGATGTTCGGCGCGCTCCCGTGGAACTACATTCTTGCCGTGCTCGCGGCAGTTCTGATTTGCGGATTGCTGGGGTTGCGCAGCAGTTCGCGTCTGGCCGGGGTCACCATCACCATTGTGATGCTGGTGCAAGCGACGGGTTCGCACTGGACCATTGCGCTGGACCGCGTGGTCCAGGTTCTGCTGGGCATTGTTGTGGCTCTGGCCGTGACTACGCTGGTGCTGCCCGATCGCGCCCGCCTGCGGCTGCGCGACGGCCTGGCACAGGAATTTTTGGTACTGGGTGCTTTCTTCGAGGCGATTCTCGAGGGTTTTCGCGGAGCTCCCGCGGAGAGCCTGCCCTCGCTGCGCGACGATGCACTGGCGCTGCTGCGCGGCAACAACCAACTGCTGGAGGCCGCACGCAACGAGCCCTCCGGCGGCCGAGGCTGGCGCGAGGGATTGACCATGGTTTCGCAGTTTGGCCGGTCACTTTTCGACGCATTGGTTGCGCTGGAGTTCTCAGTCAAAGACAGCTACGAGGATGGGTATGCATTGCAATTGGAGCCGGCACTCGGACACCTGGCCGTGGATATTCGCACCGGGTTCCACCACGTGGCCAGCAGCATTCACGGCTGGCGCTTCAATATTGCGCCGCAGGGATTGAACCTGGAGCAGGATATTGTTGAGCTTGAAGCCCGCATGAACGCGGTGCGCCACACAGGCATAGGGTTTTCCCAGGCAGAGATTTTGCGCGCCTATGCCGTACAGCTCCATCTCAAGCAGATTGCGCGCCTGTTGCGCGCCTCGCGCGTTGAGACAAGCCGCGCCATTGGCGAGGATCAGGAGTAGCAGCCGCTACCTGAAGAACCTGCGCAGCGCCTCAACGCAACCCTCGATTTCCTTGATGGAGATGGCGTAGCCGAAGCGCAAATGTCCTTCTCCCTGAGCGCCGAAGACCGACCCCGGAATCGTAGCGATGTGCGCCTTATCCAGAAGAATCTGCGCCGCCGTACGGCTGTTCTTGTGTATTTTTTCAACATTGGGAAATGCATAGAAGGCGCCTGCCGGCAGAGGGCACTCGAGGCCCACTTCATTGAGGCCGGCAACCAGGAGATCACGGCGCTTGCGATACTCCTCGCGGCGCCGGGCAATCTCTGCCTCCGGCGTTTTGAGCGCTTCAATCATGGCGTACTGCACCGGAGTAGTAACACCATTGGTGGAGTAGAGAACGATCTTCCGCATGGCGGTCATGAAGGGTTCCTGAGCTACCGCGTATCCGCCACGCCAGCCTGTCATGGCATAGGTCTTCGAGAAAGTATAGGAAGTGATCGTCCGCTCGGCCATGCCGGGCAACGACGCAATGGAGAAATGCGTTCCTTCATAGACCAGATCTTCGTAGGCTTCGTCGGCAATCACCACCAGGTCGCGCTCGATGGCGAAAGCTGCCACCTCCTCCGCTTCTGCCTGCGTAAAGACCGCGCCGCTGGGATTTTGTGGCGTGTTGTAATAAATGGCCCGCGTCTCGGGCGTCGAGAACTGCTCCAGAGTTTTTCTTATGCCGTTGCGGCGCGCAGTAATTGTAGGCACCAGCAACGGCCGCGCCTGGGCACCTGTCACGAGATCCCTGATCGGGGTCCAGTACGGAGAAAAAATCAGCGCGTGGTCGCCTGGATCGAGCACGCACTGAAAGGCTGCATACAGTCCCTGCATACCGCCAACGGTCGCGATCACCTCGTCGCTGGTGGCATGGATACCGTTCTTTGTCTCAAGCTTCTCCACCAGGGCAGTACGTAACGGCAACAAACCGGAGGACGGCGCGTAATGAGTCTGGTTTTCTGTCAGCGCTTTAATGGCGGCGTACTTGATTGCATCGGGCGTCTCAAAGTATGGCTCTCCCAAGTGCAGCCGGTGTACCTGGGAGCCTTGCGCCTGCAACTCCGCCACCTTATTGCGGATCTGCACGATGTCGGAGAATCCAACTTCATCAAGCCGCTTCGCTAGCCGAATCCCTCTCTGTTTGGTCGTCATATTTTTCTTCCCTTCGCCGCCTAATACAGGGTATTCCTGATGCAGGCGCGTTTCAGTTCGCGATTGTACAGCGCTTCAGACTGCAAGCAGATTCGTGTAGACTGCCATGCCAACGACCGCATCGGCGCCCAGCGCGTCCAATGCGTCCACTTCCTGCTGGCTGCGAATGCCACCGGCCACGATAAGTTGACGTTGCGTGAGCTTACGCAAACGCGCGGCTGCCTCCGTGGGAAAGCCCTGCATCATGCCCTCGCCGTCTACGTGCGTGTAGAGAAATGCACCGACATGGGGTTCCAGTTGCGGGATCGCGTCGTCGGGAGTGAGCGCTACCTGCGCTTTCCATCCTTTTACGGCGATCTTGCCATTCCTGGTGTCGATGCCGGCCACCACATGGTCCGCGCCTACAGCAGCGGCTAATGTTGCGGCAAACTCGGTGTTCACGGCGCCTTGTTCAGAGAAGAGAGCCGAGCCAATAATCACGCGCTTCGCGCCTGCATCGAGTACCTGGCGGGCGCGCTCGATGGAGTGAATGCCCCCGCCAGCCTGAACGGGCAGCCGCTTGGCGATTTGCGCGACGAGAGCGGAGTTGTCGCCCTGACGCATGGCCGCGTCGAGGTCAATCAACTGGACCAACGGGAAGCGCGCGAATTTCTCAATCCAAAATTCAAAATCATCAAAAGCAAGGCGCAGCTTTTCGCCCTGCACAAGTTGAACAATGCGCCCGCCGAGCAAGTCGATGGAAGGAATCAGCATGGAAGCCTCACGGAGACGCCGGCCCTGGCCAGCTCTTCTTTGAGCGAACGAGCGCTCGATACGCCGAAGTGAAAGATGCTGGCTGCGAGCGCCGCGTCGGCCTTGCCGCGTCCGAAGACATCCACAAAATGTTCCACGGTTCCAGCTCCTCCAGAGGCGATCACCGGAATGCCGACCGATTCGCTGACCGCCGCGGTGAGTTCACAATCGAATCCGGTGCGCATACCGTCGGAGTTCATCGAAGTAAGCAGAATCTCGCCTGCGCCGCGGTCTTCCGCCTCGCGCGCCCACTCGACAACGCGGCGGCCCGCCGGCTTGCGGCCGCCCTGCACAAACACCTGAGCGTCACGCACCGGATCGGCAGCATCCGGATCGCGGCGAGCGTCGATGGCAACAACGACTGCCTGTGCGCCAAAGCTGCGGCCGATGGCGTCAATCAGCATAGGGTCTTTCAATGCTGCGGAGTTGACGCTCACCTTGTCAGCGCCCGCGTCGAACACTTGCGCCGCATCGTCAGCAGAGCGAATGCCGCCGCCAACGCAAAAGGGGACAAATAACTCCCGGGCCGTACGGCGCACAGTGTCAAGCAGCGTCTGACGGCCTTCATGCGTCGCGGTAATGTCAAGCAGAACAATCTCGTCCGCGCCTTCACGCGCATGGCGCGCGGCCTGCGTGGCTGGATCGCCTGCATCGATGAGGTCGACGAACTGCACGCCTTTAACGACACGGCCGTCATGCACATCAAGGCATGCGATGATTCGCTTGGTAATCATTCCGCCCCCCTGGCTTTCCATGCGAGAAAGTTACTGAGAATCTTTAGCCCGGTTGTGCCGGATTTTTCAGGATGGAACTGCACGCCCATGACATTGCCGCTCTCGACGGCCGCGGCAAAGGGCTCGATATAGTACGTGACGGCCGCAGTATCGGCGGTGACTGGCGCTTTGTAGGAGTGAGTGAAGTAGACGAACTCGCCGGGCTCGACACCGGCCAGAAGACGCGAACCGGGACGCACTTCAAGCGAGTTCCAACCAACATGCGGAACCTTCTCAGCGCTTGCAGCGAAATGCGCACACGATTCGGAAAAATGAGCGAGACCGGGCTGGTTGGGCGCTTCGCTCGATCCGGCGTAGAGCCACTGCATACCGACACAGATGCCGAGGAAAGGAACGCCGCGTGCAATTGCCGCGCGAATCGCGGGAGTGAGGCCCGTTGCATCGAGCCGCTCCGTGGCCGCAAAGTGACCAACACCGGGGAGCACCAGCCGCTCCGCCGTTTCCACACGCGCAAGGTCGCCATCCGTGACTTCAGCCTCCGCACCCAGCTGGCGCAGCGCCTTGAGAACCGAGGTCAAGTTGCCCGCCTTGTAATCGATTACCGTTACGCGCATCACAATAATCCTTTTGTAGAAGGAAGCATCTCTCCCAGTTGTTTGTCTTTCGAGCAAGCCACGCGCATGGCACGCGCAAAAGCCTTGAAGATGGCCTCGATCTTGTGATGATTGGAGCGGCCGTACATGGTCTTTACGTGAACATTGGCTCGCGCGCCGCGGGCAAAGCCCTCAAAGAAGTCCGTAACCAGCTCGGTTTGCAGATCGCCCACCAAGCGCACGCGCACCTTGGTCTCGACTGCGAAAGCAGCGCGACCACTCAGATCGACGGCGGCAATCGCGAGGGTTTCATCCATGGGCATCAGAAAATAACCGGCGCGCAGAATGCCGCGCTTGTCGCCCAGGGCGCGGTCAAACGCTTCGCCCAGGGCAATGCCCACGTCTTCGACAGTGTGGTGCTGATCTACGTCGAGGTCGCCATCGCACTTGAGATCGAGATCGAAGGCACCGTGACGAGTAAACAACTCCAGCATGTGGTCGAAGAAACGAATGCCGGTTGAAATCTTGTATTGCCCGCGGCCTTCGATTGTGAGGTTGAGTGCAATCCGCGTTTCGGCGGTATTGCGTTCAACGATGGCGGTGCGCGCGTTCGACCTGGTTGCGGATTTTTTGGCCTTGCTGGTTGTCATTGCGCTATTCCTTTTCTGTTTTCGATGCAGTTTTCAGAGCGATCAATGCTTCATTGAGAGCCGAAGCCGCTTGCCGCATCTGCTCGCGCGTGCCTATGGTGATGCGCACACGTCCATCGCAGCCCGGATCGCTGGAGCGGTCGCGCACCAGAACGCCCGCAGAATGCATGAGCCGTACAAACTCCGCGTGCCGAGCGCCGATTTCGACCAGAATAAAGTTGGCTCGGCTGGGCCAGCGGCGGAGTTTGGCTGCATCGAGCGCGGCTTCAAACTCGGTGCGCGCGGCAAGCACCTCACCCACGTACCAATCGAGATAAGCCGTGTCTTCAAGCGCCGGCGGCAGGCAGGCAAGAGCCAGCGAGTTCACGCTGTAAGGCGAGAGCACGCGACGCACCCAGCGCATGAGCTCGACTGGACCAGCAAGCAATCCAAGACGCAGGCCGGCAAGGCCGTATGCCTTGGAAAAAGTTCGCGCGATCATTAGATTGGGGACAGAACCGATGAGGTCGATGACCGTCTCGCCATAGAAGTGAAAGTATGCTTCATCCACCAGCAGTACCGCGTGCGGCGCACGGCGCGCAATTTCGAGGATCTGCGCACGCGTGGCCACGGTTCCCGAAGGGCTGTTGGGGTTGGCGATGGCGATGATTTTGGTGCGAGGCGTGATGGCGGCAAGCAGGCGCTCGAAGGGAAACTGCAAATCGTCCGCGGCGAGAATGGGGACGACACTGGCGTCTGTTGCCGATGCGTAGACCTCATACATCGTATAGGTCGGCACGGGCAGAAGCAGTTCGTCACCCGCTTCAAGAAATGTTTCAAAGAGAACGTGAATGACCTCATCCACGCCATTGGTCAAGGCCAATTGCTCCGGCGCAACACCAAGATGTGCGGCCACGAGGGCTTCTACCGGGGCGCGTTCGGGATAGCGTGTGAGATGACCGGTGGAGATGCGCGCCAGAACTTCACTCACCCTGGGCGAACAAGCAAGGGTGTTCTCATTGAAGTCCAGGCGCAGAGTGTCGCGGCAGCCGAGAGGCGGATGATACTCCATCATTGCCTGCACGCGCGCACGCGGCGCTGGCATCACAGCGATACTAGTTTCAGCCACGAGGCCTCCTGTTATGCAAACGTACGCGAATGGCTTCAGCATGTCCCGTGAGCCCCTCGGCCTGGGCCAGCAATGCAGCCTGGGGTCCGAGCGTGCGCACACCCTGCGCCGAGTACTGCTGCACGGTGATGAGCTTGACGAAGTCATTTACGCTGAGGCCACCGCGCACCCGCGCCATGCCGCCGGTGGGCAACGTGTGATTGGGGCCGGAGATGTAATCGCCCATGGGCTGCGCGGACCAGCGGCCCACGAAGACCGAGCCGGCGTTCTGGACCCAATCCAGATCGGTCGCCGCGTCCACGGTGAGATGTTCGGGCGCAAGACGATTCGTCATCTGCTGCGCCTGGTCCACATTAGCCGCAACAATCGCCAATCCGTTGCGATCGAGCGCTTCGCGCGCCACGGAATTGTCGCGGCTGCGCAGCTTGGCCTCGGCGATCACTTCTTTAGCCAGATCCAGGCGCGTAGTGATGAAGATGGCCAATGCTTCGGGATCGTGCTCGGCCTGCGCCACCAGGTCCGAGGCAATATCTGCCGCGTTACCGCGCTCGCTGGTGACAACAATCTCCGTGGGACCGGCGAGCATATCGATGGCGCAGTCAAAAGCCACCAAGCGCTTGGCTGCGGTGACATAAAGATTACCGGGACCCACAATTTTGTCTACGCGCTGGATGCTTGCAGTTCCATAGGCCAGCGCGGCCACGGCGTGCGCACCGCCCAAGCGATAGAACTCTGTGATGCCGAGCAGATGCGCGGCGGCCAAGGTCTCCGGCGCGGGCTTTGGAGAGACAACCACGATGCGCTTGACGCCAGCCACCTGCGCGGGAATAGCCGTCATCAGTAGCGTGGAGGGCAGAGGATGGCGCCCGCTGGGAACATAGCATCCGACGGAGCCAAGCGAACGCACAAGCTGGCCGGTGGTGAGGCCGTCAAGCTGCGAGTCGCTCCAGGATTCCGGCAGTTGCCTAACCGCAAAGCCGCGAATCTGCTCAGCAGCCGTGGACAAAGCCTCACCCAGCGCGGGATCGAGCGCTTCCCATGCCGCAGACATCTCCTGCTGCGTCACGCGCAGAAAAGATGAACCGGCGAGCCCATCAAATTGGGATGCATAGCGCAGCAACGCACGATCGCCCCGCCTGCGCACATCGGCCACAATACGTTTGACCGCTGGCAGCACGGCATCCAGCGCCGCGCCGCCACGTTGTTCGAGCGAGGCAAGCATCTCTTCCGCATGCCGCGCTCCTCGTCCTTTGGTCCGGATCAGTTTCATCGTTCGCGTCTCATTCGTTTCCTGTTCCTACAGCACCACTTTGTTCAGCGGATACTCCACGATGCCCGTTGCCTTGGCCGCCTTCAGTCGCGGAATGACATCGCGAGCCGCGCCCTCTTCAACGATCGTGTTCACCGCGACCCACTCCGAATTGCTCAACTGGGAGACAGTCGGCGAATTCAGCGCGGGCAGCACGGCCAGAACCGCTTCCAGGTCTTCACGCTTGACGTTGAGCATCAAGCCAACCTGCGATTGCGCGTCGATGGCGCCGCGCAGCATGAGGGCGATCTGGTTGATCTTTTCGCGCTTCCAGGGGTCGGCCAACGTGGCTTTGCCTGCGATCAGATGGGTCTCGCTTTCCATGACTGTGTCAATGATCTTGAGGTGGTTAGCCTTGAGCGAACTGCCGGTCTCAGTGACCTCGACGATGGCGTCGGCCAGGGTGGGCGGCTTTACTTCCGTCGCGCCCCAACTAAACTCCACCTTCACGTTTACGCCCTTGCCTGCGAAATAACGCTTGCTGACTTCCACCAGTTCCGTGGCAACGATCTTGCCTTCAAGGTCTTCTGCCTTCTCAAATCCGCTGCCCTCAGGCACGGCCAGCACCCAACGCACCTTGCGGCGGCTCTGCTTGGCGTAAGTAAGCGTGGTGACGCTGGTGACGTCGAGACCGCTCTCCACCACCCAGTCGATGCCTGTGAGTCCGGCATCGAGCACGCCGTGGTCCACATAGCGCGCCATCTCCTGTGCGCGAATCAACATGCATTCGATCTCGCCGTCGTCGATGGACGGAAAATACGAGCGCCCATCCGCGTAGATATTCCAGCCGGCACGCTTGAAAAGAGCAATGGTCGCATCCTGCAGGCTGCCCTTGGGGATGCCGAGTCTGAGCTTGTTAGCCACGAGTTACCTCTTTCTTATTGTCAGCTTCCTGATTGGCAGCGCCCACGGGCAGCGGTTTGGTGAAGCAACTAACCGTGCCTTCGTGGCACACCAGCCCATCGCCTTCCACCACCACGCGAAACAGCAGCGTGTCGTTATCGCAGTCAGTGGCGGCCGAGATGACGCGCAGGCGGTTGCCGCTGGTTTCGCCCTTCATCCACAGCTTCTGGCGCGTACGGCTCCAGAAGGTTACAAACCCGCTCTCCAGCGTCTTGGCGTAGCTGACGGGATTGAGAAAACCCAGCATCAGCACTTCGCCGGTGCGCGCGTCCTGCACGATTCCCGGTACAAGGCCATCCATCTTGTCAAAGTCGATTGTTACTGTCTCGTTGCTCATTCTTTTCCTTGGTTACATCTGTTTTTGGTTGAGAGTTATGGATTCGAGGCAAGAAAAAACCCGCTGGCGTCAGTCGCCGGCGGGCTTGGATGTTTCTTAGATCTCTCTGGCCGTTTACATCAGGCCATGGCAGTCCGCCGGCATGGAAGTTCCATGATGGTGGTGATGACCGTGATGGCGGTTGCTCTGCATCTGTTTAGAACATAACGGCAAACCGGGTGGGGTGTCAACTTTAACTTCTCTCCGCCCTGTAACTCAGGGCCGCTGCACGTTGTCAGCGACATGCGTCTGGTCCGTCTCTGCCGGCTTATTCTCTTTTTGCAGCAAGTTAATCACGTGCTGATACAAATGGTTGCGCACCACGAACCGCTCCGATGCGCGGGTAACATAGCGCACATGGATCTCGATACCGGATTCAGACGGACGCAGATTCACCACGGGAGTCGCGCTGAACCGGCTTAATCCATCTACGCGCGAACCGCGTTTCCACTCATGTTCGGCAATGCTGGCGCTCTCTCGCGTTTCGTCCTGCACAGTTTTCCGGATATGTTCGACCAGCGCCTGGGTGCCCTCGGATGCGGGTATGGCGACACTGATCTCGTCCCACATCCACTGCCCGGAGGTGGCAAAGATAAAGAATTTTCCGCGAATGGCATAGCTGTTGAGGATGGTGATGGAACGGCCGGTGGGACGTCCCTTTTCCAGCGAATCTCCGGTTTCCAGCAAGGTTGTGCTCATCAGGCCAACTTCGGTCACCTCGCCGCCCACACCGTCAATCTCAACCCAGTCGCCAACGCGGATGCCTTTCTTGCCGATAAGAACGAACCATCCAAAAAACGCGAGGATGAAATCCTGGAGTGCGATCGTAAGCCCGGCGGTGGCTAGACCGAGAATGGTGGAAATTTGCCGTGGCGAGCCGAAGATGACGAACAGAATGAGGAGACCACCGAGAACCTGGATTCCTAACTGGATGATGGTGCGCAGCGTTTGTACCTGCCGCCGGTCAAGTGCCGGATGCTCCATCAGACGCCGCACAAGCGCGTCGCAGGACACAACGCAGATGAGAATGAAGACGATCAGCGCCAGGGACTGCAGGGCCAAGTGCAACACGATGCGGTGTTGCAGAAGCACCTGAACAGACCACTTGCTGTAAACGGCGGCAAGCTGCTGTTCGGTCAGGATGCGGTCGTCGTAAATGCTGAGAACCTGGCGTTCCTCGCTTCTTCCTTTTATGCTGGCAAGTCTGGCTGCACTGTCTGGCGAATTGCCCGCCGTTGCAGCGGCGCTTGTATTCGCTGCGGCCTCAAGAGTTTTGTGTTCGGTAGTCAAACGCGCAACGTCGGATTGTGCTTGTTGCAAGGCCACCTGAATCAACTGGTATCGATTGCGTTGATTGGTCCATGCCTTTACCCGGCTTGCCAGTGTGCCATGCTGCCTGGCGGAAAGAACCGCGACCTGGCCATCGCCATGCAGTTCGCTGTCATACTTCCGCATCGCCGTTTCATGTGCCGTCAGTTCGCTTTGAATTTGAGACCGGTTGTCTCCGGACGCCCGCGCAAGATCGAGCTGTGCATCGTCAAGCTGGTCAGTATCAAGCCCGAGCTGCGCTTTTGCAATTTCAAGATCGTCGTTTCCGGCGGTTGCCTGATTGCCATCTTTTGCTGGGCTTGCGGAGGTCAGGCTCTGTACCTGCGCCTGGTCGCCCTTTACGAACTGTTGAAGCTGAGCGACTTTTTGCGAGAGAGCAAGCGCTTCGCCCGTGAGGTTACGCCTCTGTACCTGTGCGCTGGCCAGACGTAACGCCGAAGCGAAGGCCTGATCCACTTCGTGATCGGCCAGATGTTCCGCCTCGTGCGCGAATTCGGTCTCTTCGGCGGTAACGGCCAGTGCCGCCAGCGCCTCGGCAGTCTGCCAGGGACGAAGATCTACGAGGGTTTTCTGGCTGTCAACAAGGCCCCGCGCCTGTCCCTTCCCGGAGAGGAAGGGCAGGTTGGCCATCGCGTCGCGCGTGGTCCAGGAAAACGCCAGGCATAGACCCAGCAGCACAATCAGCACCAGGAGAGAGATGACCCTGGCGCGGCCTAGAATGTGATTCCGAACGAAACTGCCTACACTGGAAGCAACCGGGAGAATTGCCATAAGTCGATTGTCGCAGTTTAATAGCCCTTTACTTGTTTAAAAAAGAACATTATGGCCTCCATCATACGCATGGGCGAACTTCAGGGAAGGGAGTTCGCGCGAACAAGATGCGAATACCCTGTTCACCATGTTCACTCGTGACTTCTATCCAGATTCAGGGTCTGTTCTTGCTCCCTGCTTGCGGTCGCCTCAGGACGAGAGGAGAATAGAGCCGTGCGAGCAAGGGTTCTATCGATCAGCTTAACATTTGCGATTCTGTGCGCGTGTCTGGCCGGAAGGGCACAGTACGGGGACCGGGACTCCAGCGGTATCCCTAAAACCTCTGCAAATGCTCCGCCGCCGGAGTTGCGCATCGACATCAACCACGCCAGTGTCGATGAATTGATGAAAGTGCCTGGCATGACCCGCAGTTGGGCCGGGCGCATCGTGCGCTTTCGGCCCTACCGCACCAAGGACGATCTGCTGGAACGCGGCGTGGTTACCGACCAGGTCTTTGTACGCATCCTGGACTACATCATCGCCCACCGCGATAAGCATTAACCGCCGACCTACGCTTCGTCTGGCAATGCAGTCATGTCTCCGCTCCGCAGCAGCCTGCTCATAATGACATAAAGCACGGGAATGAAGAACAGATTAAGCACTGTGGAAAGCAACATGCCACCGACAATGGTGGTTCCCACGGAGCGACGTCCCAGCGCGCCCGCACCAGTGGCGAACACCAGGGGTAAAATGCCGAGAATGAAGGCGAACGAGGTCATCAGAATGGGCCGCAACCGCAGTTCCGCGGCCTCGATGGCGGCTTCGGCGATAGACCGCCCCTTGCGCCGCAGTTGCTCGGCAAACTCCACGATCAGGATCGAGTTCTTTGCCGAGAGACCGATCAGCATCACCAGGCCGATCTGGCAATAGACGTCATTCGAGAGCCCGCGCAGAGATACCAGACCCAACGCGCCCAACACCGCCATGGGCACGGCCAGAAGAATGATAAGAGGCAGCGCGAAGCTCTCGTATTGCGCCGAGAGAGTCAGATAGACCACCAGAATTCCCAGCCCGAAGATGATCAGCGCCTTGCCGCTGGACTCGATCTCGTCCAGCGTCAACCCCGTCCATTGGTAGGCCATGCCAGGCATCATTGTCTTCCTGGCCAGATCCTCCATGGAAGCCAGGCCCTGTCCAGAGCTGTACCCTGGCGCGGGTGAGCCATCAATCTCCACGGAGCGGAACAGGTTGTAATGCGTAATTACCGGCGGTCCAGAGCTTTCTGTCACCGTGGTCAGATTATCCAGCGGGACCATCTGACCGGAGTCCGATCGCACGTAGTAGTTGTGCAGGTCTTTGGCTGTCATACGGAATGGCTGGTCAGCCTGCACAAAGACGCGATAGGTTCGATTGTTGTAATCGAAGTCGTTAATGTACTCCGAGCCCATAAACACGTTGAGGGTGCTGGTGATCTGCGAGAGCGAGATATTCATCGCCTTGGCTTTCTCACGGTCGATGGTTACCTGCATCTGCGGATCGTTGGCTGAAAAGGTGGTCAGCAGTCCGGTCAGGTCCTTACGTGAGCTACTGGTAGCTACAATCTGGTGCGCCACCCGGTCCAGGTCGCTGAGCGTGTTGCTCCCCTGATCCTGAAGCATGAACTGAAAGCCGCCGTAGCTGCCCACCCCTTGAACTGCCGGAGGTTGGAACATGGCAACCAAGCCGCCGTTGGGCGCAAACAGCAAACTTTGGACCTTGGGCGAGAGGTTGGCGATGATGTCGGCAGTGGAGTGGCCTTTGCCGCGCCGTTGATCGGCGGGCTTGGTACTGACAAACATCATGCCCGCGTTGGAGGCGCTACCGGCGGTGCTGTAACCCATGATGGAAAAGGCCCCTTGCACATCGGGATTCTGTGCAATCATCGCCTCTGCGCGGTCAGACAAGGCTGTGGTGTAGGCCAGCGAAGAGCCCGGAGGCGCCTGCACGATTACCATGATGTAGCCCTGATCCTCCTGCGGAATGAACCCCGTAGGAACATGCTGGTACATCCATACCGTAGCGCCCAGCCCGGCAACGAAGACCAGCAGCAGCAGGTAGCGCAGTTGCAGCGCGACATGAACGGACTTAGCATACGCCCTGGCCAGTCCTGTGATGGCTGCATCCGCGCCGTGAATGAATGAGGCAAAGGCGCGCGATACCGGGCGGATATGCAGGAAGTCCAGTTGATGGGGACGCTGCTCTTCGCCGCGCAGGAACAGTGCCGACAAGGCCGGCGAAAGCGTGAGGGCATTGAAGGCCGAAATGGCAATGGCAAACGCAATAGTCAACGAGAACTGCCTGTAGAGGATACCTGTGGTTCCGGGAAAGAACGAGACCGGGACGAACACCGCGATCAGGACCAACGAAGTGGCAATGACCGCGCTGGTCACCTCGCGCATGGCCCGCGATGTGGCCTGATGCGGATCGGAGTGCTCCATGGCAATGTGCCGCTGCACGTTTTCGATAACTACAATGGCGTCGTCGACAACCAGTCCGGTGGCCAGCGTGATGCCGAACAGCGTGAGCGAGTTGATGGAGAAGCCGAAAATCTTGATGAAAGCAAAGGTTCCAATCAACGAGACCGGAATGGTGACGGCTGGAATGATGGTGGCTCGCCAGTCCAGCAGGAACAGGAAGATCACCACGATGACGATGAGGATGGCCTCGGCCAGGGTCACCAGGACTTCGCGTATCGAATCGCCGACTACGGTAGTGGAGTCGAACGCAACGGCGTATTGAAGCCCCGGCGGAAAGCTCTTGGCTAGAGCTGCAAGCGTGGCCTTAGCCTGGCGGTCCACCTCGAGCGCGTTGGCATTCGACAGTTGCTCCACGCCGATGCCCAGTGCTTCGTGCCCGGAGTATTTAAGCGTAGTGTTGTAGTCCTCGGCGCCCACTGCCGAGTGGCCCACATCCTTCAGCAGCACAAGGCCGTTGGAAGAGTCCTTGACAATAATATTGTCGAATTCTGCAGGGCTGGTGAGCCGTCCTATGACGCGCACCGGAATCTGGAAGGCCTGCTTCGAGTCCGAAGGGGGCTGGCCCAACTGGCCGGCTGGAATCTCAATGTTTTGCTCCACCAACGCATTTACCACATCGGTGGCCGTGAGATCGCGGGCTGCCAACCGCACCGGGTCCAGCCACACGCGCATAGCGTACTTGCGCTCGCCGAAGATCATCACATCGCCCACGCCGGGTACGCGCTTGAGCGCGTCCTTCACGTAAACATCGAGATAGTTAGAAATGAACTCGGACGAATAGCGGCCATCGAGCGTATAGAAGCCGGCGCCAAAGACAAAGTTGGAATTGGCCTTGCTGATGGTGATGCCTGTGGAGTTTACCGCAGACGGCAGCCGTCCTTCAACACTCGCAACGCGATTTTGAACATCCACGGCGGCGATGTCGAGGCTGTAGCCGGTCTTGAAGGTTGTGGTGATACTACTGCTTCCGCTGTTGGTGCTGGATGAACTGATATAGCGCATGCCCTCGACGCCGTTGATCGACTCTTCGAGGGGAATGGTGACGGCCTTTTCGACCGTATCTGCATTGGCGCCCACATAGTTGCAACTCACCTGCACCTGTGGCGGCGCCAGGGTGGGATACATGGCAATGGGCAGGTTGGGAATGCAAACGGCTCCTGCCAGAATAATCAACAGTGCACAAACCGTCGCAAAAACCGGCCGATGAATAAAAAAATCGACAAACAAGGGTTGCCTTCCTTTTCGCTAGAGCGGCTTTTCAGTTGCTGCAGTGAGAAACCAGATCCGCTGCGTGGCCATTTCCTTGAGAAAAAGCCGCCTGATTTGGAGCCAGAAATGCCAAGTAAGCTGGAGAAGCGTCTTTGTTATGGACACAAGAACCGCCGCTCCCGCGATTGGTTAGTTGCCCAGCGGCATAACCGGCATGCCATTCACCAGAAACTGCGTGCTCGACACGATCACATGATCGCCAACATTCAATCCCGAAGTGATGGAGTAGGTATTACCCACGGTATCGCCCAGCGTCACGGCTGTTTGGTGCGCCATAAAATGTCCATTCTGCTGCTGCGCGACGAAGACAAAACTCTGTCCCCCCTGACGCGTAACCGCAAGCACCGGAATCACCGCCATGGGCGTTGTGCTCCAAATGACCCGCGCTTTGATCATTTGCGCGTTGCGCAGCATCTCCGGCGTAGCATGCACCGGGGCCTTGGCCAGAATTCCCTGCAGAGTACTGTCCACCTGCGCGGAAAGAAAGTCGATCTTTGTCTTCTCCAGAAGTTTGCCGCTGTTGTCCATCAGGTCTACTTCCTGCCCCTGGCGTACCTGGCTGGAGCGCTCCGTAGGAACGTAGATATACGCCTCGAGATCCTTGTTCTCATCCACCGTTGTCAGCGCAGAAGTTGAAGAGATGGATGGTGAAACCAGGTCGCCCACATGCACCGGAATGTCGCCTACCACGCCGTCAAACGGCGCCCGGACAGTGTAGTAAGCCAGTTGCGCCTCCTGTGTTTTGCGCGACTCGACCGCCGACTCGTAATCCGCTTTGGCATTGTCGTGAGACTGCCGCGCCTGATCGTATGCATCGCGGCTGATCACGCCCGCTTCAAACAGCTTGCGCTGCCGCTCGATCTCCAGAGCGTTGTAATCGAAGACGGCTTTCTTCTGCCGCTCCGTGGCGCGCGCCGACTCGACAGTAGCCATCTGAAGCCGCGGATCGATCGCCATCAGCACCTGGCCCTTCTTCACATGATCGCCCGATGCAACCCGAATCTGGGTCAACGTTCCCTGCACCATCGGGACAATTGTGGCCGAGCGGCGCGACTTGACGGTAGCCATATACTCGCTCGATTGCGGCACCGGGGACAAGGAAACGGCTACCGTCTGTACTGGCATGCCCTGCATCCCGGCCCCTGCGGGCGTGGCGGGCTTATTCCGGCAGCCCGTGGCCGCCAGTCCAATCAGGACAAAGCAGCCTATCCCCAAAATATGTTTCATCGCGCTATTTCTCACTCGATCTTTCCTTTGTCCGGCCCATTCGGCCTTGTGTTCCGGTTGGCGCCGGATTGAATGCGTTGCCAGGATCTGAGACTGCTTCATCGGCGGCAACTTCCGCCTCTGCGGGCGATCCTGACCGAAATGTACAGCATCAGCCCGTGAAAACCGATTGCTGTTCTCGCTTTACCTCTTCAATGCATGTTTTTGAACGAAACAAGTCTCTTCTCATTGTCATATACGGTGGAGACAGTAAGCCCGTTCCAACCGACATTTTGAGGAGGGTCTTCAGCAGCAATTTGAAGAGAGGCGGGCGCATCGCAGGAGAAAACCTCCATTGTTTTGCCCTGAGACCAGCAGGCGGTCAATTTTGTCAGAGTTTCGAGGACGCTTCGCCTTTCGCGGCGAAGATAACTGCCATCGCTCACAAAGTATCGCTCCACCGCCGCATCCCCGGAGGATGGCCGGCTGATATGCAGCAGATACGCGTCGGTCATCCAGTCCCCGATTTGGATCCCACTGCTGGTGTGAATCGAGCCGTTGATGGCGCGAAGGTTCAGGTACGTTTCCTCCACGGAATGCTGCGTATGCACGCGCACGCCTACATAGTTCTCGCCTTCCAGGACTTCAAACTTCGGCATTGCCTCTGGATTCAGGCAGATGGCGGTAATGAATTGACGCGATCGCGCTGCGTCCTCGGGATAGAACACCAGGTAAGGCAGCTTCCGGTCTGGATTGTGATCTGCCAGGCCAACGTCTTCCCGATGCCTGTTAGCAGGGTACAGCATTTTCACAACAGCCTCTGCCGAGCCGTTCTTCAACATAACGCTGCCCTCGGAATCGGCCGTGTATTCCCCGTCATAGTGCAGAAGCCAATCCATGCGGCCCGCCGTGTGGGCATGCACATCGTCAACGATCAAAAGAACATTGCCGCTCCACAGCCACTGGCGATAGTTGCGCGAAAACCAGCGGGCCATGGGGCCGGTTGCGTCCGCATAGACATACTTCATGCCCAGTCCGTCGATCAGGCAGTGCATCTGGCCGGGAAACTTGCAGCCCCGGTCGATGTCTTCATCCGGCTGACCGGCGCCATCGAACAGAATCACGTTGTGCGCCCGGCTCTGACGATAATAGGTGGTGTACTCAGGACGCCCGTAGCTGCACGTTCCGGAGTCAACGATCAGCGGCATGCCTTGCTTGAACAGAATGAAGGACCCAGCATCGGCATGGGCATGGTTCCAGGTGTAGCCCGATTTCATGGCCAGGAAGGTTGCGTCATTTGCCCACGAGGAACGCATCGTGGCCCAACCCATGCGGGGATAGATGATGGACATGGGCGCATCTCCGTGTACCGCAGGTGAGGTGTGTTGCCGCAGCAGCGAGAGCAATGCGCCTTCCGGATGGGTATGCACATGCTGGAGATAACGGCTGGAATCCGGCGTCGCCAAGCCACAGGCGATCAGTAACAGCACTGTTGCCGTCGAGTCCACTGCCATGGATCCGTCGTCGAAGTTCGTGGAAAGATAGCCCTTCTCTGTGGGGTAAAGAGTCTGCAGGAAAAAGGTGGCCAGATGGTCGAGCGGTTCCATGTGCGCCGCCTGCCGCTGCGGATACGTGTTCTGCCAGGCAAACCGGTAATGCAGATACTCCGACACGCCGTAGTTGGTGTAGCCCACGCCTTCATAGGATGGGCCGGAACGCTCAAAGGTAGGCATCCGGTTCTGCAGCACGTTGCCGGGATAGTTGAACCACTGCACATACCCGGCATCCACCGCGTCGATCCAACCCTGCGCACGCGGGTCGTCGCCCAGCAGCGCAAGCGCGCACAGACCGCCTCCCGACACGCACACCCCCCACCAGTTATGCCCCATGGAATCGAAGGAATGTACACGCGCGCCTGGCAAAATCCAATCGTCAAGTGTGGGCAGAATGGACAGCCTGACCATGGCATCCGCAATGGTCTTCCGGTCCGCGGCGGAAAGTACATCGCGCAGGGCGTCGTAGCCAGCCGCGTAACCGAAACTGAATTTCGTGGTGTCCAGCTCCGAATGCCATTGTGGAAAGCGGTCCGCCAGTCCCTGGCCGGCCCAGCGGACATAATTTGTGTAATACAGTAGAGCTTCGCGGAGCTTGTCCGCATATCGTTTGTCGCCGGTGAGATGAAACAGCAAACCGAGAGTCAGCCCCATCTCGGTAATTTGATTCCCCGGCGTAGAGTAGTTGGCCTGCTGTCCGCCACCGATCTCCGCAACCTTCTCCGGAACCAGCGCCGCAGCCAGCAACTCCTCGCCTTGCTTTTTCAGGGATGCGCCCGCGCTCGCGTCCGATGCCAGCATGTGGCGCATTCGGCCCAATGAGGCAGCATTATAAAAGAGCCGTGGGCGGTATGGGTGCATGGCGGCAACCGGCTTGGCACCCAGGGAATCGCTCTGCTCAGGGCCAGCCAGCATGAATGTGGCCCCGTAAATTGCCGGGCTGGCCATCGCCATCAGCTTGATCAGGCTTCGCCTGCTGATGTCATTGAATGAATTCATGGATTCCATTCTTGCGAACCGGAATTTCCAGATCTGGCATTCCACTTCTTCAACGCCAAAACCGCAATGCCTAACCAGGAACCTCTATCAGCGGTGATCTCTTTTATCTGACGCCCGGAGCCGGGTCGTCGACGCAAAAATACGCAATGTCCTCTCCTCCGCCTAACCTCGAATCAAGTTTGCGTGTCTCTCTTCGGGCTAGCCTGATCTGGTCTTTCCTGCGCGACTGTTTTCTCACTCATCGCGCCAGACCGCCAGCCGCATTCGCTTTTTCAACGAACGCCAATCTCCTTTTTGACACAGCCACCCCGAATTGGTAGCCTTCATAAGGGCGCGCTTGGCCGAATCAGGCCGCTAGTAGCCCTCCAGAGCGTCCCCGTCGTCTAGCCCGGCCTAGGACACCGCCCTTTCACGGCGATAACACGGGTTCAAATCCCGTCGGGGACGCCAAATCTTATCAAGCACTTAGCAAAAATCCCCACCAAAAGCTGCGGAGCATTTCGCGGAGCATTTAAGCCCGCTTTTTGCACCCTTCCTGGTGCATTTCCGGCCGGATCATTTCGACCACCTTCTGCTGCGCTGCACGCTTGGCGGGCATCTGCGCCTGCGCGTAGATGTCCATGGTGACCTTCACCGAGCTGTGCCGCAGCAACTCCTGCACCACCTTGACATCTTCCCGGTTCGCCTGCAAAAGCGTCGTATAGGTCCGCCGGAAGGTGTGCCATCCAACCTGCTTCTCGATGCCGAGTCGCTTGATCACCGGCTGAATGTGGTAACGCATGATGGTTGACAACCAAAGGGGTTGCTTTCCGCGTTTCTTTCCAGCCCGGCTGCTGTCGGAGGCGAAGACCCAATCCTCCGGCTCGCGATACGGTGTCAGGCGATACCACTCTTGCAGGTCCTGCGCCGTGTACTCGTCGAGCGGCACCGGCTTTTGCGAGGCTTCCGTCTTGCAGCGCCCGACCACCTGATCCACGACCGACCGGGTGACATTGATCTCCATTTTGTCGAAATCAATGTCGCTCCATTGCAAGCCTGCCAGTTCGCCGCGCCGCAGTCCGGTCACCATATCCAAAAACAGCAACACGCGCTCCCGCAACTGAAGTTCGGCGATGATCGCCTGCATTTCAACGACCTCAAGAATGTCCGGGATACGCTGCCGTTTGGAACTCTGGCGAACGCCCGAACCTTTGACAGGTCCCGAGATCGGATTTCGATCGGTAAAGCCCCACCGGATCGCATGATTGAAAAGCACACTCATCAGATCGCGAATCCTGGTCTTGCTAGCGGGAGACAGCACTTGCATCTCGGCCCTCCTGGGGCGCTTTGCAACCATCCCCAGGGAAGAACGAGGTTTCTTCTTCAGCCGCCAGTTCGGATCGAACTTCAAATCCTCCAGCCACTCTTCGACGATCGGAGTCTTGATGGAATCCAATTCCTCTCTGCCCCAGCGAGGCGCGATCCACCGGTTGAGATAGCTCTCATACCGGTCGCGTGTCGCCCACGCACGACCGTTCTCGCCCTTGTCGATCAGTTCTTTCAGCCGGAAGTGTTCGATCACATCGTTCACCGTGATTCCACTGAATGCGTGTACCTGGTTGGAATTGATGGCCAGCCTCCAGCTTCGCACTGCCCGTTCTGCGGCAGCCTCCGTCTTGTACTGGTCAAGGGAACCAACTTGTCTCTTCTTTCGGACGCGCTTACCGTTGGGAAGAATATGTCGCCAGCTGAACATCCAAACCGGAGATCTGCTGCCGTTCTTATCCAGGTAAAGCGCGCCATTTTGCTTCCGCGCAGTCCTCATAAAATCCTCCTTCCGCTGAGGGCGCAGAATGCATCGGTAATGACACTATAACTCCCATGCAGCATCACCGGAAAAGCAATCCCAGTCCCTGTTTTCGGCCACTTGAGCCAGTTGCAGCGGCTCTTGCTATGCCTGTTCAAACATCGCCGCTCAGAAGCCGAACTCATGCGTAATCGCCAAACTAAATTGGCCGCGTTTGAAGCAAATCATCGATTCTTGCCGCTCTCTCGCTCTTGCAGCCATCGACCGAGTTCAGAAAGACGAAATCTCCAGTGTCTGCGCGAACCGTTGCTCACCGGATGTCCGGGGAGCAAACCTTCGCGCGCGAGTCTCTGCACAGTGACAGGATGCAATTGAACGAACCTGCTGGCCTCCCTGGCGCTCACGAACGGTTCCAGCGAGGAGGAGGAAGCATCGGAGGATATAGCCATGAGTCACCTCGAATGACGACGGAAAATGTGCACGGCATCGGAAACTGCCGGATTCGCCCAGCGTGGCGCGGAGATCCAGGCATGTCCAATACTTCGTATTTATCGGGTGATAAATGGCAGCTATCGGGTTAACGCTAATCTCTGCCGCAACCGGAAGAAATCAATTAAGTTACTCTGTCAGAACGTATGAATCATAGCGACTGTTGTTGCAGACACCATCGGCATGGAGACGAGCGCAATGATCCGTCCCTTGTTTCATCGAGTTCTGAGGATTAAGCCGGACGAGCGGTGAGGCGCAGAGGGGTCTCCCTCTGCGCATAGGGAGAGATAGAGCCGCGCTATGGATTTAAAGGCGTAGGCATGCAAGGCCCGACTCTCGATTTCGGTTTGTTAAGAAAGAGCCGGATATTTCTCCTCAAGCAGGCAGAGGCCAGAAACCGGCGCACTGGTAAGGCGCAGCTGTTGCCGATGGAGCGAAGCGCGGGGCGAGTCGGTCCACGAAAAGAAGTGGCAACCCCGCGTGGGCTCATCCGTTGCATCATTCGTACCCGAACAAGGACTGCTGCATGTTCTGCGCCGGAGTTCTCTTCTCTTCAGCCATCGCAGCTTTCATCGCTTCGCCAGACAGGATGCGCAACAGGTGTAACGGCGGTCGCGCGGTCGGCGTCAGATACTCCGAATACTCGCCGGGCTCCAGAATTTCCGGCTGGCGCGTGTGAATCGGTCGCATGACCTCGTTGGCCTCGCCGGTAAGGATCGAGAAGGTCTGCTCCCACTGCCCGCTGCGTGGGTTGAGCCAGGGCGACCACAGACCAGCCATGCCGAACAGCCCTCCATCATTCACAACAAACTCGAACTTTGTTTTCGCGCGTTTCGTGTCGTGCGTCCACTCAAAGAACGCGTCGGCTGGCACGATGCAGCGGCGCTCGCGGAATGCCTCCTGCCAGAAGCGCGAGCGCTCTACGCCTTCTGACCGAGTGTTGAATAGGAAGCGGTCAGGCAGCTTGAAGCCCCAGCGCATCGACGCAATCCGCCGCTCGCCCTCCGGAGTGAGATAGACCACAGGCTGCACAGAGCCGGGAGCGATGTCGTCCTCGGGCTCAATCTCCAGTTCTTCGAGGCCGCCCTCCACCTCGAACAGCTCGGCGATCTTCTCTTTGGTTGAACGGCGACGGTAGCGGCCACACATAGGGCCAGTGTAGCCGAAGAATATTCTCTTCCTTTTCAGCGGATTAGCGGGTACGTGCAGCGAAGTTGATGCAATGCCGCTTGCATCCTGCTCCCGCAAAGGCGAATATAAGGCGAATATCGCATGGCTACAGCCGCCACAATTCGCCGCCAGATCGAGTCTGCTCTTGCCGACCGGATTCCCTCCGCGCTCACGCCGCAGCCGCGAACCGTGCGCCCTGTGTGGCCCACCGGGGTTGCGGCCGTGGATGCGCTGTTAAACGGCGGCCTGCCTGTCGGCGCGATCACGGAGATGGCTGGCCCCGAGTGCTCCTGGCGCACCTCTCTCGCGCTTTCGTTCGTGGCCGCGTGCACGCGCGCGGGCCGCGTCTGCGCCTGGGTCGACGTTTCGGACACGCTGAGCCCGGAGTCGGCGGCTGCCGCAGGCATTCGGCTTGATCGGCTGCTCTGGGTTCGTTGCGGCGTCAGCCACGAAACTTCTCCACGAGCGCAACGAGCCTTTCAATTGCCCGCGCAGTACTTCACCCCTGCTACGCCGAAAAAAGGACTGCACGGCGGCGGTTGCGGCGGGCACCTATTATGACGGAGTAGGCATTAGATAAAATTGACTGAATCCGCCGCGGACGGCCAGGCTCGATACCGGGAGCGCCGAGATTTTGCAGTGCATTCGGAGGTTGCAATGGGCACAAGCCGGAATTCCACCCTGTTGTACGAGAACATCCGCAGTTTGGTGTTGTCGGCTCGTCACAGCGCCGCCCGCGGCGTCAACTTGTTGCAGGTCTATACGAATTACGAGATTGGCCGCCGAATCTTCGAGCAGGAACAACAAGGTTCCGACCGCGCTCAATATGGCAAGGAACTTGTCCGAGAGCTGGCGGGCCGCCTGACCGGCGAGTTCGGAAGTGGTTTCTCCGTCAGCAATCTCAAGTACATGCGACAGTTCTATATGGCTTATCCAGATCGGGTTCCACGAATTAGCCAGACAGCGTCTGGCCAATTCCAGCCTTTCCCCATCCCCCAATCGTTGGCCGGGAACTCCGGATCTTTGCCAATTGGCCAGACGATGTCTGGCCAATTGGATTTTTCGTCCGATTCCTCGCACCATCCGTTTTCTCTGAGCTGGTCCCACTATGTGTTCTTGATCGGTCTCAAAGAGGAGGAGCGCAACTTCTACGAAATTGAGGCAGCCCAGCAGGGTTGGACTCTGCGTGAACTCCGACGCCAATTCGATGCCGGCCTCTACGAGCGGCTGGCACTCAGCCGCGATAAGCAGGCAATCCGTGACCTTGCGCGGCAGGGGCAGTACGTCGCCGAACCGCAAGACCTGCTCAAAGACCCCTATGTGCTCGAGTTTCTCGGCATCGAGGAAAAGGCCCGCTACTCCGAGTCCGATTTGGAATCGGCCATTGTCACCCACATTGAAAAATTCCTGCTAGAACTGGGGAAGGGCTTCCTCTTTGAGTCACGGCAAAAACGGTTCACCTTCGACGAAGAACACTTCTTCGTCGATCTTGTGTTCTATAACCGGCTGCTCCGGTCCTACGTGCTTATCGACCTCAAGATTGGCAAGCTCACCCATCAGGACCTTGGTTATGAAAAGCGGGACGTTATGAAAAGTGCGGCATAAAAGTCATTGATATAAAACGGTTGCGATTGGTTTTCTTTACATAATCCTCCAGACTTTATTTGGCCAACCAAGGCCCAATGCAGAACCGGAGGATGTATCAGTGAGAAACGAAACAAGAACGATCTCCGATTTGGTGAATGCGATTTCGGAGGAAATGACACGGCTTGACTACAAACCGACCGTGTTGAAGCAGTACCACATCGTATGGAACAAGTTGTGCAAACGCGCAGGTGTACGGCCTGCGAATGACTTCGACATGGAATTTGGGATGAAATTCCTTGACGAGGCAATGCGTGCCCATCAGAAGCATCTGAACGAGAACAGCAAGCATCGATGGATAAAGGCAATTTACACGCTCGCCGATTTCAAGCGTACTGGCATCCTTTCTCTGCGGAGAGAGAAGCGCGGATTTGTTTTTTCCGAAGTGGCCAAATCCGCATTCCAGAAATTCACGGCGTATCAATCGGCCATTGGACTATCCGAAGCGCACATACGCGACACATGCCTCTATCTGGAGCGTTTCTCGAAATACATGGAGCAACAAGGCCTGGATAACATTGCAGGGCTTGACTCTTGGCTTGTGCAAGGATTCGTTAACAGCTTGGCCATATACGAACTACCCACGATCTACCATACGACTTGCGTGTTGCGACGCGCCTTGCGCTATCTGTATGCCCAAGGGATAACTGCGGCCGATTTAAGCACGGTTGTTCCGAAAATCCGATACTGCAAGAAAGCAAAAATACCTTCCGCCTACTCGAAAGAAGAGATCGAGCGTATGGTCAACAGCATCGACAGGGGAAACCCGAGAGGCAAAAGGGACTACGCGCTGATCCTTCTTGCCGCCCGACTGGGCCTTCGGGCATCGGATATTGCAAACCTGACATTCTCCAGCTTCAAATGGGATAAGAACATCATTGAGGTTGCGCAGCAAAAGACCGGGGAACCCGTGACACTGCCATTGCTAAACGATGTCGGCGAGGCCGTTATTGACTACATTCGCTATGCACGGCCGAAATCAGATGTGCCGTTTCTATTCCTAAAGCTCAACGCTCCCAATGACGTGATGTATGCCAACTCGATACATCACACGGTCTATGCCAGGCTGAAAGAAGCGGGAATCCGCATACCACCGGGTAAGAAACACGGTCCCCATGCGCTAAGGCATAGCCTGGCAAGTGCCCTGCTTGAACACAATGTACCCATGCCGGTCATCTCGGAAGCACTGGGACATACCGACATAGAATCGACATCCGTATACCTTAAGATCGATGTCGCCAGATTGCGTGAGTGCGCAGTTGAAGTCTCCGCCTTTTGTGGTGGCCACGAAAGGCAGTTTGGAGGCACACGCTAATGAAAAACGACGAAGCTACCAGCTATTACGACAGCGTCTTCGCTGCGCATATGGCCGACTTCATCCGCTACAAGCGTGCGCAAGGCCTTAAGTACGACGCTGTACCGCTTTCTCTGCGCAGCTTTTCAAGGTTCTTGTCGGCTAAGAATGCGGATGAGGCAAGCATTGGGAAAGAGTTGATTGAGGAATGGTGTTCGTTCAGGCCAAATGAAAATCGGCACACACAAACACGTCGTATCGTTGAGACGAGCCAGTTCCTCAGATACTTGTCAGAACGAGGCGTGGATGTGCATTTGCCTCGCCCAATGCGAAACTTGCGAAGAGGAGGAGCGTTTGTTCCGCATATTTTCTCCCATGAAGAGTTACGACGATTTTTTGAGGAATGCGACCAAATCAGCGCAAGAACCCCTTCCACAATGCCAGTGATGCTGCCTGTTCTTTTCAGATTGCTCTTAGGCTGCGGGCTGCGAATATCCGAGGCCCTTGGGCTTAGACTCGGCGACACTGATCTTGACAAGGGCATCCTCGTTATCCGGCAAACAAAGTTCAACAAAGACAGGCTCATCCCCCTCTCGGATTCTTTGCTGGCCGTACTTCGCGGATACAGTGCCACTTACCACAAGATATCGAGAGACGACAAAGACCCATTTTTCGCTCACAGGGATGGCTGCGTAGTCAGTCGGCACAATATCTATACCTGGTTCAGGAAATTGGTCTGGGCGGCGGGAATCTCACACGGCGGGCGCGGCAACGGTCCCAGAGTGCATGATTTTCGCCACACATTTTCGGTTTATTCGTTGAAGGCGATGACGGACAAAGGGATGGACATGTACTGTGCCCTGCCGCTCCTGTCAACCTATCTTGGCCATGCGTCGTTGTC
>JARLGF010000044.1 GCA_031296165.1 Occallatibacter sp. | reverse complement strand
CGACTGGCCGGCCATGAAATATCGCGGTCTTTCCGACGATCTTTCACGCGGCCCGATTGCGACGCTGGCCTTTCAGAAGCACGAGGTGCAGGTGCTGTCGGAATACAAGATGAATATTTATTCGCCGTACTTTGAAGTTTCTCTGGAGTATGCTTCAAGCCCGCTGATTGCGCCTCCCGGCGGTGCAATGACGAAAGCCGATGTGGCGGAACTGGTTAGTTATGCACGGAAGTTTCATGTGACGATCGTTCCCGAGCAGGAGTCCTTTGGCCATCTGCATCGTGCGCTGATGTTTCAGGAAACCACTCCGCTGGCGGAAACGCCTTTGGGCAGCGCGCTGGCGCCGGGCCAGGCCGGGTCCATCCAGTTGGACAAGCAATGGTTCGGCGAGATTGCCACGATGTTTCCCGGGCCGTTCATCCATATCGGCGCGGATGAGGTCTTCGAGCTGGGAACCGGGCAGAGCAAGCAGCTTGTCGCTCAGAACGGCGGGACACAAACTTACATTGCATTTTTCAAGCAGATACACGACGCGCTGCAGCCGCTGCACAGGAAGCTGATCTTCTGGAACGACTACACCATGGATCCCGCGTTGGTGAAGACCATGCCCAAGGACATGATTGCCGTTGCATGGGAGTACGGGCCGCATCCGGAGGGCTTCTCGCGCTGGCTCAGTCCCTTTGTGGATGCGGGAATGGAGACCTGGGTTTCGCCCGGCATTAACAACTGGAACCGCATTTACCCCAATAACTACGAGGGCCTGCTCTGCATTCAGGGTTTCGTCGCAGAGGGCCAGCGCGTGGGCTCGACCGGCATGTTGAATACGGTGTGGAACACGGACGAGGACGACGAGGGCCTGATCGACAACGACTGGTACGGGGTTCTGTTTGGAGCGGCGGCAAGCTGGCAGGCGGGAACCAGCAGCATTCCTCAATTCGAGAGTACGTACGGACAGGTGTTTCACGGCGACAGGACGGGAAAGATCAACCAGGCGCAGAGAGAGCTGACGGCGGCGCAACTCTCGTTCCGCAAGGGAGGCTCGCTGCACGGAGCCATGACGAACCTGTTCTGGACTGATCCGTGGAGCGAGCAGGGACAGATTGTTTCAGCGAAGTTGATGCCGATGGTTCCGGAGATCCGGCTCCATGCAGAACGCGCCATTACGCTGCTCAAGCAAGCGGAGGCCGCAGAGCCGCTGCGCGAGAGGGGTGCGCTGGATGCAATGGAGCTGGCGGCACGGCGCATGGATTTTATCGGCTACAAATTCCAGGCGGCGCAGGAGATTGCCGGAGCCTACAACCAGGCCTACCGCGAGAAGAACGGAAAGCGGAGCGTGGGCTCGCCGCTGTTTCACGAGGACTATTTTTACATCGACATGGTGGATGGGTATGGGCTGCTGCGCGATCTCCACGAGCAGGCGTGGAAGCAGCAGAACCGGCCCTATACGCTGGACATCGTGATGGCGCATTACGACATGAACATCCAGCTATGGCTCAAGCGGGAAGCACTCTTCGCCGATGCCAAGTCCCACTTCAACCGGACGCAGGCGCTGCCAAGGCCGGAAGATGTGGACATTCCTACGCTGGCGCCGGAGGCTGGCTTGCCGGGGAAACGATGAGTTCACGATTGCATACGGGCGATGTCGCGCAGTTGCCGGGCGGTGACTTCAAGGAAGGTTTCAAGGCTCGCGCCTGAGGGGGTTTCCAGGCCGGACTTGGCCTGGATGGCGGAGGCAATCCGCTGGGCAAGGAGCTGCCGTGTGGCGAGGCTCATGTCAAGCCGGCGGGCGAGAAAACCTTCAAGCACCACCAGGTCTGCCGCTGAAAGTTTAGCGACGCCGCTGGCGGGCAGGGTGAAGGCGGCTTGCGGCTCCGGGACGGGAGAACTGGGAGCGAAGAACGGCGCTGTAAAGGTGCGGGCTCCCGACTCGCCCCACAGCGAAGCCTCCTCAACCCGGTCGCGCACGACCAGTGTGCCGGCAGCCAGGTCGCCGAGGCGCTGATGCTGGCGCGAGGCAAACATGGCGATGACGCCAACCGCATAGAAAAACGGAATCTGGTCCACATAGCGCACAAAGTTCCGCGCCATGGATTCAAACAGGCCAATGGCGCGGCCGGAGCGCTGGATTACGCGAATGCCGGCCACGCGCTTGCCCGGAGTGCGCCCGTTCCAGAAAGCCTCAAAGAGCGTGAAGTAGCCCCAGTTCAGCAGGAAAACGATGAAGATGGCGATGGCCGTGACCCACTGCCCGGAAATTTTTGAGAAGGCGCGGATGCCGGGAAGAAAGATAAAAAAGAGGAGAGCAAGCACCAGCAGCCCGACGCCCCAGATAAGGTAATCGACCAGCAGCGCAATAAAGCGGCTGCCGACGCCGGCCAAAGGCATCTCAATCGCGACCAGTTCCGGAGTGTCGATGTTAAGCTGGTCTGGGTCAGGCTGGTCGGAACTCTGCATCATGACACATATCCTCTCAAACCAGTGGATTCTCAAGCGCCGGCCCCACTGGGACCGGCTCGCAAGCCTGCTGGCCCAATCGGGCACGGGCGGCCTGGGGCACTTGTCCCGCGCGGAACTGCAGGAGCTGGCGCTGCTCTACCGCCAGGTGGCGGCGGACCTGTCCGTGCTTCGCCACGACCCTACCGCCGGCAGTTATACGCAGTATGTGAATCAGTTGCTGGCTCGCGCCCACCATATCATCTATTCCGGGCGAAAAACCAATCTGCTGACGCTTTTCCGTTTTCTCCGCGACGAGTATCCGGCCATTTTTCAGCGGCAGATCGGTTTTGTGCTGGCTTCCGTGCTGGTTTCAGTGGCCTGGGGCGTGGTGGGCGCGGCGGTCACCAGCGCGCGGCCGGAGTTCATGCGGCACTTTGTGGGCGCGGAGATGATTGCCACCATGGAGCGCCACGAGATGTGGACCAAGTCCGTGGTGAGCATTGCGCCGATGGCCACCAGCGTGATTATGACCAACAACCTGACGGTCAGCTTTGTCACCTTTGCCGGCGGCATGATTTTTGGACTGGGGACTTTTTTCTATCTGTACGTGAACGGCATGATGCTGGGCGTGATTGGCGCGGCCTGCCATCAGTACGACATGTCGGTGGCGTTGTGGAGCTTTGTAGCGCCGCATGGGGCGCTGGAACTGCCTTCGATTTTGATTGCCGGCGGCGCGGGATTCCGCCTGGGCTACTCCATGCTGTTTCCCGGCAACCTGCGCTGGAAGGATTCGGTGGCGCGGGGCGGCGTGGAGGCCACGCGGCTGATCTCCGGCATTGTTCCGCTGCTGGTGATTGCCGGCTGCCTGGAGGGATTCTTTTCGCCGTCTCATGCGCCGGTGTGGCTCAAGTTCACCGTGGGCGGCCTGCTGTTTACGCTGCTGCTGGCGTGGCTGTTCCGGCCTGTGAAAGCGGCGGCGGCAAAGGGTTCAGGGAGCCTTTAATCGAGTTTGAATTCAAGCTCCGTGAACCCTTTGTTGAAAGTGCGCTGCGTCCGCCTTATTTCTGTGCCTGCCAGAATGCGTCGCCACGCTTACCGTAGTCGACGCGCACGGTGTTGATGGAGTAAGGTCCGGCAGGAAACTCGAATGTGTTTCCTGACAGGGGCAATCTTGCATTTGCGCCTTCGGCCTCCTGCTCCATTAGATTGGTTTCTGCCGCGCTGGCAGCGCCGGCCGGCACCGCAATCCGCGCCTGCGTCTGCTGCCCTGCCCACTCGTAGAAGCGAAGAATCAAGCTATCGCCGTCTTCGCTTTTCTTCATCGCGGTCAGAACCAGATTCTCCGGCTTGAGGCTAACGAAGGAATGCGCGGTTGGCAGTTCTCCCGTGTGCGCCATAACCTGCTCCGCGGAGAGCTTGAAGTTCAATTCGTATCCGCGCAGCACCGTATCCGCCGTCTTCCATGTTCCGGCGTGCGGATAGAGCGAGTAGGTGAACGTCTGGTGGCCGCGATCCGCGTCCGGGTCAGGAATCGTCGAAGCGCGAAGCAGCGAAAGCCGGAGCACGTTGCCCTTGGCATCGTACCCGTACTTCGAGTCGTTGAGCAGAGAAAATCCGTTCTGTCCATTTCCCAGGTCGGCCCATTTCAGAGCGGACACTTCAAACTTCGCATTCTCCACGCTGTTGTTCCGTGTCGTCGGGCGCTCAATGGAGCCATACGGGATTTCGTACGTTGCTTCAGGACTGGTAAAAGCAAGCGGGAAGGCAGCCTTCAGCAAGGTCTGCGATTCGTGCCAGTCTATGTTGTTCACCACATCGACGCGTGGGCTTCCCGCTTCAAGCACGATGTCCTGAACAAACTTCGACTTGCTCCAACTCCGTGTAACCCGGATGGCTTCGCGCAGCGGCCCTTGCTCAACAACCTCGATGCTGTCCAGCATGGTCAGATTGGTGCCGTATTTCTCGTAGTCCCGCGCGATATTCCACGCATCCTCGCCCGGATAATCGTCCTTGAATGCCTGCAGCTCGTTCCCGCAGGCTCCCGCCGCAATTGTCTCCACGCCCGTCTTTTTCGAGACGAGGCTGGTGATGCAGCCGGTCTTTGCGTCAAGCACCACGCGCAACTGCGCATTCTCCATGGTCAGGCCATGCAACTGGAGATCGCTGGCCACCTTGCGCTGGCCGGGCACAACGTAAAGCACCTTGTAACCCACCGAGGGAATGTCCGGCGCCTGCACCAGCAACCGATAGGTATTCGTCGCGGCGTCCTTTGAGAGAACCTCCATCAGGACCGGCTTGCCGGCAGCGTCCACCACGGCGATTCCATTCGGTTCCGGACCAGGCATTTGCACGCTCACGGGAACAGCGTCCGTTCTGGCCCAGTTCAACTGGTTCCACACCACAACCGGAACGCCCGCATGGGATGCCGTATCGATGCGGCTGTCGATTTGATTGAAGGCATTGCGGGTCGCATCGCTGGCTGTATGGTGAATTGAGTCGTAGTCCACCTGCGCATCGCGAAAATCCTGCCCTATGGCCGTCCCCGCGGCCGAATCGTGAAAGTCGTCAAACAACTTGAGCTTCCAGGACTCGTTCAACTGGCTGCCGGGATAATCGAGTCCACCCAACCACGCAACGGAGGCATATTTCTCGGCGTCCAGAAGCCACTCTTCGCTGTTCCGGATATTCGCCTTCTCCCTGGCCTGGGTGGTATAGGTGCCTTGATGCAGTTCAAGGTACAGCTCGTCATTCCATACCGGCACATGAATTTTTCCGTCCGGCGGAGCCACGATCTGCGTCTCGCCCGCAGCAAATGTCTTGTAGTTCCAGACCGGCGAATCGTTCCTGTCCACGCGCTTGCCCATGTCGTCAAAGAAGGCTGCGGTCGTGTCGAATCGCGCGGCTGGAAACACCTTATTCGGATCGCTCCATTGAATTCCCTCCTGCACGAAAGAGCGGCCCTCGGGAATGTCGAGCCGTCCCAGGCTGGGTCCATAAAGATGCAGCAGGCCATTTTCGCCGGGGTTCGTCTTCATGCCGTCGGCCAGATTCTGGGCCACGGAAATCGGCAGGGTGTGTTGAATGTAGTTGGACGGGAAATAGGTAAGAACGCGGCTCCCGTCAGGCGATTGCCACCAGAACAGTTTTAAGGGAACGTGATTGTCGCTGTTGTAATTCAGCTTTTGCGTAACGAAATAGTCGATCCCCGACTTCTTGTAGACCTGCGGCAGTTGCCAGTTGAATCCGAACGAGTCGGGGTTCCATCCGATCTTGACGTCTACGCCAAATTTCTGCTGGAAATACCGCTTCCCCAGCAGAAGCTCGCGCACCTCGGATTCCCCGTCGGGCATATTCAGATCGGGTTCCACCCACATGCCGCCAACCACTTCCCAGCGTCCCTCTTTCACGTACTGCTGAATCCGGGCAAAGAGGATGGGAAACTTCTGTTCGATCCATTCGTAGTACTGCGCAGAGGACTGCGAAAAAACAAACTGCGGATATTCCCGCAGCAGTTGCAGCGCATTGTTGAATGTGAAGTGAACCTGATCGACAGTTTCGCTCTTTGTCCACAACCACGCCGCATCGATGTGCGCGTTGGCGGTCATGACGACGAAGGCTTTTTTCACGATGGGCCGCAGCGGCTCCAGCCGTGACTCGGCATCTTTCAGCGAGTCGTCAAAGGCCTGCTGGTTCCCTGCGTCCAATGCCTTGAGGTTGACGGAGCTGGCGGCGGCATCCAGGATTTTTTCCTCGGACGCCAGTTCCGCCGGATCGTGGGTAATCTGCGGCAACAGTTCCGCGGCTGAAACCAGTTCCGCATTCAGCACCTCAGGATCTGGCCGTTCTTTGGCAAAACGAATCTGGAGCCGAACCGAATCGAGTTCGACGCCATTCGCCAGGCCGGTGGTAATGCGCTTTGGCCCATTGGTCGGCGGCATTTTGACGGCGATCAGCAGCTTTTCTCCGGGGTGCAGATCCGCCGTGAGCACTTCCTTGTAAAGGTGGCTCCCTTCGGCAATCAGCTTCCCGTTGCAGTAGATGGTCTCATACATTGTGTCGCGGCCCGGAGCGTCACCCGAAGCCGGCATATAGAAGAGGAGGCTCGCTCCGCTCAGGTCGTACCCATTGAAGCTCTTGGGCACCACCAATTCTTTCCGCAGCCACGCTGCCTGTTTTGAAGCTGTAAAGGGAATGGCGACATTTTTCCATCCGCTGGCGTCGGCAGTGGCATCCTCGCCGTGCGCAAGATCGCCATCGTGATATTGCCAGTCGCGCGAGGGGAGATATGCGAACGAGGCAAGCCGCGCCACAACCGCCTGGCCTTCTTTTGAGAAGCGATAGCTCTCCGCCGGCTCCGCGGAACTCACCATTTTAACGGGGGCTTCAACCTCAAATGCAGACTTCTGCGCCGCGAGCGGAGTGGCAGCCGCGAACCCAAGACCAAGTACCAGGCAAGGAAGAGGCGCGCATGTCAAAGCGCGCTTCGCAAGCGAGCAGGAAACAATCCTCTGCCGCAATTTCTCAGTTGTGTTTTTATGCGTATGCATTGTCGTTCAGAGTCTCTCAATAATGAGTATATGCAGCAGGTGCGCTCCTCCGGCAATGCAATACGCATCCGGCGCTTGCGCCAGCGACTGGAATATCTCGCTGGCGCAAGCGCCGGGGTTTGAAACCACTTCAGACCTTCAGGAAAATCTTCTTGCGGTACATGATCCAGACGGGAATGAAGCAGGTTGCCGCAAAGATAAGCGAGTAAGCGAAACAGCCCCAGGCCAGATTCGGAATGGAGTAGACGATGGCGTCGTGGATTTGCCGCATCACGCTTGTCTGCTGCCCGTTCGCCATGTAGTGGATATTGCCCAGTCCTTCAGGCAACAGTTCACTGAACATGTAAGCCGTGATGGCGTTCGATCCGAAGACCAGCCACGGGTAGAGCCATTTCTTCTTTGCGCTTTTACCCCATCCCCGCTGCTCCACCAGCCAGAAGAACAGCGTAAGCGCCACCAGCGACCAACCCGCCGCGGTGAGCACAAACGAGCTGGTCCACATCTTCTTGTTGAGCGGGAACCAGATGGACCACAGGTAGCCCGTGCCCAGACAAACCACAGCTCCGGCGGCCAGGCCCAGTGTCTTTTCCTTGATGGACTTTGGTCCGCGCATCCACAACGCAGCCAGCAGGCCCAGCAACGTGGTTCCCAGCGCGGGAATGTCGCTGAGCAGCCCCTCGGGGTCGCACATGTTATGCAGGGGAGATGACTCGTAGAGGTGGTACGGCATCAACTGCCGGTCCGTCCAGGCCACGATGTTCATGTTCTTGTCGAGGAAAGGAATGTCGCGACCGGGCACGCCTGCTCCCGGCACCGGGACCCACTGCACCAGCACCCAGTAGCCCAGCAGCGCTACGCCCAGCATGGCCACCTTGGTCCACACTCGCTTATCCCACAAGTAAAACAACCCGATGACCAGATAGCAGACCGCGGTCCTCTGCAGCACACCGTAGAAGCGCATATGTTCGAGGTGGAAAAGCGGAAAACTGTTGACCACGATGCCCAGCAGGTAAAGGATGACCGCACGCCTGAACGTGTGCCAGGCAATCTGGGCCCGCGCCGCCCCGCGCGCCAGCCGCGCCTCAACGGCGAACACGATGGACGCACCGACAACAAATATAAAGGTGGGAAAAACCAGGTCGGTTGCGGTGAGCCCATTCCACTCGGCGTGATGCATCTGGGCCCACGCTCCGCGGCCGCCGCTGTTGTTCACCATGATCATGAAACAAATGGTGATGCCACGCAGCACGTCCAGCGACAGAAACCGCTGCACAGGCGTGGAGGTCATGGCTGGGTTAGTCATTACGCTTGAATACTCCTCAGGAATTATTTTGCCGGCTGCCGATTACTCTACACGCACGGCGGCAGGGACGCCAAATCGAAACCGGTGACCGGGCCATCGGGCAAGGAGTATGCTTCTTCTGCGGTCAGGAACTGACTGCTCGAACGAGGGAAAAGAACATGAAGCGGATACTCTTCGCCGCCCTTTTGAGTGCGATGCTTTGCGCTCCCGCCGCAACCTCTGCCGCACCCCCGATCCGGGTGCTTCTGCTGGATGGACAGAGCGGCGGCACGTACCACAACTGGATACAGACGACGCCTGTACTCAAGAAGGAACTTGAGGAGACCGGACTGTTCCAGGTCACGGTGCTCACCGCGCCTACGTCCGATGGAGACTTCAGCAACTTCGAGCCGCAGTTCAGCCATTACCAGGTGATCGTGTCAAACTACGATGCGCCCGACTGGCCCGCGAATCTGCGCGCGCGCTTTGAGCAGTACGTCAGCAATGGGGGCGGGCTTGTGGTGGTTCATGCTGCCGACAACGCCTTTCCCAACTGGCCGGCCTTTAACCAGATGGTCGGCATCGGCGGCTGGAGAGGCCGCACGGAGCAGGCCGGCCCCTTGTGGTATTTCAACGAAGGCAAGCTGGTGTCCGATCCTACGCCCGGCTCGGCCGGCCACCACGGAGCACGCCTTCCGTTCCAGGTGGTGACGCGGCAGCCCGAGCATCCCATCATGAAAGGATTGCCCTCGGTGTGGATGCACTTTCCCGATGAGCTCTACGGCACGCTGCGCGGACCCGGCAAAGACATGACGGTGCTGGCAACGGCGCACTCCGATCCGGCCAACAGCGGAACCGGCCACGACGAACCCATCCTGATGGTTCTGCATTATGGCAAGGGCAGGATCTTTCACACCGTGCTGGGCCACGATGTGGCCGCGCTCAGTTGTGTTGGGTTTATCGCTACGTTTCAGCGCGGGACCGAGTGGGCCGCAACCGGCAATGTAACGCAGAAGGTTCCGGCGGCTTTTCCCACGGCGAAGACCGTGAGTTACCGCGTGGACATTGCCGAGATGGACCCGGCATTCCTGCACGGCGCCTCATCGCCGGTGCGGGAGCAGGCGAAACCGGCTGCGCCCAAGGCAGAGGCGCACACGGCAGCGATTGCGCACGCAATGGGTGGGAGAGGCGCACAAGAATTGAAGTGAGCCGCCGCGGACAAGGCGGCGGCAATCGGCGCAGCGCGGACGGGCGCGGCGAACAGGCAGAGGACGGCAAACCGTCGCCGGAATTACCTGGCGGTGCGGTAGATTTCAGACCCCGCCAGCAGATACGCGCCCACGCCGTAGACGTAGCTTGAAGTCTCCGTGAAGGCGCCGGGCGCTGCGCCGACAGGCTGAATGCAGCCCAGGCGGCCATCGGCATAGACGTGGGTCAGCAAGCCCGCCCACGCCTTGTGGACGATGGGCGAGTAAGTCTTGCGGTCGAGAATGCCTTCGTTGATGCCGTAGGCCATGGCGTAGGCAATAAAAGCGCTGCCCGAGACTTCAGGCAGGGGATAACTGCCGGGGTCGAGCAGGCCGGGACGCCACAGGCCGTCGCTTCCCTGCACTGCCGCGGTGGCTGCGGCCATCTCCCTGAGCAGCGCTACATATTTTGGACGCAGCGGAGAGCCGGCGGGCAGTTGCTTGAGCACGCGGACGATTCCCCCCATGACCCATCCGTTGCCCCGGGACCAGAAGATCTTTTCGCCGTTCTTCTCATGCTTGTCGAGGAAGGTTGCGTCGCGCGAGTAGAGATGCTTGTCGCGGTCATAGAGCAGATCCGTGGTGATGGTCCACTCATGGTCCATGTAAGCCAGGTACTTTGAATCGCCGGTGGCGGCGGCCATGTCTGCATAGACGGGCGGCGCCATGAAAAGCGCGTCGCACCACCACAACAACGGCGTGCGCGGGTCGTCGGGCGTGGCGATTTCCCTGTCGAGCCGCTCGCGCATGGGAGCCAGCATCTTTGCGTCTTTATGGAGGAGATAAAGTTCCAGATACATCTGGCCCACGGCCTGATCGTCGGCGTGGAGGACGCGCGGCCCTGGCTGCCATTGCAGCCGGCCGCCCAACTGCATCATGGCCTGCCGGTACTTGCCGCCGGCGACCTGCGGAGGCACTGCCATGAAGCCGGTGTAGAGCGCGGCCCAGGTCCAGTCGGTCTGCGCCTCGACGGGAAGGCGCTGCAACTGCCAATCGGCAACCAGCTTCATGGCTTTGGCGAGATCCTTATGCGTGAACTCTGCGGACAGGCCCTGGGCCAGCGGCCCCGCGGCGGCAGGCGTATCGCCGGGAGGCGCGAGCTGGATTGGCTGTGCGTGCGCGCTCCGCATAGCCAGAAGCGAGAGCAGGACGGCAAGCACGAAAGCAGGAAAGCAGCGTATCCGTGGAGAAAACAGACCCTTTTGCATGGAGCCTCGAATTGGGTAAGAAGCAAGTTGTGTCGATGAGTTGGTTTTAAGAATGCGCTGAAACGCACATAGACACTATAGCCCCGGCGATCCCCGGTGTGAATTTGAAAAGCCGGGTTCAGGCTCTCGATCGAAGCGCTGTTTGGATTCCGCATAAACTTTTGGACACATACTGACGATGAACGAACTGTACTGCCGGTACAGGCAGTTGGGCTGACTGGGTCTGCCGATAAGCTGCTGGCTGGAGAAGAAAAGGCTGACTGGGTCTGCCGATAAATGGCCTGCTGCAGAAGATACGGCTGAACAGGCCAATCGAGAGGCTGCCGGCTGAAGCTATCAGGTGTCACGAAGAAGCCTGTGAGCGGCATGGGGCCGGCTTCTTCACCTGTTCCGGTTCAGTTCGGATGAGGAGTCAACATGGCAATGACGGTTATGGTCGTAGACGACTCGGTCACCATGGTGATGAGTCTCAAAACCACACTGACGATGCACGGTTTTCAGGTGGAGACTGCCAACAACGGGCAGATGGCGCTGGACAAGTTAAAAGCGGGAATCAAACCCAATCTGATACTTACCGACATCAACATGCCGGTGATGGGAGGGATGGAGCTGATCAAGAATGTTCGCGCTCTGCCGGGGCTGAAATTTATTCCCATTCTGACTCTGACTACTGAAAGCGATACCGCCAAGCGGAACGAAGGCAAGCGTCTTGGGGCCACTGGATGGCTGGTCAAGCCTGTGTCCGGCGAGGACATGATTCGCGTCATCAAGAAGGTATTGCCGGGAGCGTAGGAACATGGAACAAGCCGACTACGGGACGCGCAACTGCGAATCCTACGCAGATAATTCACGGGTAGGCACAATCTCGGATTTAGAGCACAGGAGCGAGTTTCGCTCACGCCGCGCCGCCAGGCGGCATATTTTGCCGTTGGTTTTCGAGTTATTTGTGTTGGTATTTCTTTGGCAAGCCTTGATCCATCCGCCGCAGTGGGCTGTTTCCTGCTTTGAGTCGTATGTGTTGGGGCTGTTGACGGTTCTGGTCCTGGCGCCTCACGTTGTGGTCACGCTGGTGAACTGGATAAATGCCCGCAGCGGCATTGCAGAACTGGGTGAGATTGGGAAAATGACCCAGTCGGACCTGGCGCATGTGCAGGTGCGGCGCCAGGTCATGGGCGACGAATTCAGGAGTTCCAAGACTTATATCGAGGTAATGAACGAGCAGATTGGCGATTCGCTGGCAGAATCGGAGCGCGAGGTCATGCAGGCGATCGAGCAGATCGGACTCTTGAATGCCAAAGCCAACCAGCAAAGAGAGCGCATCTCGGAGTCCATCCGGAGCGGCAAGGATCTGACGGAGAGCACCAAACAGAAGGTTGAGAGCAACAAGCAGATCGTCGGCGCAATCGGAATGCAGATGCAGGTGCAAATCGACGAACTCCGATGCAGCTTCGAGCGCATCCAGAAGATGGCATCGGAAGTGAGCGCGCTGACCCCGCTGATTAAAGTCATCACCTCGATTGCCAAGCAGACCAGCCTTCTGGCGCTGAACGCGGAGATTGAAGCGGCACGCGCCGGGAAGGCGGGCCGCGGCTTTGCCGTGGTGGCCGCAGAGGTGCGGAAACTATCCGTGCAGACAACCAAGGCCGCCGCCGACATTACAGGCAAAATCAATACAACTGCCGAAGAAGTGGACCGGGAGATGGCTGAGGCCCAGTCCTCGCTGGAACAGTACGAGTCATCCGATCAGATGAGTCATCTGATGGTCGAACTGGCGACGATGCAGGAGGATTTTTGTGCGAACAGCCGCTTGCTGCTGGAAGTAATCACCGAGGTGGATGAGAACTACGAAGAAAGCGTGCAGCGGCTCTCGGAGGCATTGGGGCACATCCAGTTCCAGGACGTGATGCGGCAAAGAATGGAGCATGTGCAGAGCGCGCTCGTGGAGATGCGCGACCACATGCTGGAGCTGGGCGAAAAACCGGAGGACCCGGCGTGGGATGGCAAGCTCGACATTACCTTCAAGAGCCTGCTTGACTCGCATCTGGGCCGCTACCACATGGCAAGCCAGACAGCCACGCACCTGGCCGTTGCCGGTGGGGGCACGCCGAGCAGCGGCGGCAGCAACAGCCTGCCTGACATCGAGCTGTTCTGATCGGTCTCCGTTGCTGTAGAGTGCGATGCAGGTCAAGGTAGATTCGCGTGAATTCCGAGAGCTTCGGCTACGCTGCGAAGCCGCCTGTCCATCGTCCACAACAGGGTGGACGGGGTGATGAAAATTGAGGCAATCAGGTGCGCATCAATCAGGCCAATTCCCTGGCTGTACAGAGAGCGGGCCTCGATCATTTGCCGCACTTCGCTCAGTTGCGCCACCCGCACCCGTGGCAACCTATCCAGAAATGCGAGCGTCCTGACGCGATCCCGCAGCGATCCCAGGGCCAACTCCCCAACGATGAGTGGATGAACCACAATGTTCAGGCGGGTAAGCTGCTTGCGCATTTCCGCGTTCTCACTGCGGAGATGGTCAATCCAAACCGAGGTATCCGCCAGAATCACTCTTCGCTTGCCCTTCTGCGCGGAATATCTTTCAATTCCGGCATTGTGCCTCCCAGGGCCGCCAACCTGCGGGAGCTTTCCCGCTCGATCAGGGATCGAAGAGCCTCTCTCACCAGAGCCGTTTTTTCTGTCACGCCTGTAAACTCCTGGGCAATCCTGACCAGATCGTCGTCGAGCGCCAGCGTTGTTCTCATTGGGTCTCCAAGCATATATAATAGCATCGGACGATGTCGTAATTATGCATATATCATCATCAACATCCTTAAAACCTGATCCGCAAACCAAACTGAAACTGCCGCTCGCGATAGAAGTTGGTGGCGTCGATATTAAGCGGCTTCCCAAAGGCTGTGGTGTCGGTCTTGAGTCCGGTAAGGAAGTTCAGCGTGGGGAATGAGCCGGAGAGACTGCCTGGTTCAATGTAATAGCCGGTGGTTTCAAGCTCGGTGACATTCTGATGGTTAAACAGGTTGAAGCTTTCGGCCAGCAGTTCCAACCTGCGCTGACCGCCGAGATTGAAGCTCTTGCCCAGGCGGAGGTCGGCCTTCCATGTGAGGGGATAGCGGAAGGTGTTGCGGCCCACGCCGTAGACGCGGTTGTCGCCGCCGGAGCCGTTCATGCCCGTCCCCAGGCCAACGATGGCAGCGCCCGTGGTTTGATTAAACTCTTTCGGCAGCGAACCCGAGGTGCGCATGGTGTAAGGCAGGCCGCTGCGGAACTGGCCGGTCCCGGAGATCATCCAGCCGTTGGCCAGGCGGCCGGCCAGATTATGCAGCTTCCAGGGCGCTTCGTAGATGATCATGGCGGCAGCGGAGTGGCGCACGTCCAGGTTGCCGGTTCCATATTCCTGGCGAAAATCGGACGGATCGAGAACGTTGCTGCCGGCGACGAATGTGCTTTCGTTGGGATTCCAGTCCATGGCGTGAGCGTAGGTGTAGTGGGCGTGCAGGCTGAGTCCGCGGCGGCCATAGCGGGTGAGCTTGATCATGGCGGCCTCATAGGTGGAGTTGGCCCGGCTCATGATCTGGGAGATCTGCTGGTAGTCCGGGCAAGGCCGCCCGGGGAGGGCTGTGCTTGCCGGCGTGTAGTACGGGCAGGAGCCTGTGCTTGCCGGCCAGGAAGCATAGAAAGGAACCGTAATCTGCGGAGTCTTGATGGGCCCTGCGCCCGTGCCGTCCACTACGGCGTAGGTAATGGTCTGCTTTGACGTTGGAGAGTCGAGATTGGTGTCAATGGAGATGGGCAGGCGGCGGCCCAGGCTGAGCAGGGCGCTGGCGGTAAGTTGCAAGTGGCCGGGCAGGTTCTCCTCGATGGCCGCCACGGCCTGGTGCACCTCGGGATTGCGGAAGTTGGGCGCAAACTCGATGGCGCCCGGCTTGACCATGCTCAGCGGCTCCCCGGAAAAGACGTAGGGAAACGGCGGAGCGCCGCCGGCGTTCAGATTATCCGTGGGGCGGGAGAAAAAGCTGAGGTCGCCGTTGACTGAACCGGTCTGGGTAAGCGCGGTTTCAAGGGTGGCGTTCTCCGTGCGACCGTAATACATGCCGTAGCCGAAGCGCAGCACCGGCCATCCCCGCTTTCTGTCCTCGGCGCTGCCCACGGCCAGGCTAATGCGGGGCCCCCAATTGTTGCCCAGGTTGGGCATCTTTTCAGTCAGAGGCAACTGTGAGTTGGCCAATGCGGAGATGGGCGGCGGCAACTGCTCCCGCTCCCAGCGCAGGCCGGCGGAGAGCACAACCAGCTTTTTAGGCTGCCACTGCGCGGTAACATAGCCGGCCCAGTCGCTGGTGCTCAGATGCCAGTCGGTGGGGCCCATGGTCTGCGAATAGTAGGAGTAGCAGGGCAGATAGCCCAGGCCGCGCAGCCCGCCTCCCGAGTCGCGCCACACCTTGCCGGTTTCATCGCAGTTGTGCGGGTTTGCCGGGTCCAGCGCGTTGGAAAGCCCAAATTTCTGAAAGGCCAGCGCGTCGGAGGCAAAGTTCTCCACGCTGGAGTAGTAATACGTGCCGGTCTGGTTGCGCAGTCTGCCAGTGGAGTCGGCATTGTGGCTGGCGTCGAATCCTGCCTTGACAAGCAGGTTGCCATGGACCCAGTCCAGCGTCTCCCGCACCTGGTAGAGATGTTCATCGGGATAGCTTCCCTGGCCGAAGCGCGCGGGATTGCCGATGGTGAAGCCGTAACGTGAATCGACCACAATCTGCGGCAGTTGCCCCCACACGTTTCCGCTGAGAAGCGTCTGCTCGAATGCCGACGGTGTTTCAGGCTTGGCGCTGAGGATGGTGCGCCCCGCGGAGCCCTGGGTAACGGCCAGCAGGTTGGGAGTGAGGAAGGCCTCCCAGCGGCCCAGCAGCCACTGCTCGCTGGCCTGGCTGGACCCAAGGCTGTGGTTCCCGTAGGTTTCCGATACGCGGGTGAGCCCGCCGCCGGGCGAGTTCCAATTGGCGGCGATGGCTTCCAGCGTAAAGCGGTGGCGCTCGGCGGCCTCCCAGTCGAGGCGGGCAAATCCCACCCATTGCCTGGCCGTGCGCGGAGCGGGGCCCAGCAGCCCGCTCAGAGTTTCAAGCATGGTGGAGTAGGCAGCCACGCCCTCCGCCACGGGATTGACGCCGCTGAGCCCCAGCCGCGCGCTCAGTACCTGCATCTTGTCGTTCGAGGGCTGAGCAAAGAACTCGTCGGGATGCTTGACCGTGGAAAGGCCGGGATCGTTGCGGCTGTAACTGTCCAGAGCTGCAAACCAGAAGAGTTTGTTGCGGCGGATTTGACTGCCCAGACCGATGCCCCAGGTAGTCTCGTGATCCGGCGGGGTAAACGGCTCCGGCGTAAACACCGGGATCGAGGACAAGGTGGCCGGCGCGGTCTCTTTCACCCACTTGGTAAACGGGTTCTGCGCACCCCAGATGTTCTGGCGGTCGAAGAGAAAACCTTGCCCGTGCAGGCCGTTGGCGCCACGCATGGTATTTACGTTCATGCGCCCGCCGGCAGCGCGCGCGCCCGCCGCCTCCACGTTGCCGGCCTCGGTCTGCACTGAGCGGATGGCGGCTTCCGCCACGTTGATTCCCCGTCCTCCGCTCCAGGTCTGCCCGATATTCTGCTGTCCGGGTCCACCCTGTTGGGCAGATTCGGAACCGCCCTGTCCGCCGAAGGCCAGCCTGGTGCTGGCGCCGTCCACCGTGGTCTCTGCCGGCTGCTGCCCGGCGCCGCGCAACGATGTCTGCGACGTGCCGCCGGCCTGGGTTGAAGCGGTGGGTG
>JARLGF010000043.1 GCA_031296165.1 Occallatibacter sp. | reverse complement strand
CCACGGCACTGCCACGGGCACGCGCGATGCGGCCTATGGGGAAATGATGTTCTCAATGCTGTGCGGTGTGACGGAGGAAGATTGGTTTGACTTGCTCAGCCGTGGCAACGCTGTGGGCAGTGGCTTGATGTCCCGGTTCAACATCATCGGCACTGAGGGCGGTTTTGAAAACGTCAGCAAGATGAAGCCAACGGACTTCACACAACTACAGAGCACATTCCTGCCACGCGTGATGCAGCTTGAGGACGCACACGTGCGCTTGGTGCCATCCTCTGCCGCTGAAGACATCATCTGCGAGTGGGCTGACAACTTGCCGGAAGGCTCAGAGCGGATGAACGTCCATGCATGGCGTAATGCATTGCTCATAGCGTGGCTACGGCACGAGACGGTCATCAGCGTAGAGACCGCGCAAGATGCGGTGAACCTTGGTCAGTATCAGATTGCATCGCACGAATACTACCGCACCAGTTCGGCTGACAACGCCATTGCCAAAGTGCAGGGGCGCATTATTCGTGCCCTGGATACGAAGGGTCCAATGAAGAAACGCGAACTGCAAAAGGTGATGCACGCAGAAAGGGATGGCACAGAACTGTGGAACCGTGCGCTTGACGGCTTCATCCGGGATGGACGTGTGGGCAAGAGAGAGGACGGGACCTTGTACCTAGCCGCGTAGTGTCCACCAGTCCCCACCCGGTCCCTGTTAATGTGTAGAACTTTATTATCATGTATGTATGTATTTGATAATAAAGGATATGTTGTATTGGGCTTTACAGGGACCCGTGGGGACATGGGGATTTGGGGGACAAATCAGCAACCCAGTGAAAGGACAAAATGAAAAAGGAACTGACAATCCGTACCGTATCGGGCTTGGTGGCAGCCATCAGGCAAACTCTCCCGAGAATCGGCACCGGGTCAATGTCCTACAGGGCTTTGCGCCGGACAATCAACAATGCTTGCACTGAGAGCCAATGGGCGCTCGCCATGCACGCCCTCACACGTGATGCTGAGATCACCTTGATTGGTGACCGTGTGTCCATCATTGGAATTCCGTAAGGCTCCCGGTCCAACCTGGATGCCCTTGCCATTCACAATGCACTGGTAGGCGAACACAAAGCCAAAATGGGATTTATTTCTTGGTGTGTAAAGAAAAGACTACTGGTGTGCTCTCCTACGGACCCTCTTTAACATTTGACCCCCCCCCCCGTCCCCTGTTCGCCACGCTGGACACATCGCATGTAAGCGGGCGGGGGGTGGGTCAAAATCTTGAATACATTCCCTTATGAGAGCGCCGCAATCCGCAATGTTACACACAGTAACAATTCTCGGAAAATAGAGATTTGCTGGTGCTGTGGGCATTCCGACGGCTTGTGCAGAATGCCCCATTTTCGCCTGTATAAGCCCGTAGGCGTGTCTGAGTGGCACCCTCCCACTCTTTCATCTGGAGAGCAGCGAGAGACGCTCATGCACGGCCTGGAGGTCTGCCGTGGTCATGTGTGCGTATCGCTTCGTTGTTTCCAAATCAGAGTGTCCCATCACCTTTTGCAAGCAAAAGACGTTTCCGCCACGGCGCAAATAGCCGGTTGCGAAGGTGTGCCGGGTTGCGTGGAGCGTGCGTGCTGGTGCGTTGAATCCCAACGACAGGCAGAGCCGCTTCACATAGCGCAGCACGTTGCGGCGGTGGAGCGCCGTCTCTGCCGATGTTGCGAACAGGAACGCTTCCGGCTTGCGGCTGAAGTCTACAACGTAGCGGTGAATGGCCTTACGCAACTCGAAACTGAATGGGACCACGCGCTGCTTGCTGCCCTTGCCGTCCAATGTGACAAGCAAATCGTCAAGGTTGATATCAGAGACGCGCACCTTGAGGACTTCGCCAATTCGCGCCCCGGTGTCGAACAGAAAAAGCAGGATCAAATGGAGCCGCCGCTCAAGTCTGCCTTTCGGCTTCCACTCCACCAGCGAGCGGATTTGTTTGTCAGTGAAGGTTGGCAGGATGTTTTGCGGCTCTTTCAGTTGTGCGATTCTTGGATGCTTGCAAGCGGGACTGCATTTCACTTCCGACCCGGCACTGGCCCAATGCGCGTATGCATTGATGGCGCGGATGGCTGAATTGCATCCCGTGGCACGCAGTCCTTTTGCACGCATCTTGAGGACGGCTGTTTTGAGGTCGTCTTGTGTGGGTGCGTCAGTGTCCAGCCATTTGAAGCTGTGCTTGTACCATTCCAGCGTTGACGGTGAGACGTTTGAGAGGAATTGACGTTCCCGTATAAACTCAGAAAATCCCATGGTGTTGTCTCCGAAGCGAGTACCAAAATTCGGAAACAATTTCTGTAAGTTGTTGACTTAATATATGGTTATGCTCAGACTGGTAGAGCACTCGCTTGGGGTGCGAGGGGTCGGGAGTTCAAATCTCCCCGTCCCGACCATTTATTTCATCCCCTGATCCAGCAGGATGGGCTCATGCAGCAGTAAGCTGCCGGCCCCCTGCCGACGGATATAAAAAATAAAACCACTCCCCCTACTTTCCACTCTCGCAATAATCCTTGAAGGCCGCGGCAATGTCCGTACCCGCTGGATGAATCAGGAAGCGATAGCGCAAGCGCAGTTCGTCCCCCGGTTGCAGGCCCAAGCTCCCATCGGCGCGAGACTTGTCGTAGAACCGCTGTGCAAACGGATTCGCAAACAGCAAGCCAAATTCCCTCGCACGCCAGGTTGTGGGAGCACGGCGATTGCCCGGGTTGTCCATGATGGCCACGCCCACCTTTTCTCCGTCGAGGGTTGCTTGCCAGTCTACCCAGGTGGAGTGAGCGCCCTCAATTTTCGACGACCCCTGCAGGCCCTCCGCATTCACAACCCTGCCTCCCTGGTCTTCCGCAAAGGCCGGCGCAAAGCGGATTCCGATGACTCCGTCCCGCCCGTCTTCAAAAGTGGAGAGTTTGATCGCTTTAAGCCGCATGTCCACATCGAAGGTGCGGCTCTCCGCCGGTTCCGCGTAAAACGTCACGGCCAGCGTTTCGTCAATGATGGGTTGTCCATCCTGATTTATCCATTGAGCGGCGATTGTGAATCCCCCGCTCTTGGGGCCATCGTGCGTTTCCAGCACATTTCGGAATTCGATGGTGCCCATGTGCGGATGCGGATCGGCGGGATCGTTTTCCCATATATTCATCCCGCTTAAATGTTCCGCCCCCATCCACACGCCGCGCTGATGCGGGTGATCCGTGGGTTCGCCGGCGATCTTCTCCATCGGGAATCCACGCGTTACATGCTTGCCGGAGGCGGTCAGCAACGGCGCCAGATAAGGCTTGTTTGCATCCTTGCCTTTTTGTAAAGTGGTGAACAGCTTGCCGTTAATATGCACCGCGATCTGGCTTTCAGAGGCTTCAATCTGCACCTGCGCAACTGCATTCGCGGCTACCAGAAAGAAAAATAGAAAGATTCCGTAGACGTACATTGTTAAATGCCCAAAAGTTTTCATATGGAAGTATGGTAAGCGATCCAAACTCGAAAGAACCGCGACCCTCGGTCAAGTCCATGAAACTGTAGTTCTATGCGTGCATCTGTAACTGCAGCGGATACAAAAGGAGAACGTCATGAAAATCGCACTACTCGGCGCAACGGGCAATGTCGGTTCGCGTCTCGTCACAGAACTTGTCGGGCGCGGCCATCGGGTCACGGCCATAGCCCGCCACCCTGAGAAGCTAACCCCGCAGAAAAATGTCACGTTGGCAGCCGGAGACGTAAGCAATGAAGATGCACTGGCTGCAACCCTTGCCGGGCACGATGCGGTCATTCACAGCGTCAACTTTGTTCACACCGATGCCGCAAAGGTGATTGCCGCCACGCGGAAGGCAAATGTCCCCCGGCTGCTCGTCGTAGGAGGCGCTAGCAGTCTTGAGGTTGCGCCGGGACTGCTTCTCGTGAACGCACCCAACTTCCCCGCCGCCTACAAAACCGAGGCACTCGCAGGTCAGGCTTTCCTCAGCCGGCTCCGTGAAGAGAAGCAACTTGATTGGACGTACCTGTCGCCCTCCGCCTTCTTCGCTCCGGGCGAACGTACCGGGAAATTCCGTCTCGGCAAAGACCAGCTTCTGGTAGCTGCCGATGGGCAGAGCCACATCTCGATGGAAGACTTCGCGATTGCAATGGTGGACGAACTGGAAAACCCAAAGCATCTGCGCGAACGCTTCACCGTCGGCTACTGAAAGATTTCCAGGCGTTTTCCGTCGTGACCAAAATCTGACGTGGCCAGGCTTCAGTCCAGCCGCGTCAGAAACGCATCGCCTTCGCTGGTGTGGATGTGCCGGGCTATGTACTCGGCCATTTCGCGGTTATCGCCCTGGGGACGGATGCGGACCCAGTAGCTGTTCTCGCCGGGGAACTCAATCACATTTGCGTCGGGAAACTTGCGCAGAAGTTGTTCCTTCAACCCGAGTGCCCTGTGCTCGCTCTTGAAGGCGCCAATCTGCACGCACCAGCGGCCGCCCGTATCGATGGGCTTGGGTGTCTGGTACACGTCCACTCGCACACGGGTCAGCCCCACTCCGTATATGCCTGTGGCCTTGGCGGAGGCAATCGTCAAATCCACGATCCTCCCGTCTACAAACGGACCCCGATCCGTGATGCGCATCGCTCCGGACTGGCCCGTATTCAGGTTTGTCACCACAATCAGGGAACCCATGGGCAACGTCCGGTGCGCCGCCGTCATGGCCCGGTCGCTGAACACCTGTCCGTTGGCCGCCTTGCGGCCCTTATAGGGTGCGGTATACCAGCTCGCCAGCCCCATTTCGCTCAAAATTGGCCTGTGTCTCGCCACAAAGTCCAGGTCTTCGGCGCTCACTCCGCCCGGCGGAACCGGCGTGATCGGAATGCGCGTTGGAGGCCGGTACACGGGCGGTGGAGGCTGGTACTCCGAGTCGTAGTTCTGCTGCGCCGGTGGCAAGGCCTGCGGCGCCTGGGCCGTTCTGTGGTGGTGTCTGCACCCGGAAACAGCCAGCAGCGCAAGTGCCATGCCAGCCACTCCGGCCGCGCGCCGCACCTTGCTCAACTGTAGAGTCCCGTTTATCACGAGCGAGGATCCTTGGTCCGGTTGGGTTGCTGCTCAAAGCGATCTGCCAGATTGCGCAAGGTATCCGCTAATGTGCGCAGGGCTGAGATCGACTCGCTGCGTACCTGAGGAATCACCGCGTCGTTGACATAAGCGATCGTATGCCGCAGCTCCATTTGAATCAGCTCGATGGCTTCTTCAAGGCGGCTGCCCGCTCCGGGTCCGGGTGGTGGATATGTACTCATGCCAAGTAACCTTTATTGGTAACCTGCTGCAAGTAACCTGTCCTCAGTCTGCTGGACGGCTGGCGGCGCGTCAATCTCCGAAACCCCAAATGTGCCGCAATCGTCAATACTGGGCTTGATTTCGGCACGATTTTGCTCCGAGGGCTTTATTGCAATATAAAAGGAAGATTGATGCGGCCAAGGCGCGTTTACTTCACGAAAATGCCATCCCGTACACACTCCTGGCCCCCACGAGATCTCTGATTTTGCTGCTCCCCCTGGCTCCTCGTTTCCGTTGCCTGTGACTTTTCCCTTCAAATCTGCGTCAGACGTTCCAGGAGGACGTTGACAGCGGATCTCCTGGCATCGTTTGCCTCCGGCATCCTGCGGAGAGCATTTGCAGAGTGTGCATCCGGAAATCGGCTCTCCGAGGGTAAGGGTTTTGCGGAACGGCTCATTCCATTGCAGTAGAAACAAAATCGCCTCAGCCCTACTCTGCCCCATACGGGCAGCGCGGCAGCTTGCCTGGGCATTCTCGCTGGCAGTGCTGCTTCTGCCGTCCATCTCCGCCAGGGCCGGACAAAATAAGCCTGAGCCTGCGCTGCCGGAATCTCCTCAGCCGCAGCTACCCGACCACCCCAACGTCGCGCCCACCGAGCCTTGCCGCGTGAAGCGGGACGGTACGGCCATGGCCGGAGCGGCCGCCGCGGCAGCCCAGGCTTCAGACTCCGCCCATCCCGTGCAGAACAGCAGCCTGCAGCCGGCTCCGTGCCCACCCCTGGCGCCTCTTATCAACTGGTACGCCCGCTTCCTCACCGGGCCAGGTGTGAAGCCGATGACGCCCAAAGAGAAGGCACGGCTCGCGGTGCGCAACACGGTTGACCCCTTCAACGCCATCACCATCCTCGGTGAAGCCGGCATCTCCGTCGCCGCCAACTCCCACTCCCCTTACGGCCCTGGAATGCCCGGTTACGGCCGCTACGTCGGCGTCAGTTATACCCAGGACATAACCGGCGAGTTCTTCGGCACCTTCCTCATTCCCTCTCTCGCCCATCAGGACCCGCACTACCACCGCATGACCGGCGCACCCATCCCGCGCAGGGTTGCTCATGCCATCTACCAGGTCGTATGGACTCAGGGCGACAACGGTAAGGGAATGCTGAACTACGCCGATCTGGGCGGCTTCGCCATCGACGGCGCCATCGGCAATCTTTACGTACCCGGCCAGCAGACCAATCTGTCCGCCAGCGTCGAGCGCTATGGCATTGGCATTGCCACCGCTCCCATTGACAACTTCATCACTGAGTTCCTCCCCGACGTGGCCCGCCACATCCACATCCAGGAAGTCCTGGTCCGGCGCATCGTCAACCAGGTCGCCCGCACCGACAGCTCCAGCCAGTAGCAAACTGCGTTAGCTCGCCTGGAACTAGCTAAAACTGTTCGGGACTATAGCAAAATCAGAGTTGCTGTAAGGGAGGTAGATGCGGCCAAGTGGAGTTTTCCTCAAGAAAACGCCACCTCGCACACTCTTCTGGTCCTCACAAGAACTCTGATTTTGCTCTAACATTCAGCCAGCAACAGGGAATATCGGTCAACCACCGGCAACACGCCAACTTTCGGTCGTCTATGGCATGCTCTGCTTAGCTTGACATATCATTCATAGGCATATTATATTTATGCCTATGAACGATATGTCTGAGTCCGTCAGTCCGGCCGGCGTCCTGCCTATGCTCATCCTCCGCGTCCTGCACTCCGGCTCGCTACACGGCTACGCCATCGCCCAGCGCATTCACGTGCTCTCGAGTGAGGTCCTTGCCGTCGAGGAAGGTCTGCTTTATCCCACGCTGCAAAAAATGCTGCGCAAAGGATGGGTTAGTGCCGAGTGGGGCATCTCGGAGACCAATCGCAAGGTTCGCTTCTATCACCTAACACCCACAGGCCGTGCGCAGTTGGCGTCCGAACTTTCCGGCTACGGCCGGGTCACCCAGGCCATCCAGGAAATCCTCCGCACCGCCTGATCGTTCTCAGGAGACCCCGCCATGTCCGAGTTCCTTCGCCGCATTTATTACCTCCTCCACCGCCGCCGTCTCGATGCCGAGCTCGAAGCCGACATGGAGTTCCACCGCGAGATGGCCGCCCGCTCCGGCGACGCCAGCTTCGGCAACACCCTCCGTCTCCGCGAGCAGGCGCATGAGGCCTGGGGCTGGACCTGGCTCGAACATCTCCTGCAGGATCTCCGCTTCGGCGCGCGTCTTCTCTTCCGCTCTCCCGGCTTCACGCTCATGGCGGTGCTGGTCCTCGCCATCGGCATCGGCGTCAACGTCTCCGCCTTCAGTTTTTTCGATATGGTGGCCCTCAAGCCCCTGCCCGTCTCTGACGCCGATCGCATCGTCCGCCTCGAGCGCAGCTCGGCGACCAACCACGCCAGCGAGATGGCATACCCCTCTTTCCTCTTCTACCGCGACCACGCCCGCACCCTCTCCGCCGCCATGGCCACGCTCGGCGTCCCGCCCATGCAGATCGACGACGACCTCCAGCCCACCAGCGCCTCCTTCTTCACCCCCAACTTCTTCACCGAGCTAGGCGCCCACGCCGCCGTCGGCCGTCTCTTCTCGCCCGCGCGCGACACCGGCCCCGCCGCGCCGCCCTCCGTCGTCCTCAGTTATGGCCTGTGGCAGCGTCGCTTCGCCGGCGACCCCGACCTCGTCGGCCGCGTCATTCACATCGACGGCAAGCCCGCCACCGTCGTAGGCGTCACGCCCTTCGACTTCGCCAGCCTCGGCGGCCAGGGTCCGGACCTCTGGATGCCCATCGACCAGCAGCCCTACTTCGTCGCCCGCAGCACCATCCTGCAGGACTGGACCACCTCCAGCGTCCGCATGTGGGGCAAGCTCGCGCCCGGCGTCAGCCCAGCGCAGGCAGAGCAGGAGTTCCGCGCTCTCACTGACACTCTGCGCCGCCAGCATCCTGAGGCCGTCTGGCCCGGCGAGTACATTCAGAGTTCCCCCGGCGGTCATCTCCAGGTCATGCAGCCGCAGGTGTACCGCGTCGCCGTCATGGTCGGCATCCTCGCCCTGCTCATCCTCATCGTGGCCTGCGCCAATCTCGGCGGCCTCATGCTCGCCCGCGCCGTCTCCCGCCAGCCGGAGATCACCCTCCGCATCGCCATCGGCGCCGGCCGCGGCCGCATCTTCCGCCAGCTCTGCACGGAGAGTCTGCTGCTCGCCGCCCTCGGCGCATCCGTTGGCCTCGCGCTCGCCTGCGCCGCCAACCGCGTAATCCTCGCCCGCACCAACGCCCCCCACTGGCTCAGCGCCACCCCGGACTGGCGCATCCTCCTCTTCGCCATCTTCATGACATTCGCTGCCACGCTCTTCTTCGGCCTCATTCCGGCGTTGCAGATCGCCCGCCAGCGCCAGCACAAGACCGTCGCCCGCCAGATCCTCGTCGGCGCTCAGATCGCCGCCAGTTCCATCCTGCTCATCGTCGCCGCGCTCTTGCTACACGCCGCGCTCCACGCGCTCTACACCGACCCCGGCTTCGGCTATCAGCAGCTCATCTCCGTCGACTCGCGTCTCGGCCAGCACGGCTACACCGCCGCTGCGTCCCGCGCCTATCTTGACCAGATGCAGGCCCGCCTCCGCGCCCTGCCCGGCGTCACCTCTGTCTCGCTCGTCAAGCTGCCGCCGCTCGGCCACACCGTCTCCTTCTCGAACGTCGAGATTCACGGCCGCAGCATCACCATCTATCCCAACTGGGTCGCGTCCGACTTCTTCCTCACTATGGGCATCCCCATCCGTCTCGGCCGCACCTTCCTGCCCGCCGAGCAGCATGTCGTCATCGTCAGTGAGTCCTTCGCCCGCCAGCAGTGGCCCGGCCAGAACCCCATCGGCCAGTTGCTCGGCAACGGCCCCACTAAAGACATGGTCATCGGCGTGGCCGGCGACGCCCACATCAACGCCCTCAGCAATGACGATGCAATCGAGCAGTACTGGGCCGCGCAGCCGTCCGACATGCCGGACATGGTTGTGCTCGTCCGCGCCGCCGGTGAGCCCGGCTCGCTCGCCCCCTCCATCAAATCCATCAGCCAGAGCCTCGACGCCGCTGTCCTGCCTGAGATTCGCCAGCTCAAGCTGCTCTATCACGACAACGTCAACCAGGTTGAGCTCACCGCCGCCGCCGTCAGTCTCGTCGGCCTCGTGGCCGTCTCTCTCGCCGCCATCGGCATCCTCGGACTGGTCGCCTTCGCCGTCACCCAGCGCACCAAGGAGATCGCCATCCGCATCGCTCTCGGCGCGCGCCCACTGGCCGTGCTCAGCGCGGTCCTGCGCCAGTTCCGCTGGCCGGTCATCTTCGGCCTCATCGCCGGAACCATCCTCGCCGCCTTCGGATCGCGCCTCCTCCGCGCCGCCCTCTATGGTGTCGACAATCTTGACCCTCTCAGCTACGCCACGGCCATTGCCACGCTCGTGGTAATTGTCTGCGTTGCCATGCTCATTCCCGCCGCCCGAACTCTCCGCCTCGACCTAGCCAGAATCCTCCATTACGAATAAGGCCGATCGCCGGTGCGCTGCAGTCCCCATCGGCAATCTCTACGTGCCCGGTCAGCAGACCGATCTGCCCGCCAGCATCAAGCGCTATGACATTGGCCTGGCCACCGCGCCCATTGACAACTTCATCACCGAGTTCCTCCCCGACGTGGCCCGCCACATCCACATTCAGGAAGTCCTGGTCCGGCGCATCGTCAACCAGGTTGCCCGCACCTACAGCTCCAGCCAGCAGCACTGTGCACAGCGCGGTTGACCTCCTGCAACTAACCAAATACGTGCGGGACCATCCTTCCGCCAGTAACGCGGCGTCTATGACGCAGGGAACAAGCTCCTCCTGACTTCCGTATCTGCGAAGTATCGGATGATACGGGGGCCTGCTTTGCATCGACGCGTCTGCTTGCTTTCAATTTCTCTTATTCTCGGGTTCATCCCGAGCTTGTTTGCCCAGAGCGTAAAGCTGGACAAAGAGCGCATGATGCAGGTCGTCCGGAATTACGTTGATAACCGGAGCTTCATGGGCGCTGTACTCGTAGCCGAGGGCGATCGGATCGTCGTGAGCCAAGGCTTCGGATATGCCGATCTGGACTGGTCGATTCCGAGCACTGTGGACACCAGGTTCCGCATCGGTTCCCTCACAAAGCAATTCACGGCAGCCAGCATCCTTCTCCTGCAGGAACGCGGACAACTCAACCTGAATGCGCCGGTCAAGACCTATCTTCCCGATGCGCCCAGCACCTGGGATAAGGTCACGATCTACCATCTCCTCACTCACACCTCCGGCATTCCGAACTTTACGGGCACAGCGGGATTTGATGCATACAAGCGCCAGAGTCACACTCCCGAGGAGAGCGTCCGCCTGATCCGCGACAAGCCTCTCGACTTTGAACCAGGCGCCAAATTTTATTACAGCAACTCAAACTACATCCTCCTCGGCAAAATCGTCGAGCGGGTTTCCGGAATGCCGTATGCCAGCTTTTTGCGCCAAAACATCTTCATCCCTGCCGGAATGACTGAGACCGGCGTGGATAGCGATTCTGCCATTCTGCCCCGGCGTGCTCAGGGGTACGATTCAACCCCGGAAGGCTTCCGGCGCACGGATTACATCAGCATGACGATCCCGTATGCAGCCGGGTTCCTCTATTCCACCGTGGGAGATTTGCTGAAGTGGGAGCGTGCGCTTTTCGCGGGCAAAGTTGTTTCTGCCTCCTCGCTGCGCACCATGACCACCGCGAATCTGGATGAATATGGGACGGGTGTGTTTATCCGGAATGCCAACCGCCATAAACTCATCACGCATGACGGGACCATTGAGGGTTTTGAATCCTCGCTGAATTACTACCCTGAGAGACAACTCACGATTGTCGTGTTGGGGAATGTCCGCACCGGCGCTCCAGGCAGAATCGCGGCTCAGTTGGCGAAAGTGGCGTTCGGCGAAAAGGTAGTCCTCAACGCCGACCGCAAAACCATACGCGTCGATCCTTCCGTTCTGGCCGCATACGCAGGTCACTACAGCGCACCTCCATTCGCCATCACCATCGGCGTTGAAGGCGATCGGTTGACCGCTACAACGCCGAGCGGCCGGAAATATACCCTGTATGCGCAATCTCCAACATTCTTCTTTCTTAAGGAGATTGATGTGCAGTTGGAATTTGTTCGTGACGCGGCAAGCGAAAAAATCGCCGGATTCAAGATGACGCAGGATGGAAACACGAAGAACGTCATCAGAGACTAGGGATCGCTGCTCCAGCCGTGACAATGGCCTTGGAGTCAGCCACGCAGAATCGCCAGTCAAATCGCGCATTCCTACCCGATTGCCGCCAACCCGGCAGCTACCAGCTACCTCGCATGAAACCCCGCCCAGTCCCGAAGCGAAGTGCCACCCCTTGCGCCTGCAAAGATGAACACAGACAGTCGCCCGGCCCGGAAGTGCCTGCACTGCCAGCCGGTTACGATGCGCCCCTCAAAGCACGCTCCATTCCCCCCGTCGCCATCGCCATTCGCTGACGAATTTCGCCATTCGCTGCTCCGCGTTTGGGTTGACCGCCGCTCCCGGTTACCCTAGCAATGCACTTCCAGTGCCTCCGGTTTTCCAGACGGAAACCGCAAGGCAGGGCCGGGCAAGTGACAGCCGCCGGTGACGATTTCAATTCAGGAGACGCAATAATTATGTCCAAAGCGATCAAGTACGCTGAGAAAGCCGCCGTCTACGCGGCCAAGGGTGCCTGGGTGGTTTATGAGCGGCTGAACCGCATCAGCCCCAACCCTTCTTTCACGCCCAAGTGGTCTGACAAGCCCCTTCAGAAAAGCTGGGAAAAGGAGAAGCCGCCCCTCGGCTGGCCCCGCACCACAGACTCGCTCTGTCCCAAGTGCGTCCCTGAGATTCGCAAGCAGATCCTCGACGGCAAACTCCCCCATGAAGTCCTCCTCAATGAGAAAGTCGGCGAAATCAAGGCCCAGATCATTGAGCGCGACGGCAAAATCTTCATGGTCAAGGATTGCCCCAAGCACGGCCATTTTGAAGACCTCATGTCCACCGATCCGGCCTTCACCAAGCACCTCCAGGAGAACTTTCCCGGCCGCGACGTCCGTGCCCACGGCGCCGGCTCTGACAAGCTCCATCACCACGGCACCTCCACCGTTACCCATGGCCGCGGTTCCGTGCTCACCATCGATCTCACCAACCGCTGCAACATGATGTGCGACCCCTGCTTCATGGATGCCAATCAGGTCGGCTTCGTCCACGAACTCACTTGGGATGAGATCAAGACCATGCTTGACAACGCCATCACCGTCAAGCCCAAGCGGCAAATGAGCGTCCAGTTTTCCGGCGGTGAGCCCACCCTCTCGCCTTACTTCCTTGACGCTGTCGCCTACTCCCGCAAGGTTGGTTACAACAGCGTTCAGGCCGCTTCCAACGGCATTGAGTTCGCCAAGAGCAAGGAGCTCTGCCGCGCCGCCGCTGAGGCCGGCCTCCGTTACGTCTACCTTCAGTTCGACGGCATCGGCAACGCCGCCAACTCGCACCGCAAGGTCGGCAACCTGTTTGACGTAAAGCTCCAGGCCATCAACAACCTCCATGAAGCCGGCGTTGACATCGTTCCCGTCACCACCATCATCAACGGCATCAACAACGAGCAGGTCGGCCGCATCATCCAGTTCGCGCTTGACAACCCCAAGACCATCAGCTTCCTCAGCTTCCAGCCCGTCAGCTTTACCGGCCGCGACGAGGACATCACCGACGAGCGCCGTCTCGCCCAGCGCTACACGCTCTCCCACATGGCCCACGACATCAAAAATCAGATGGGCTTCGGTGAGCCGGAGCGCGACTGGTTCCCCATCAGTTTCATGAGCACCTTCTCTGACTGGGCTGACCTGATTCACGGGCCCGGCGCCGAGTGGGGCCAGCTCTCCTGCGGATGCCACCCCGACTGCGGCATCGGTATGGCTCTGATGATCGACAAGGAAACCAAGGAAGCAGCTCCAGTCACCGCCTTCCTCAATATGGATAAGGTGGCCAAGGATCTGGCCAAGGTCAACGACGCGGCCCGCGGCAAGTGGATGTCGGTCATCGGCTTCGCCCTTGCCCTGCTCCGCAACTACGATCCCTTCCAGTCCCCCACCCACTTCAAGATCACTGACATGCTCAAGAAGATGGACAAGACCTTCAACGCCACCGGCAGAGATTACGGCAGCGTCAAGGGCGACCGCACTCTTGAGGACATCAAGAAGCGCCGCGCCGACCGCTGTAACTTCCTGTTCATCGCCGGCATGTGGTTCCAGGATCTGTTCAACTACGACTTCCGCCGCACTGAGCAGTGCATCATCCCCTACGCCACGCAGGAAGGCGAAATCAGCTTCTGCGCCTACAACACGGGCGT
>JARLGF010000042.1 GCA_031296165.1 Occallatibacter sp. | reverse complement strand
TCGGGACTCAAGCCAGTGCTCCGGCTGCATGCGAAACAGCGGATCGTTATGCGCGCCATCGGGATAGCGGCTTTGAAACAGCCGCGCGCACAGCTCCCGGCAGTGCCCTTCGTTCTCCTCGTTCAACGGCGTCTCGTTGGCACCCGCGCCGAAGGTGACCTCATCCTCGCGTGCAAACGAGTGAGCCGCCACCCCATGGCGCACGCGCGCAAACTCGAGGCCATGCAGCATCAGCCCGACTTCGGTGGCCGAAGTGGCACGCACCTCAACCCGCTCGCGCGCCGAGGCAGGAAGCAACGCCATCAGCCTGGCAATTCCTGCCGAGCAGCGTTCGATGGCAGCAGACGATGAAAAGGCATGAACGAGCCGCGACTCCAGGTTGCCGGTGTCGCGAAAATCCACCTGCGTCAGTTCCTCGCTACGTTCGTCAAGAGTGAACAACTGAAAATCGGCGGCGGTATGATTCAGCCACGCCATGCGCTCCGCGGTCGTACGCCAGGCTCCGACCGGCACGATCACCTTGAGCCCGCCAAAATGCCTTCGTCCGTCGCCATGCTGCCGGCAATAATCGAGCCATAGAATGCCCAGCGTCAGAATCCCGTCGACGATCGCCCCAGACTCGGCCTCGCTGACCCCAATCACCGCGCCGGCCTCTGTGCCTTTCAGCAGCCTCCCGCGCACATAAGCCGGCCCAAAGCTGTGCTCCAGATCCATCGCTGAACGTAGGCCGTCCACCTTCATGTCCAGGAATCTGCGCGTCAACACGCGTTCCAATAACTTCTGATAGTTGCGGCGGCTGGCGTCGCGCGCCGTCGGGGTGCGCCGATCGCTGGTCGGCACAAGTTCCAGCGCCTGCAGCTTAGTGACTCCCATGCGCCGGGTCATCAGGCGCAGGCATTGCGCACGCTCTTGCACCTCCACCACCGTGCGCACCAGGTTGCGCTCTTCGCTCCAGAGTTGAAGCAGGCAGCGCCCGTGCGACTCGCTCACCGCATAGCGGGCAAGGCGCATGTCGAAGACAACGCGCCCGTCCTCCAGCAGCGCTGCCGCGGGGTGGTCGGCAAGATAATTCTCAATGCTTTGGGCAAGCCGGCCCGCCACGGCGGCGGCCTCTTCAGGAGCCACGTGCCGCCTACCAGCCCTTGCGTGCGCGCAGACCGGTGATGTGCGCGGTGTGATGGCGTCCGTGCCACTCGTAGAGCGCCAACGCCGTAGCAAGGTTCTGGCGCCCGCCTTTGGGATGAACGTACCCCTTCCGGAAATCTTCTTCCGTCATGGATTCCAGCAGCGCCACCCAGCGCTCATGCAGCGCTCCAATAAACGCAAGCGAACCGTCGACAGGCAACTTGCTATCCGCCAGCTCGGCCCAGGCCTTCTCGTCATAAGCCACGATGGCAGGCCAATCCTCAGTGAGCGCCAGCTTGAACCGGACAAAAGAGTTGGCGTGGCTGTCGGCCACGTGGTGCACCACCTGCCGCACCGTCCAGCCGCTTTCGCGATAGGGCGTATCGAGCTGCTCTTCACTCAACCCACTCACAGCGTTGCGCAGATGCTCGGGTAGCAAGCGCAGACCTTGAATGTGCGCGGCGCGAATGCCGGCCATGCTACTGGCGGGCGGATTGAAGCGCCCAATTGGGTACCGCAGATCGTCAATTTCCGTCATGGCAAAAACATTACCATGTTCACCACCCAGGCGCGCAAAACCGCTCCCTGGAAACCTTGGCTGTACGGACATCCTTTTTAAAAACGGCTTTAAGACTTGCGCTTGGAATGGACTGCGGCAGGGTGCTTGGTTGCGTGATGCTTGGTATAGGTGTGCGGTGTGTTCTTGTGCAGAGGTTTAGGCGTGTGCTTGGCGGCAGCGACAGCCGGACTCAGCAACACTACCAGCGCCAGAGAAACTGCAAGCAGCTTTTTCATAAGACCAATCTAGCATGAGGATTGCGCAACCGGGAGCAGCAAGACCTTGCCGCACAAGAACAGGAATCAGGTGAGAAACGGTTGCCCGCGCGCTGCCACCACAGCAGGAGAAAGCGTAAACTGAAAGACACCATGAACCTACCGGCTGCTTCCCCTGCTCCCAGCCATAAGCGCTACTTTTTTGAAAAATTCGGCATCACGGAACGGCTGCTTGAACGCTGCCTGGGCGAGGCCCTTTCCGCCGGCGGCGACTATGCCGATCTCTACTTTGAATCCGTCACCGCGACGGCGCTGGGCGTGGACGAGCAGATTGTGAAATCGGCCAGCCAGGGGACAAGCGCTGGATGCGGCATACGCGTGCTCAGCGGCGAGCGAACGGGTTACGCCTACACAGACAATCTGAGCCCCGAGCGCCTGCTGCACGCGGCGCGGACGGCGGCTCTGATTGCCTCAGGGCCCGCCAAGCAGCCGATACAAGGATTCATCGAGGCTCCAGCTGCCGATCTCTATCCCGTTCCGTTGGGCGGATACGATCTGGACCTAGCCGCGCGGCTTGAGTTGATTCTTCGCGCTGACCGCGCCGCCCGCGCCTTCGACAACCGCGTCGTCCAGGTTCGCGCAAGCTACTCGGAAGAGCTGCGGCGCATTCTGATTGCGGCGTCGGATGGGGCGTTTGCCAGCGACACGCAGCCACTTTGCCGGCTCAATGTTTTCGTTATCGCGAAGGACGGCGAGGTCACGACGAAAGGCGGAGCAGGCGGCGGCGGACGGGCCGGGCTGGACCAATTTGTTGGCTCAAAGAGCCCTGAGGGCTTGGCGCGAGAGGCTGCGCGCGGGGCGATTTTGCAGCTCGGCGCGGTGCCTGCGCCGGCGGGCGAGATGGAAGTGGTTCTCGGTCCCGGTTGGCCGGGAATCCTGCTGCACGAGGCAGTTGGACATGGACTCGAGGCCGACTTCAACCGTAAGAAAACATCCGCGTTTACTGGAATGATCGGGCAATCGGTCGCGAGTTCCAAAGTCACCGTGGTCGACAACGGAACCATCGCTGGACGGCGCGGCTCGCTGAACGTGGACGACGAAGGCTCGCCGACGCAGGAGACGGTCCTGATCGAGGGCGGCATCTTGAAGGGCTATCTGTCCGACAAGCTTTCCGCGCGGCTGATGGGTTGCGCCAACACTGGCTCAGGCAGGCGCGAGAGCTACCAGTCGATCCCGATGCCGCGCATGACGAACACCTACATGCTGGCCGGCGACGACGCGCCGGAAGACATTTTGCGCTCGGTAAGGCACGGCCTTTATGCGGTCAACTTTGGCGGCGGACAAGTCGACATTACGAACGGGAAGTTCGTCTTTTCGGCTTCGGAAGCTTACCTGATCGAAGACGGCAAGATTACCGCTCCGGTGCGCGACGCGACGCTGATCGGCAACGGGCCTGAAGCCTTGAAACATGTGTCGATGGTCGGGCACGACCTGAAGCTGGACGAAGGCATCGGGACGTGCGGGAAAGACGGGCAGTCTGTGCCGGTTGGCGTCGGGATGCCGACGATCAAACTGGACAAAATGACGGTCGGCGGAACGGGACGCTAAAATCTGCACTGACGGGCCGAAAGAGGCCGTTTTTGGCCAAAAAAGGGGCGTTTTTAGCTCGAAATTTGCTGAATTTCGCGGGGTAGTTTACTTTCTAGTTACGGGAACACGCTTGCAAGCCATTGATTATAAGATAGTTATTTTTCGCATGCACCATAATCGGTGCAATTGACGGGGAGGGGGGGGTGGGGGTGCGGCCCGAAATAGGGCAAATCCAGCCTTTCCGGACCGGAAATACCGCTCGATAGTTGGAGGTTGCGCATACTTTTCTTGTGCGCGCTGTGGGGATA
>JARLGF010000003.1 GCA_031296165.1 Occallatibacter sp. | reverse complement strand
TTGCAGGCAAGGGAGCTTGCCTCAAGGAAGTGGTTTCGCTGTGCCTGGAACGCGAGTTCTAAGCTTCTGCAGATGAGGCAACGCATGGCGCTCTCCAATCCTGGCTGGAAGTCGGTTGGACTTAAACCCCTGGCGCGACTGTGGGCTGAAGGGGTTGAGGCTGAGTGTGCACTTATGGCGGTCAAGTCGGTTGTGACTGGCGGCTGGTGTCTGACTCCCGGATGGAGAGACAGCTCCGCAGGCATTCTCTGTCTGAGATCACCGGCGAGTGGACAGATTGGGAGGAAACCTCCCGGGCCGTGATCTTTCGGGAGGAATGACCAAATACATTCTCAGGTGGATTCGAGCAATTGTTCTGTGCGCGTCGTCACAGTTGGTCGATTCAGGAGGAAAAACCGAAGCAAAATTGCGTTCAGAGGCCTTGATGATGCGCTGAGTCTTGTGGGAAGTCAAGAAGGTTGTGGAAAATTTAACGTTCTTGGGGTGAGAGGTGGATTTGCGGGGCTATTGGCGGAGGTTTATGGAGACAGTGGGAACCAAATGACGGCGGTCTCCGTAGGGTTGTGAAAGAGGTGGGCTATGCGACCCGTGTGTTTTGCCAGGATTTGTTTTCCAGGGCTGGTATTGATGGCCAGCGTTTTTGCATCCGCACAAGCGGGCGGAGGGGATTGGCGGAAGAGCTACCCGATCATGGGGAAGGCAGCGTTGACGTTGAGCACAGGGGATGCGTCGGTTGAATTACGCTCGTGCGGGAATTGCCGGGAAGTCCGAATTGGGGTGGACTGGCGAGATCGTCATCCGTCGGACTTCCTATTGAAAGAGTCGCAGACCGGGGACCAGGTGAACTTCCAGTTGGACGAAAAGGCGCAGATTGGGATTCATTTCACGGCAAGAAACTGGCACTCTCCGCAGGTGACGGTGGAGACGCCGGCGTCGCTGAATCTGGATGCGAAGACAGCGGATGGGGGCTTGAAGGTCTCCGGCGTCGAAGGCAAATTGCAGTTGCACACGACCGACGGCGCGGTGGACGTGGAGGATGTGTCTGGAACGGTGCGGCTGACGGCCAGCGACGGGGCAATCAAGATTCACAACGTGACTGGGACGCTGGAATCGCGGTCTTCAGACGGCCGGGTGACGATTGATGGGAAGTTCACGGCGCTGCAGGTGCATACGAGCGATGGGCCTCTGGACCTGACGGTTGGGGAGGGTTCGCAACTGGCCGCAGCGTCGAGGATTGAGAGCTCGGACGGGCGGGTGACGGTTCGGCTTCCTCGGACGCTGGCGGCGGATCTGGATGTGCATACGGACGATGGCAAAATCGACTGCGAGCTGCCGGTGCGGATGGAGGGATACAACTCCGGACCGGGGTCAGGACATAGCTTGAAGGGGCATTTGAACGCAGGGGGAGAACCCCTGGTGATCCACACGAGCGATGGGAACGTCTCTATCGGGGCGCTGTAACCACCTCCGGTGGGGCAGACGCGGCTGTCGCCGCCATTCTTGCCGGGTTGGAACGTGTGCCTTCCCGCTCTTGCGACCAAAGGTCAGTCGCAAGGGTTTGGCAGGGGGAATGGACGGGCGCAAGTTTCTGATGGGCTACTCGTTGCGGAGGGCGATCATGGGGTCTACGCTGGCGGCGCGCTGGGCTGGGGCCCAGGCGGCCAGCAGGGCCAACAGGCAGAAGAGGACTGGGACGAGGGCGAAAGTGAGGGGGTCCAGCGAGCTCGTTTCAAAGAGGAAGCGAGCCATGAGGCGGGTGGTGGCTACGGCTCCGGCGATGCCGAGGGCGGAACCGGCGATGGCCAGGGTGAGACTTTGGCCGAGGACGAGCTGGGCGATCTGCAGCCGGTTTGCGCCGAGGGCAAGGCGGAGGCCGATTTCGCGTGTGCGCCAGCTTACGGTGTAGGAGATAAGGCTGTAGACGCCGATGGAGCCGACGAGCAGGGCGAGTGCGCCGAATGCGCTGAGCAGCAGGGTGAGGGCGCGCGGGGCCGCGGTGGACGAGACGACTACGCTTTGCAGGGTGCGGACCCTGGTGACGGGAACTGCGGGATCGATCTGGCTGACGAGGGCGCGGAGGCTGGAGGCGAGTTCCGCCGAGCTGAGACGGGAGCGGAGCAGGATGTTCATGACTGGCTTCTCGTTCAGCGGGGTGAGTGGCATGTAGGTCTCCCAGCCGGAGTCCTTGTCCAGGCTTTGATGGCGAGTACCGGAAACGACGCCGACGACGATGGAGGCAATGTTGTTGTCGATCAAGGCAGGGGTGGGTTCGTCGGAGACGTGCTCGATGTGCTTTCCGATGGGGTCCTGGCCGGGCCACAGTTTGGCGGCCTCAGCTTCGTTGATCAATATTGCACGGGTGATGCCGGAGTAGTCGGACTGGTTGAGCAGCCGGCCACGGAGCAATCGAATGCCCATGAGCGAGAAGTATCCGGGCGAAACCATGCGGCTTGCTCCCTGAAAGGCGACTTGGCGCGGCTCGCGGGGGTGATTCTCGGCATCGAAAACAAACGAGTTGTCGTCGCCGGTCATAGGCAGGCGATCTACGACGGCAACCGACTCGATGCCGGGCAGAGCCTGGGCGCGATCAAGCAGGGTTTGGAAGAAAGCGGCGCAGGGGCCTTTTTGGGCGCAAGCTTTTCGGTCGAGGGAGACTTGGGCGGTAATGGTTTGTGCGGAGCGGAAGCCGGGATCGGTGGTGGAGAGGCGGTGGAGGCTGCGGAGCATGACGCCGGCAGCGGTGATGACGACGACGGCGAGAGCGATTTGGCCGACGACGAGGATGCGCGAAATGCGGAAGCGGTGCGCGGTGCCAAAGACGTTTCCGGCGTTGGCGCGGAGGGTGTCCTGAATGTTGCGGCTGCCTGCCTGAAGGGCGGGAACAAGGCCGGAGAGGACGCCGGTGAACAGAGAAACGGCGGCGGCGAAGAGGAAGACGTCGCGATGCAGGGCGAGGTTGGCGAGACGCGGCGTGTCCGGTGGGAGGATCAGCTTGAGTGTATTAAGGCTGAGCGCGGCAAGCAGAACGCCGAGAGTACCGGAAAGTATAGCGAGTACGCCGCTTTCGGTGAGCATCTGGCACACCAGGCGGCCAGTGTCGGCTCCGAGGGCAGAGCGAAGCGAGATTTCCCGCTGGCGGGATGCGGCGCGAGCGAGCATGAGGTTGGCGACGTTGGCGCAGGCGATAAGCAGGACGAGTCCGACCGCCCCGGAGAGGAGCAGGAGACGGGAGCGGATGTCGCCGACGATCGAGTTGAGAAGGGGAGCAACGGTGATGTTGCCGGCCCAGGTGTCGGGCATGATCCAGGGGAAGAGGGTGAGCATGGGTCCGTGCAGGGAACGGAGTTCGGCCTGCGACTGCGCTGGGGTCATACCGTCGTGGAGCCGTCCGATGGCCTGATAGTTGAAGTCGGCCCAGGCATCCACGGGATCTCCCGCCTTGAAGGCGATGGGGACCCAGAACTGGGTGTCGGCGTCAGGGAACCGGATGTCTGGCGGGGCAACGCCTAAGATCCGGCGGTTAACTCCGTCGAGGAGGATGGTGCGGCCGACGATATTGGAATCGGCGTTGAACTGCTGACGCCAGAAGCCGTTGGAGAGCACGATGACCTGGTCCTGGCCGTAGGTTTCCTGAGAAGAAGTAAAAAAGCGACCGAGGTTCGGCTGGACCCCGAGGGTTTCAAAGAGGTTGGTGCTGACGGTGCTGCCGAAAGCGCGTGCGGAGGAGCCGATTCCAGTGACGTTGAACTCAGTGTTGAGCGTGTAAGCGGAGACGCTGGAGAGAGAGTGGGCGCGGCTCTTGTACTCGCGGACCCAGCCTTTGGGATAGTAAGAGGCAGAGACGCCAGGCTCAGCCTGAAGCTGTACCAGCCGGTCCTGCTGTGGGTAAGGCAGGGGCTGCAGAAGGATGGAGTCGACGACGCTGAAGATGGCGGTGTTGGCACCGATGCCGAGCGCGAGGGTAAGGATGGCGACGGCGGCAAAACCGCGGCTGCGATTCAATTGGCGCAGCGCATAGCGAATGTCCTGAGCAAGCTTGCCCATCTTTTGTCCTCCAGCATGCAAAGTGTGCATGAGTACGGTAGCAAGCCGGCGGCCAAAAAACCAGCAAAGCTAAGTTGCTTGATTGCCTGAGGTTAGCAAAGTGAGGGTCAAAGTCAGGGTGAACGTGGGTGTCCGAATGTGCCGGGAGGCGTCCGGAATTGGACACCGAATCGAGCTAGCCTGCGCGCTTGATAAAAGCGAGCCAGGTCGGGCTGGACGTGGAAACTACTTCAAAACACGACGAAGGGACGAACTTTATCTGAAAAGTTGTTCATAAAGGGGAAAAGTGGTCAATTTTGAACACTTTGCAGGGGGTCGGCACTGTAAGATCGTCCGAGCTATCCGGTGGGAAGAGTCGGAGTCGTCTAATCCTGGGAAGGGTTTCTCTTCCATGAATTTGCACGAATACGAGGACGCTCTCTGAGGCGAATTTACTCGCACGAGGAAAGGTCCCACTGATGAGCGTTCATCTGGTCAATCCCAGCGACAATGCATTTGGTACTGCGGTGATTACACCGCGCTGGTTGTTTGTACTTGCGGCAGCAACACCGAGCGAAGTTGGCGATCCGATTCTTGTGGACGAGTCGCTGGAACAGATCGACCCCGAGACGATCAAGTCCGGGGATATCGTGGGCATCAGTGTGCACACAGGCAATGCACTGCGCGGCTACCAGGTGGGGCGGATGGCGCGGGCTCGCGGGGCGTATGTAATTTACGGCGGGATCCATGCGACGCTGTTTCCGGAGGAAGTGCTGGAGACGGGCGAAGGGAATGCCGTGGTGAAGGGCGACGGCGACATTGCCTGGGGCCACGCAGTGCGGGATTGCCTGGCGGGCAAGCTGCAAAAGGTGTACGAGGGCGGGCGTATTGAGGGCTCGCAGTTCCTGGCGGCGCGCTGGGATCTGATGGATCCGGCGAAGTATATGTGGGCCTCAGTGCAGACGATTCGCGGATGCCCGAAGCACTGCTCGTTCTGCTCGGTTTGGCGGACGGATGGGCAGAAGCCGCGGCAGCGCAAGTTCCAGAGCGTGATTGACGAGATTGTGTCGTTGCGGCGGATGGGGTTCCGGTTTATCGCGCTGGCGGACGACAACTTTTATCCGGTGACGTTTACCGATCTGCGGCTGGCGCGGGAGCAGAACAACACCGCCAAAGTGGAAGAGCTGACGAAGATCAGGGCGGAGCGGTTTGCGCTGATGGAAGAACTGGCCAAGCTGCCCAAGGACATGGTGTTCTTTACGCAAATGACGATGGAGGCGGGCGAAGACCCGATCTATCTGGATGCGATGAAGAAGGCCAACATCAAGGGTGCGCTGGTGGGTGTGGAAGCGGTGACGCCGGAAGGTCTGAAGGCAGTGTTCAAGGATTGGAACTACTCCGGCGAGGCGCTGGCCAAGCAGCTGCAGACATTCAAAAAGCATGGCGTACATGTGCTGGGGTCATTCATCTTCGGGCTGCCGTCTGACCGGGAGGCGACTTTCACGGCAACGGTGGAGATGGCGATCAAGGCGGGCGTGAC
>JARLGF010000041.1 GCA_031296165.1 Occallatibacter sp. | reverse complement strand
GGGCCGCAGGCTGAACCTGGTCGCGGAGATGAAAGTGCCGGGCCGTGCGTGGCTTCAGTTTGAAGTTGAACCAACCAGCGATGGCTCGGTGATTCGGCAAACCGCAATCTTCGATCCGGCAGGACTCAGCGGGCTTCTGTATTGGTACGCGCTGTATCCAATCCATTACTTTATCTTCAAAGGCATGCTCCACCAGATTGCAGCCATTGCGCTACGCGAATCAGCCGCAGCTTCACCCCCAGCATGAGGGCGGCTGCACCACATCCCAATTTCCCTGCCTGTTGCAGATAATTCCCCTCTCAAGGCGCACAATCGTTTCTAGAGCGATTTTCAAAGCCGAGGTAGTGAATTCTGTAGAGAGTAGGGGGACGTCAGTCCCGGGCCTTTGCTGCTGTTTCACGACCAGAAGGAACTGCACTTGAAGGACGATTCAGACCGATGCAAAAGTGCCTAAATACCGGATTGCGGTACAGCAACCTCAAAAAGTGCCCAAAAACTCCATTAAGTCCTTTGTTATCTAATTTTTGGCATATAACTCCTTTAGAATCTAATTTTTGCGGCGGTACCCCCTACATATCTCGTTGAAACTGGAGAACATGACTAAAAACATAGGGGGGGGAGGGGGGGTACCAACTGGTTATGAGCTGGGCACACCCCTTATCGCCTCCCCGGCGCCCTTCTGGTGCCACCGCGCTCGTGCGGAAGTGTAAAGCATGTCATGGAACGGAAAAGCGCTGTTTGCGGCAAAGTCGAAAGACCTCTGACCTCAACCGGTGCCCTATTCCGGCTTCATCACAACCTTGATCGCCTCTCCGGTGCGCAGCAACTCCATCGCGTGCTCAAACTCGCTCAGCTTCAGGCGGTGGGTAATCACCGGCTCCAGGTTCAGCTTGCCCGTGGCCAGCAGCGCCTCCATCTGGAACCAGGTCTCGAACATCTTGCGCCCGTTGATGCCCTGCACATGAGCGCCCTTGAAGATGATGTCCCGGGCAAAGTCCAGCTCGAACGGCCGTGACGGAATCCCCAGCAGGGAAGCGCGTCCGCCGGTCCGCAGCAGGGCAAAACCCTGCCGGATTGCCTCGGGATGGCCTGACATCTCCAGCAGCACATCCACCCCCGTGCCCCCGGTAGCTTCAAGAATCTGCTTCTCAATGTTGTCGGCAGCGGGATCGAGAACAAGATCGGCACCCATCTCGGCGGCCACCTGCCTCCGGTGGGCATTTACTTCAATGGCAAACACTTTTGCCGCGCCACAGGCCTTGGCCACCGCAATTGAAAACAGCCCGATGGCTCCGCAGCCGGTGACCACGACCGTTTGCGCCGCGATGGGCCCGGCCAGCACGGTATGCACCGCGTTGCCCAGCGGGTCCAGCAGCGATGCGTATTCATGCGGAATCGAGGCCGACAGCTTCCAGATGTTGGTTTCCGGAATGATGGCGTAGCCGGCAAAAGCCCCGTCCGCGTCCACGCCCAGAATGCGGACGTGCTGGCATATATGCGCCTCGCCGATGCGGCACTGCATACACTTGCCGCACGCCACATGCATCTCCGCACTTACCAGGTCGCCCTCGCGCACCGTGGTCACGCCGCTGCCCACTCCTGCCACCGCGCCTGAGAACTCATGCCCCGGTATCAGCGGCGGATGGATGCGTCCCTGCGCCCACGGGTCCCAGTTGAAGATGTGGAGGTCGGTTCCGCAGACGCTGGCGGCCTGCACACGGACAAGTACTTCACCGGGGCCGGGCGTGGGAATCGGTACTTCGCGCAATTCGATGCCGGGCGCAGCGTGAGCCTTGACGACGGCCTGCATGGTAGTTGGCATACCGGGAAACCTCTCTGAAATACCGAACAGCCAAGTCTATATCCAACGGCCCCTCAAATGAGATTCAATTGCGCACGCCCTGGCCGCGGTTATAGTCGCACGCGTACGGCGATGAACTGGCCTGTCCATGAGATGCAACTCAGCGTGATGCCGCCGATGACTCTTCCGTGATCGGAGACGGCCTACTTCCCGTTCACAATCTGCGCCGCGCGCCCATAGGAACCCAGGTTGAAGGCGTTGCTGTAACCGAGCGCAATCAGTTTCTTCCTGGCCACTCCGCTGCGCATTCCGCTCTGGCAGTGCAGCAGAAGAACCTGTTTCTTATCTTGCACACGGCGGGGCAGGCTGGATTCAATCTCGCCGAGCGGAAGATTGATGGCATTGGGCAGATGACCGGAGCTGAATTCGGTTGCGCTGCGCACATCGATGACCAAAGCGCCGCTTTTCAAATACGTCTGTGCGTCTTTGGCGGAGACCTGGCCGGAACGCTTCAGCAAAAGGAAGATTGCGAAGACGGCTGCGATGATGAGGATGGCTGTCGAATTCATGGATATAAGACTACTGCGATTGCCTGTGTTGCATCCCGGTCATCCGCGGACATGGCGACCATGTAAGCTGAACGCGGAGGGATACGAATGAAGAGGATATTGCTCGTCTTGGTGTTGATCTGCGCCGGTACGGCCGTCTTCGCACAGGCAAATGGCGGCGACGAGGCGGCGATTCGCGCGGCCATGGCGGCGCAGGCCGCGGATTGGAATCGTGCCGACATTTCCGCCTTCATGCAGACCTATGAAGACTCTCCGCAGACCACCTTCATTGGCGCCACGGTACGCAAGGGTTACGGGCCCATCCTGGAGCGCTACAGCAAGGCGTATACCAGCGCAGCGCAGATGGGGACACTGACTTACACCAATCTCGATGTGCGCCTGCTCCCCGGCTCCTGTGGTCAGGTCGAGTATGCCGTGGTGACCGGAAATTTTCACCTGGAACGCACCGCCAAAGGCGAGGCAAAAAAAGACGACGGCATATTTTCCCTGGTTTGGCACAAAGGGCCGCAAGGCTGGAAGATCCTGCTGGACCACACCAGTTGATCCGCTCCTTGCCAACACCGGTGAGACTGGTTTCGCGGTTGTTAGCCGCTATCAGCATTTGTGCGCGCATGGGATGTCTCGTTAAACTGCGTCTTGCGGTTGTGTGCGCAGAACAAATGTGCCCAATCCGCCAGGGAGCCTTGATCGCATGTTGAAGTCAGGCATCTTGAACCCGCACATCAACTCGCTGCTCTGCCGCGTGCGGCACACCAATACGCTGGTAATTGCCGACCGCGGTTTTCCTTTCTGGCCGCAGATCGAGACCGTCGATATTTCCCTGCACGACGACATTCCCCGCGTGCTTGAAGTGCTCCGGGCCATTCGCGCCAACTACAACATCGCCAGGGCCTTCATGGCTGTTGAGTTTCACGCCGCAAACACTGCGGAAACGCGCCGTGCGTTCGAACTCGCCTTTGAGGGGGTCCCCCTGGTTTTTGAACCGCACATCGAGTTCAAGAAGCGCGTTCCGCAGGCCATCGGCCTCATTCGCACCGGCGAGACGATTCAGTACGCGAACATGATTCTGGAGTCGGGTTGAGCCAGCCGGAGTAGCCCTTCGGAAAACGGCAACTCTCGAAATGAAACCGAAAATTGTGCTGCTGAGATTTTGCCGGCAGCCTGTATCTCTTCATAAATGCATCCGTGTACACTGGTCACGCTATGAGCTGTTTGTTCTGCAAAATCGTTGAAGGGAAAATCCCCTCCACCGCCGTCTACCAGGATGAGTTTCTATACGCCTTCGCTGACGTCAATCCTCAGGCGCCGGTGCATGTGCTCATCGTCCCGCGCGAGCACATCGCCTCGTTGAGCGATGCCAATGAAAAGAATCGCGAGTTGCTGGGACACCTGCTCCTGGCAGCAGCCAAAATCGCGCGGGATAAAGACCTCGCCAAGGGCTACCGCATCGTTGTGAATACCGGCGAGGACGGAGGCCAATCCGTGGAACATCTCCACCTGCACCTGCTCGGCGGCCGCCAACTTTCCTGGCCCCCGGGGTAAGTGCTGTCTGAGGCTAAAAAAACAAGAAGGGCGCGCCCAGTCTGGGTGCGCCCTTCTTCATTTCACGCATACGGCCGGTCCGCATTACATCGGCTGCTGGGCGTATTCTTCTTCCTCTTCCACGCCGTAGCGGCGAAGCAGGTTGGGCAGGCTCTGCGAAAATGCCGACCGCGGCATCACCGTGTCGCACCCGGCCTCGATGGCCTTCATCTTCAGGTCGCCCTGCAGATGATTGAGAAAACCAATGATCGAGGTGGCCTTCTTCAGCTTGGTCTTGAGCTTGGGAATCAGCGTCATCGGCTTGGCGTTCAGGTTATTCAGGTCGAAGACCAGCAGAGTTGGCCGTTCGGCCTCGGGCACATCGGTGATCTTGGCAACGGATTCCTTATCGCCCTTGATGAACTCGACCTTTACGCCCAGCTTGCGTGCCGTCTCCTGAATCTTGGCCAGGAAGAACAGATCTTCAATGAAACAGTAGATGCGTGTCGGCGCGTCTTCGCGGATGGGAACCGCCGCTTGCGGCGCGTAAGAATCCTGATAATGGCTGGCGTGACCGTTGCTCATCATTTGTATGGTGGACGGCGGTCCGTCGGCTATATTGCCATTGACGATGCGGTAGCTGTGGTCCATGGGACCGACAAACTCGCGCGGGCCCTTCTGCCGGCTCTTGCGTTTGCCCTGTGAAGGGGAAGCCAGGCTGTTGCCGGGTTGCGCTGGCGGAGCCGAACCCTTCTGGAAGAATTTCTTCTTCTTCCGTCCCTGGTTCTGGGCCTGGTGCGCCGCGGCAGGTCTGGGCGGTGCGGCTTGCGCCTGAGGTTGCGCCGGGGGAGGCTGTTGCTGTGCCTGGGGCTGTTGCGCCTGGGGCGCACCCTGCTGGCTGGTTTTGTTCTTGCGACGGCGGCGGCGGCGGCGATGCCCTTGCGATTGTCCCTGGCCATTGTCCAGAGCTGGCCCCAGATCGGTCTGGGGCGTAGTCGTTTCTATCGTCATGCGTGTACTTCCTGGCACTGTGCGATTCGGTGCATTGAGTTCTAGGTACAGCCGATTTCTTATCGGGTAATGAGCTTTACCTGCCTGCCGTCTGTCCAGGTTTGCACAAGGGACACAACGGTTGGCGGTCCAATGACTGCAGAGCATCGGGCAAGCTGCTGGAGAGCGGTATTTTCACGCTGACTGGCAGGATTTCCTGGTGCCACAAGCACTTCTCTGAGTTACCGCGCAGCAAGTGGCGATTTTTCAAGGCTCTCGTACTCTCTACTCTCGCGATGAAGACCTCTCGCCGGGAGCCTCGGTGTATTGGTGTCGCCGTCTCAGCTGGTGTGGCCTACATTCTGTTCTCTCTGGAAAATACTTGAGCCGCCTTGCAATATCTTCGTCCGTAGATCGGGATCGAAACGCTGCAGTCAATGCTTTTCTCAGGTGATGCCCTGCCTATATGAGCTTTCGCCGCGCGCAGCCTGATAACAATTGAACTGGTCGTCGAAGATTTCCTGCTCGGCGGCGAGCTTGCTCTGCCCGATTCCGGGTGGCCCGCGTCAGCCGCTTGATAGGCATCTTCGATAATACAGAGCGGTTACCCGGTTGGCAAGCAACCAGCGGCGCAACAGGTCGATTCGCAGCTAGGCCTGCAAGGTCAGAGCCTGCAGGCAAGACCGGGAAAGCGCGAAAGGTGCGACAAACGAAAAACAGCGCACTTAGAGGCAAAAACAGTGTTTTTATGTTACTGATTGGTTAATATATTAATGTTTCAAATAGTTCATTCCATAATAGTTAATAGAATTTACGCAGTGATGGAAGTGGGGCATACAAGGCCGGGGGTAGACGCTGCAGCAGTTGATTCCGCGGCCTGCTCTCACAGCAGTTCAAAGATCCCGGCGGCGCCCATCCCGCCACCCACGCACATAGTGACCATGCCGTAGCGCACCTCACGGCGGCGCATCTCGCCGAGGAGCGTGGCGGTGAGCTTGGCGCCGGTGCAGCCGAGGGGATGGCCCAGCGCAATGGCGCCTCCGTTGACGTTGATACGTTCCGGGTCGAGCGAGAGGACGCGGCTGACGGCAAGGACCTGCGCGGCAAAGGCTTCGTTGAATTCAATGAGGCCGATGTCGTTGAGCGTGAGCCCGGCGCGGCGCAGAGCCTTGGGAATGGCGGCAATGGGGCCGATGCCCATCTCCTCCGGAAGGCATCCGGTGGCGGCGTAGGCAACCAGGCGGGCGAGCGGGCCAATGCCCAGTTCCCTTGCCCGGCCGGCTTCCATCAGGATGGTTGCGGCAGCTCCGTCGGAAATCTGCGAAGTGTTGCCGGCGGTGACGGTTCCCTGCGCGTGAAAAGCGGGCTTGAGTTTGGCCAGGGCTTCAGAGGAGGTGCCTGTGCGGGGGCCTTCGTCGGTGGCAAAAATTGTTTCCGTAACCTGGGGCTTACCGGCTTTCGTTCCGGGGACAGAGCTTGTGACTTTGACCGGAATGAGTTCTTCGTTAAAGCGGCCGGCTGCTTGAGCGGCTACGGCTTTCTGGTGGCTTAACAGGGCGAATGCATCCTGGTCATCGCGGGAGACGCTGTAGTGACGGGCGACGCGCTCCGCGGTGAGGCCCATGGTCAGGAGGGAGGCCGGGTAATGCTCTGCCATGTAAGGGTTGGGGCTGGGTTTAAGCCCACCCAGTGGAATCAGGCTCATGGATTCTGTGCCGCCGGCAACGACGACGCGATCTCCGCCGGAGCGGATGCGCTGATCGGCAAGGGCGATGGCCTCCAGGCCGGAGGAGCAGAGGCGGTTGACGGTAACGCCGGGAATGCTAACCGGCAGCCCGGCGCGCAGAACCGCCCAGCGGGCGATGTTCCAGCCTTGCTCGCCTTCGGGCTGTGCGCAGCCAAGGATCACATCGTCGATTTCGGCTCGATCCAGGGCCGGAATCTTGTCCAACGCTCCGCTCAATGCAATTGCCGCAAGATCGTCGGGGCGGGTGGTGGACAAGGCGCCTTTGGGAGCGCGGCCAACGGGAGTGCGAACAGCGCTGACAAGGACGGCTTCCGGCATGGGTAATGCTCCTTCAAGTTTGCTGGCCCGGCACAGTAATCAATAGCTGGAGACGCACAGAGCGGTCAACCTGGCAGGCATGGTTCTGCGGAAGAGCGTACTACTCCTCCAAAGCCACCAGGGTCCAGGCACTCTTGGAATAAAAGTGGTAGACCGTGCGGCGGTCAACGACCGAATCGGCAAGGGCGTCGTGGTCCAGGCGCGGCGGGCGGTGCTCCATGGAACTCTGGGCCTCATGGATCTGCTCAGGAGATGCGGGATCGATGCCCCAGTTGAAGCCGAGAACGCCGCTGGTGTCGTGGACCTGCAAGCGCTCGGTCTCAGGCGCGGTGGCCAGCACAGCCGGCGGGGCAGAACTGCTGTCAAAAAAGACCAGGAGTGAGACGGTTCCGCGCACTGAGCAGAGAACGGCCCAGTCGGAGGAGCCGTTGCGCTCCAGGCTGGCATGGACCACGTTCTCAGGACGGCGCGCCTGGTAGGTTTGCGGGATCAGGCAGCCGCGGAGGTTGAGCTGATCCTGAATCGCGGCGGGCAGATAGGGGAATGAGCTGACCGGAAGGCGGCGAATGAGGTAGGGGGTAGTGTCGCCTGCGAAGACGACTTTACCTGTCTCCGTAAGCTGGGCGGGGGGCGGTTGCGGCTGAGCGGGGACGAGCAGGCAGGCGCAGAACCATGCGCTCAGGCCCCATCCGCTTTGTCTTAAATTTGCGCGAACCATGGCGTAATTCTCAGGAGCAATTTATGCCTAATTGAAGCAGAACTGCAACCTCTACCCTGGTCATATCCTCTCTGCTCAGGGTTCCCATCTTTCCAGTCAGCCTCTGTTTGCTAACCGTAGTCAATTGCGCTGCCATCGCTTTCCGCTTCTCTGCATTGAGATTTATAAAAGCCTCACCGGGATAAAGGCGGTCCGTATTTGAAGTGATTGGGACCACCTGAACCCGGTTCAAATGTGTGTTAGCCGCATTGTTCGATAACACGATGGCTGGGCGGGTCTTGCGAATTTCCCCTCCCACACTGGGATCGAAGTTGACCCAGTAAACCTCACCTCGTTCAATAGGCATCGCCGATCAACCCTTCTGTCCACTCCTCAGCTTCAGCCTCTTGCTTATCGTCGGCAGCCATCAAACGGTAGCCTTCCTCCAGGTCGTCCTGCTTTGCTCTGCTCCATTCTCGAGCGGCATTGAGAACGGCATCGGCAAGCTCATTTGGAACAACAAACCATGTAGGATTTCCGCGGGTTTGGGGCAAACCTTTGGTGCTGGTGCGGTCTCCATTCCAACGAATGCCCACAACGGACGAACCATCCCATTTGAGACGCGCGACTGACCAACTGAAGTCCACCGGTCCCTTGTCAAAAATAACCTCGACGGACTCGACTCTTTCTTTTGGCGAAAGTACCGTCTTCGGGTCGTGATACATGATGATCCTCCATAAGAAATCATCGTCTCATACGTACGTACATACGTCAAAGTCAGTTCCGGAGTGGCTTGCCGGTCTTGAGGGTAAAAGCGATGCGCTCCTGAGTCTTGCGCTCGCCGCAGAGGGAGAGAAATGCCTCGCGCTCAAGGTCGAGCAGGTACTGCTCCGTGAGCGGAGAACCTGCTGTCACGCGACCGCCGGCAAGGATGTAAGCCGTCCAGCGAGCGACTTTCAGGTCGTGCTCTGAGGCGTAGCCGGCTTCTCCCATGAGGAAGGCGCCGGCTTGAAGCATGGCCAGGGCCGCGATGCCGGGAGCGGGAATGGCGGTGCGCGGCTGCGGAGCGGTGTAGCCGGAGTCGGCCAGCACTGCTGCCTGCGCTTTGGCATCGAGAAGCAGGCGCTCGCGATTCATGGTGATGCGGTCGGCGGGCGCGAGCAGGCCGAGCGAACGGGCCTCGGCGGCCGAGGTGGAGACCTTGGCGAGGGCGATGGTTTCAAAGGTGCGGCGAAGCGCTGTCGCCAGCTCTGCCGATTGGGCAAAGCGCGAGGCCTGACCTGCGTTTTGCTCGCGGGGGTCGGGCGGAACCAACGAGAGGGCGGAATCGATGGCGCGGAGCAGCATCTCCTTGGTGCCGCCTCCGGCTGGAACCAGTCCTACACCGGCCTCAACCAGGCCGATGTAGGTTTCCGCATGGGGTTGGCGTCGGGCGGCGTGCAGGCATATCTCCGCGCCGCCGCCGAGGGTGAGGCCAAAGGGCGCGGCAACAACCGGGCGCGGGCAGAACTTGATGGCTGCGGTCATCTGCTGGAAGCCGTTGATGACGGCAGCCAGCTCTTCCCACTCGCCCTCCTGGGCGATGAGGAGCAACTGCATGAGGTTGGCGCCGACCGAGAAGTTGTCGCGGTCGCCGGTAATCACAAAACCGGCAAAGTCGCGCACCGCATCGGAGGAGGGATGGAGCACGGAGGAGACCAGGGAGAGCACATCGCCGCCAATGGCGTTTTTGAGGGAATGGAGTTCGATGCAGCCAATGCCGTCGCCAAGATCGACCAGCGAAGCGCCAGGGTTGGTGCGGATAACTTTGTGGGAGCGGCGGAAATCCGCGACGCGTGCGTGTCCGGGAAGAGCGGAAACAGGTTCGAGCTGGCCGGTGGCGGGCTGGAAGCACATACGGTCGCCGTCTGCGTACCAGGAGGACTGGCCGGCGGAGAGAAGAGCTTCAAGGCGCGGACTTACCTGCAGGCCGAGGGACTTCATGCGAGCGACGGTGGAGGCTACGCCGGCCGCGTCGAGCATTTCAAAGGGGCCCAGCTCCCAGTTGAAGCCGGCACGCATGGCTCGGTCGATGGAGACGGCGTCGGATGCCACTTCGCCTATGCGGTCTGCGGCGTAGTTCCACAGGGCCGCGAGAAAAGGCCAGAGAAAGGCTGCTGCCTTGTCTTTGGCGGGGTCGTTGGCGAGGAGCACGCGCAGACGTTCGGGCGCCGTGGCCGCGTTTTTCGCCATTTCCAGGGCGGGAAGAGCGGGCTTGATTGAGGGACGGTAGTCGAATGTCGCGAGGTCGAGGACTTGGCGCAGGTCTTTGCCGTCGGCGCCGCGGGATTTTTTGTAAAAGCCCTGCCCGGATTTATCTCCAAGCCAGCCGCGCTTGAGCAATTCTTCCAGAATGGCGGAAAAGCTCCCCTGTGTAACGCCTTGAGGGAAGTTGGCGGCGACATGGCCCAGGATGTCGATGCCGACCAGATCGGCGAGGCGGAAGGTGCCGGTGCGCGGCCAGCCGATGGCAGGACCGGTGAGCGCGTCGGCTTCTTCGATGCTGAGTCCCTGCTGCAGCATCAGATTGGCCGCGTTGAACAGGACGGCGATGCCGATGCGGTTGGCGATGAAGTTGGGCGTGTCGTTGGCAAAGACCACTTGCTTGCCGAGTGTGCGATCGGCAAAGCCTGCGAAAGCAGCGACGACTGCGGGATCGGATGCGGCGGTGGAAATGACCTCAAGCAGGCGCATATAGCGCGGGGGGTTGAAGAAATGCGTGCCGAAGAAACGGCTGCTGTGGCTTGCGAGACCGGCGGCGATCTGCGCCAGGGGCAGGCCGGAGGTGTTGGTGGTGAGCACGGCATGGGGCGCGAGATGGGGTACGACGCGGGCCAGGAGGGCGGTCTTGATGGCTAGATTTTCCGCGACGGCTTCAATGACCCAATCGCACTGGGCCAGTTTGGGCAGGTCGTCGTCAAAGTTGCCAGGGGTGATGAGAGCCGCGAGCGAAGGCTCAAAGAAGGCGGTGGGTTTGGCTTTGGAAAGGGCTTCAAGGGCGGCGTTGGCGAGGCGGTTTCTGGGGCCGTCGCCACTTGGAATCAGGTCGAGTAGAAAAACAGGGATTCCGGCATTGGCCAGGTGGGCGGCGATGCGGGAGCCCATGGTTCCGGCGCCCAGAACTGCCGCGCGGCGAACCAGAAAGGGCAGAGAGGCGGCAGTTGCGGCCGGGGCGGTGCTGCTCATGCGGGCTCTCCCTCAAACGGGTTGGATTGGGGAGTTGTCCAACTCGCGGAACGCTGGCAGGATACGGAAGTGCGCGGCACGGGGTCAAGGATGGGGAGAGATCGTGGACTTTCTGAATCGGCAAGCGCAGTGTCCTGCTTCATTGGCGAAGGTATGGGCGGTGCTGGGTTGGCGTCGAAGGAATCGATCGTTTTAGTTCGAGGGTGGAATACCATGAACCCCTCCAGTCACCGCTTTCAAAAAAAAGATTCAGAAGCACATCCAGGGTTGCATGTCCCATTGCATAGCGGGAGTGCTACACTTCTGCGTACAAAACGGGCACGGCAGGCGCAGTCAGGCTGATCCGCTTCTACACGCTTCGCCGTACCAGAGGTTTCTGGCTATGGAAACCACTGTGCTGTCCGAACATCCCGTTCGCTCCAGAACCTTCAAGCGGAACCTCCGCACCCGTAAACTGCATTCCTTCGCTTGCTGCTGCGGCTTCACCGCCGCGCGCCTTCCCTCTTTGCAGCGATCACGCTCAACAGTCTGCCTCCCAAACCATGCATGACTCAACCTAAGAGAAAGGATGAAGACCATGATCAATCCAACGCTTCTCGTCCTGGCAGCTGGCATGGGCAGCCGTTACGGCGGCCTCAAACTGATTGAACCGGTTGGTCCCGGTGGCGAAACCATCATGGACTATTCCGTCTTTGACGCCCGCCGAGCCGGCTTCGGCAGGGTCATCGTCGTCATCCGCAGAGACATCGAGCAGCAAATCAGGGAAAGGCTCGGCGCGCACTTTGAAAAGCATATTGCCGTGGAATACCTCCATCAGGAACTCAATAAGCTCCCTCCGGGATTCCGCGTCCCTGCCGGCCGCACCAAGCCATGGGGCGCAACCCACGCCATTCTCATGGCCGCCGCCACCATCCATGAACCCTTTGCGGTCATTAATGTCGATGACTTCTATGGTGCTGAGAGCTACCGTGCCCTGGCCCATCATCTGCAGTCTGGAACCACGGACTATGCCACCGTCGGCTTGGTACTGCGCAAGACTCTCTCCGAATTCGGAGCGGTGGCCCGCGGCGTTTGCCAGGTAGACGGCAAAGGCTACCTTGAGAAAATTGTCGAACTCAAAGCGATCGAACGCGACGGCGGACATGCCCGTAACACCGATGCGGAAGGCCGCGAAACCCGGCTCACTGGCGACGAAATCGTCTCCATGAACATGTGGGGATTTACACCCCAGGTGTTTCCGCAACTGGGCGAGCACTTCCTGAAGTTTCTGCAGATTCATGGCGCGGACCTTCAGGCGGAGTGTTACATCCCCAGCACGGTGAATGAATTCCTTGTAGCCGGCGAGGCGCGGGTCAAAGTCCTGCGTTGCGGCGATTCCTGGTTTGGTGTCACCTACCGCGAAGACCATTCACGCGCCGTCGAAAGCATCCGCCGCCTCATTGAAGCCGGCTATTATCCAAAAAAATTGTGGTAAGTGGTAATGCGCCAGCCTTGGCTTGAACAGCCCCACCGGCAGGCCTAGCTCCGCGGGGCAGCAGTAAAAAACGTGGCGCTCCAGGTCTCGATTTGTTCTGAGGCCTGGAGCACCTCGAACCTTGCCCCGCTGTATTTCTAGTTCCTAACTCCCTGCGCTGTTAACATTTCCCTATGTTTTTGCATTCCTTTAGCAGGTCTCTCCGCGTCGTACTGATTGCTGTCTCTGCTTTCTTCCTCTGTTCCGCAATCGGCCTTCCTGCCACATGGGCGCAGACCGCTGCCCCGGTCCCCGACCGTGCCCACATGGAAGAGGTGCTGCGCGGCCTCAATAGCGGCAGCTCTGTCGGCCAGGTCGCCCTTGCGCCCGACGGCAAGCATCTTGCCTGGATTCAGCTCGCGCCGGAAGGCGCGGAGATTCGCGTGGCTCCCCTCGGCAACTTGGCCGGCAGCCAGCGCATCTCCGCCGCCGCCCCCGGCCGGCACTGCCACGAGGGAGAAATCGCCTGGTCCCCCAATTCCGCCACCCTCGTTTTCTTCTCTGACTGCGCCCACCCCGAGGAGCAGACGGACCTCTATAGCGCCCGTCTTGACGGCGCCCCCGCGCACCGCCTCACAGTGCTGAACGGCTACGTGGGTGCGCCGGCCTTCTCGCCCGACGGAGAATCCATTGCTTTCCTCTACGTCGAAGGCGCCACCCGTCCCGCCGGCGCTCTCGCGGCCATGAAGCCCCCCGCCGGCGTCATTGGCGAGGACGGCGTTGAAATCCAGCGCGTCGCCGTAACGCGCCTGGACGTGGCCGCGCCGAACGCATTGCAGGTGACGCCCGCCAATCTCCACGTCTTCGAGTTCGACTGGTCCCCGAATTCAAAGTCCCTGGCC
>JARLGF010000040.1 GCA_031296165.1 Occallatibacter sp. | reverse complement strand
TGGCCATAAAATGCGCAAGCGCCTGCGATGCCACCGGTTCGCCGGTCGCGATGTACAGCTCGATAATCGCTGTAAGCACCAGCCGCTCTCGCGGACTGATACGCGCATCTGCCATCTTCCCCGCTCTCCGCTCTGGCTGCCGCATGACCGGAAGAACCGTTTCCAAGCCTCGTCCCGACCTGGATCGCCTTCTACTAACCGCTTATCTTTCTAGCGTTTATACCGGAAAAACGGTAAAGCTCTCCTCTTTAATTCTAGGGAGAGCAGAATAGCCTGTCAAGGCGCCAGGAATGCCTGCTGCGGCCTGAAGATAAATCCAGGCCTGTACTGCGCAGGCAGGCTGTGCCGGCCAGGTGTTGTGGTCCAATGAGCCGGCTACGGCTCGTCGTAGTAGCCGGTTGTCGTCCGCACCTTCAACCCCGGCTTGCCCACCTGCACCTGCAAGTCGTGGTACTCGTCCGGCCCTTTGGCCTGTGGTGGGTCGAAAGACAGCGTGTAATATGCCCCGCCGTCCTGCATGAAACTCGCCAGTTGCGGCGCAGGATCGTTCTCCGGACCCAGCACGCGCCCACCGGATTGAATGGCGAGTACCTTCAAATTCACGTTGTTGACACTCGTCTGCCTGGACGACGACACCCCTTTTAAAAACTGTTGGTACAGGGCCGTCTGATAATTCGAATATCCCAACGTAGCGCTGTAAACCGTAACACGCGCCTCGCGCAGCATGTTTGACAGCGCCACGATCGAATTAAATGTAACGCGCTGCAACTTGTCAGTAGAATTCTTGCTTATACCTGTCTCCATCGGCCAGCCGGTGCTGACCCAGAGCAGTAACTTCCTTCCCGGCTGCTTCGCTTCATTCTGCGCAATCATCATCATTGCCTGTACCGATAGCGCCAGGCGCTTCGCGTCTCCAAATCCTTCCCCCCCGGGCCTCACGTCCGATGAGCGAAAATGGCTGTTTATCTCCTTCAAACTGTCGGCTAGTTTATTGCCATCGGTGGTGGACTGCTGGGTGCCCTCGACCCCCTGCTCGGTGAAGACAAAAACCACGGTCGGCAGGGCCAGATGCCCTCCGTTCGCGCGCAGAAACCTGTCAATGCCCACCCGCGCCTGAAGCATCGTGGAATATCTCATGTTGACCGCATCCAGAAGCACAATCGCCTGAACCGGAGGATCGGGCGGATGGACTATTCCCTCAAATGCGTGAAGCGCCGCTATCGGTCGGGCCTGCCCGTTGTCCAGGAGCGTAAAATCCTGCTGCGTCAGTCCCTCCACCGGATTCCCCGCCTTGTCCGTCACCAGAACGTCCAGCTTGATGCGGCCCTCCCTGACGTTCACCGGCGCAGGCGCGGTACCCTGAGCCGGCACCGGACCTTGCTGCTGAGGTGCGGGCGCCGTCACAGACTGCGCGGCTGCTCCAGCCTGATTGGAAGACGGTTGCGCACTGGCAAATCCCGGCACACATAAAAGAAGCGCAAAACCCGCGCGAAGCGCCCTGTTCATTTCATTCACCTCTCTCGGAATCGCTCCGAGTTCCAAGCAAGCAGTTTACGCTGCTGTTCCCTCTATGAGTGTTCGGCGCTTGCCAATGCAAGCGCACCACGCTGGCGAAAACCCTGGGCAGATACAGATTGCGCCGGCACGCCTGCTAATCGCCCCCGCACGCAGTCTGCGCGTAAAATAGGCTGTTCCCTGGAACCCTCACAGCAACAGCCGAATTCCGCCAAAGGAGTGTCCCGCAATGATAAGCCGCTCTGCACAGATGTTTGCGTTGGCTTTGGCGCTCTTGCCCGCCGCAGCCGGGCTGCCCCTGCATGCCCAACCCGGTCAGACGCCGGCCGGCTCAGCTCACTCCTCAACAAACACTGACTCGTGGCTGCACGAACTGGCCTCCTGGCGCACACAGCGCGAACAGCAGCTTGCCGCACCGGATGGCTGGCTCACCCTCGCGGGACTGGAATGGCTCAAGCCCGGAATCAACTCCGTTGGTTCCGATGCCGCCAGCCGCATCCGCCTGCAAGCCCCGGCCCCCGCGCATCTGGGCCTGATCACCGTGAGCGGTACTACGGTCCAGTTGCTGGCCCCTGCCGGCGGTTTCCCGCCTGAGTTGCAAATCGACGGCAGCCCCGCGCGCGAAGGCCCCCTGGCCGTCTCCGGCGCAAAGCCCTCGACCATTTCCTGGCGCGGCCTGACCCTGGTGGTACTGAGCCGCGGAGAGCGTTACGTGCTGCGGATCAAAAGCGCCGATTCGCCCGCGCGCACTCTCTTCCACGGGCTCAACTGGTACGCGCCCAACCCGGATTTTCGCGTCACGGCCCACTGGATTCCCTTCACCCCGCCGCACATTGAAAAGATTCCCACCGTCCTCGGCGCCACGCTCGACCTGCCCTCGCCCGGCGTTGCCGAGTTCACACTCGACGGCGAAATCCTGCGCCTGGAGCCGGTCATGGAAGACCCCTCGGGCAAGACGCTCTTCTTCATCCTCCGGGATGAAACCAGCAAGACCACCACCTACGAAGGCGGGCGATTTCTGCACACCGGCCTCCCGGACCACGGCCTGGACAAGCCGGGCCTGCTGACTCTGGACTTCAACCGGCTGGAAAATCCGCCCTGCGCCTACACCAACTACGCCACCTGCCCCTTGCCCCCCGAGCAGAATCAGTTGGGTGTGGCGCTCAATGCCGGTGAGCGGCGATACCCGCACTAGGCAGAGTCAGCTCCAGCGGCCCACTCGCTCCTCGGCGCACCCCACTCCCCCTCGGGCTGATAGATTTTAAAGAGGACGAGTCGATCTCACCAGCCGGTTTTTTCCCCGGACCGGGATGCGTACCGTCAGGAAGCGAGCCATGTTCCACACCATAGACGACATTCGCATCAAATGGACCAAAGTTGTTCTTCCTCCCGTCTTTCTCGAAGAGGAACGGCCGGTCACTGAAGCCGCATCGGCCACCATCTACAACGCCCGTACTGAAATTGTGAAGATTCTTGAGCGGCGCGATCCCCGCCTGCTGGTGCTGGTCGGTCCCTGCTCCATTCATGACACCAGGGCCGCGCGCGAATACGGCGCCCTACTCAAATCCGCCCTTGCCGAGTTTTCCAGCGAACTGTGCCTCGTCATGCGCGTCTATTTTGAGAAGCCCCGCACCACCCTCGGTTGGAAGGGGCTCATCAACGATCCCTACCTCGATCAGTCCTACAAGATCAACGACGGCCTGCGCCTGGCGCGCAATCTGCTGCTGGACCTGGCCGAGATGGGCGTCCCCACGGGCACCGAATTCCTCGACATGATCTCTCCGCAGTACATTGCCGAGTTGGTCAGTTGGGGCGCCATCGGCGCGCGCACCACGGAGAGCCAGGTGCACCGCCAGCTCGTCTCCGGCGTCTCCTGCCCGGTGGGCTTCAAGAACGGCACCTCCGGCGACGTGCAGATCGCCATCGACGCCATTCTCTCCGCGGCGCACTCCCACACCTTTCTTGGACACACCAAGCACGGCCAGTCCGCCATCTTCGTCACCACCGGCAATCCCGACTGCCACATCATCCTGCGCGGCGGCCGCAAAATGGTCAACTACACGGCCGAGGCCGTGGCGCAGACCACCCATCAGATGCAGAAGGCCGGCATCGAGCCGCGCATCATGATCGACTGCAGCCACGCCAACAGCAACAAGGACTACACCCGCCAGATCGATGTTTGCCACGATGTCTCCGGCCAGATCGCCGCCGGCAACAACAACATCGTCGGCGTCATGATTGAGAGCAACCTCGTCGCGGGAGCACAGAAGCTGGTCGCCGGCAAGCCCCTGGTCTACGGCCAGAGCATCACCGACGGCTGCATCGACTGGGCTGAAAC
>JARLGF010000039.1 GCA_031296165.1 Occallatibacter sp. | reverse complement strand
TAAAAACAGGCTGGATTTCTGCGGAAACGTATCTCAATGTTGCTTTGTTGCCCGGTATGGAGAAGTTGCGCGGGGGCGCAGGGGGGAGTGCCGGCCTTCTGCCGGAGCGTTGCGGCCTGGATTGCCGGTGATCCGATCTGTCGTGGTCAATCGTTATAAGGCGACTAAACGGGGACCGATTCGCCTCGGTGAGCGCATTGGCGATAATGCACTCGATGAGGATTAGTGGCTTTGCATCACGCGCCACTAATCCTTGCTGGGCAGAGATGTAACCCACTCATTTATTTTGCGGACGACATCAGCCTCTTTACTTTGAAACAGGTAGTGGTCGGCATTCTCGATTCGGACAATGTGCGCCTGGGGCACCTCGGCCGCGAAGGCTTTGGCCTGGTCCTCCATGGTGCGCCTAAAGACCGGTGAATGCGGCACGTTGAAGATCGCGAGCACAGGAAGACGGATCTCGGTGAATTTCTCCTGGCCGTCGAGAAGCGCCACACTGATGCGATTGTCAATCGGATTCGGAGCGGAGATTTGGGAGAAATCGTCCTTTCTCTGTTGTAGTTCCTGTTCCAGCTGCCGAACCTCGATCAGCAGTTCATCCACCTGTTTTGGGTTTCTTGGAAGCGTGCCGGGATGTAGTTCATTGAGTTCATTACGTAACTCGATAGCGTCAAGAGCCAGGTCTCCATGTGCTTGGTCGTAAAGCGCATAAGCATATCCCGCATCGATATAGATCAGGGCGGATACCTTGCCGGGGTAACGGACTCCGACAGCGCTCAGCACTTCCCCCGCGACGGAATGACCAGCAAGGATAGGGTGATCGAGCTTGAGTGAGTCAATTACCACCACAACGTCCTTTCCGAGTCGATCTGCCGAATAGTTCGCAAGCACGGGCGGCGGAGCGCTTGACCTTCCGAAGCCACGAGGAGTAATTCCGAATACGTGGTAATTGGAGGTGAGCTCGAGTGCGAATTTGTCGAAGACGTGGGCCGTGTCGCCGAGGCCAGGGAGCAAGACGAGCGGTCGTCCGTTGCCTCCCCAATCTAAGACTTCTAGCTTGATACCCTTGTCCACGTTCACAAACTGAACCTTGTGCGCAGTGGAATCGACTTGGGCATAATCAACTGTCGCGAAGGAGAGAAGAACAATGGCAATAATGGTCCAGCGTCTGAACGATCTCACCTGTAATCTCCTTGATCTTTCCGGGATCGGATAACCCACCTTAGCATCTGCTGTTCCTTGAGCCGACTTCCCGCTCTGCAAGCACTGCACTCCAGAGATACCACGTTAGACGGAAGGCAAGCGCGCAAATGACATCGATGCGAACATCTCCAATGGAATCTGCAATGATGCCAACAGCCCAAGGCACTCATCGATGGGTCTTTACGCAGTGACAGCCGGATCGGTCATCGAAAACGCCGCAGGGTTCAGGGATGGGGTTCAACGCGGCTTGCGCCGCGTTGATTGATTTTCTGTTTTGATGGGGCGGTGATTGCCGGGGTTAAAACCCCGGCCTACCAGTTGCGACCGTAAAAGTGCAGGTTTGGGTTCGTGGTTTCCCACCCTTTTTGCGAGGTGTCAAGAAACTGGTGCTTCGACTTTGCTGCGCTTTGCTCAGAAGGACGGCGAGGACGGCGTACCCCGGTAGGCACAAGTAAAAAAACAAATGCAATAGTAGATGCAAATGCAAGAACAAACGCAGGTCCTTCGACTCCCTTCGCTACGCTGCGGTCGCTCAGGAAGACAGAGTTATAGAAATGTCAGGATGACAAGCGCTGCGTATGCGGTCACTCGGAACGACAGTTTCCGATTTGACTGCGAATTTCAGAGACAGGACATTCGATACTTGTTCCTTATCAGGTTCCTTACAGGCCAGTCCAGCGGAGATAGGCGGCGAGTATTGGCTGCCCCCAGAGGCTGCTGACGATGCCGCCGATGCAGAGAAATGTACCGAGCGGCAGCTTGCTTGCGGCCCATCCTTCCGACCGGTTCTGCGCTGTGGGCATGAGAAGCAGAATTACGGCTACCAGGGCTCCCAGAACCACTCCAAGAGCAAAGGCGAGCAGGGCGCCGGGCAGACCGAGCCAGGCAGCAAGCATGGCCATGAGCTTGGCGTCGCCCAGGCCGATGCCCTCGCGGCGGCGTATGAGCCAGTAGATCCAGCGGATGAACAGGATGAGCGCGACGGCGGCGAGAATGGCCAGCAAGGACTGCAATGCGGCCGACAGGAAGCCGAAAGGCACCCATTCCAGCCCATTGAGGGACGGCAATAAGGCGCTGGAAAAACTGAAAACGATGAACCCCAGAGCGATTCCGGGCAGGGTGATCCAGTCAGGGAGCCAGAGGTTTTCCGCGTCCAGCATGGCCATGGCCACCAGACCCCAAAGAAAGATGAGCACGCACGCTGTTCTAGCCAACTCAAAGTAGATGAGAGCCAGCGGCAGATTGGCGTCAACAAGTTCCGGCATCAGCTTCCAGACGGGGATGGCCCAAAGCACCGCGACAGCCAGCTCGACCAGCGGATAGCGCCATCCGATGCAGGCGCGGCAGTTGCGGCAGCGGCCACGGAGAGCGAGCCAACTGAGCAGCGGAATGTTCTCCCACCAGGCCAGCGTGTGCGTGCAATGGCGGCAGTGGGAACGCGGCTGGACGATGCTTTCGCTCTCAGGCCAGCGGCTCAGGCACACGTTCAGGAAGCTGCCGAAGGCCAGCCCGAGCAGTCCCGCAAAGATCGTGCATAAAATGCGAATCATTGGACAGTTGAGTATACGGTGGATGAGACGCAGCGAGCAGGTCTTCCGCTCCGGGGCGGGGTAGACTGGATGTGCATGGACCTTCCGCCCGATAGCTCCACTGCACAAGATTCCGCGCCGCGTCCTGGAACCGACCCGGCGCGAGCGGCGGTGTTGTTTGAGCAGTCGCTGAGCATTATGGCGCGGCTGCGGGCGCCCGGCGGCTGCCCATGGGACCGCGAACAAACCTTCGATTCCATTCGCAAATACACGCTGGAAGAGACCTACGAGGTCTTTGACGCCATTGAGCGGCGCGACTTTCCGCATTTGGCGGAAGAGCTGGGCGACCTGCTGCTGCAGGTGCTGTTTTATGCGGAGATGGCGGCAAACGAGGGGCACTTCACCATGGCCGATGTGCTGGAGCACCTGAACCGGAAGCTGGTGAGGCGGCATCCGCATGTGTTTGGCGAGGAAGCCTCGCGGGCCGCAGGAAATGAGGCCGATGTGGACGCTGCCGTGGAAGGTTCTTCGGCGGCGGTGCTGCGCAACTGGGAGGACATTAAAGCCGCCGAGCGAAGGAGCGAACGGGCAGCCGGGGCCGCGCCTCCATCGCGGCTGGACAGCGTGCAGCGGGCGATGCCGGCGCTGGCAGAAGCAGCGAAGCTGGGAGGCAAGGCGCAGAAGGCGGGATTCGATTGGCCGCACTGGCGCGATCTGCTGCCCAAGCTGGCCGAAGAAACCGCGGAGCTGGAGGCGGAAGCCTCGTCAGAGGATCCGTCGCGCAAACCCTTTGTGGAAGCGGAACTGGGCGATCTGCTGTTTACCGTGGTGAACCTGGGCAGGCACCTGGGCGTGGACTCGGAGATGGCCTTGCGCGGGTGCAACCGGCGGTTTCGCGCGCGCTTCAGGGAGATGGAGTTGGCTTCAGAACGGCCGCTGGAAGAGCTTTCCGCACCGGAACTGGAAGAGCTGTGGGCAGGGGCGAAACGGAAGCTGGCGGCTGGACCGGGGGAGCGGACATGATTGCGATTCGAGTCTGCGAGGGTTTTGAGGAGCTGGCGGCCTGCGTTGCGCTGCAGATTGAAACCTGGGGCTACGATGAGACGGACGTGATTCCGTGCAAGACATTCCTGCTGGCGCAGAAGATCGGCGGGCAGGTGATTGGCGCCTTCGATACGGAGATTGCCGATGCCAGACCGGGGAATGGTGCGGCAGCGCTGATAGGTTTTGTTTTTTCTTTGCCGGGCGTGAAAACGAGGCAAGGCAAACCGCAGGCTTATCTGCACTCTCACATGCTGGCTGTGCGGGAGGGGTACAGGGACTGCGGCCTGGGCGCGCAACTGAAGCGGGAGCAGCGTAGAGAGGCGCTGGCGCGCGGCATCCGGCACATGGAGTGGACCTTCGACCCGCTGGAGATCAAGAACGCTTATCTCAATATCCACAGGCTGGGAGCCGTGGTTCGCGAGTATCGCGTGAATTTTTATGGTGTATCCTCATCTCGATTGCAGGGCGGACTGCCAACGGACCGGCTATTGGCGGAGTGGCATATGGATTCGCCCAGGGTGCAGGGCATTCTGGAGGGCGGTCCGGCAGCAGTACACATTGCAGAGGAGCGGATTTTGGTTCCGGCCCCCATCTACCAATGGAAGGCTACGGAAGCCGGCCGGGAACGCGCACTCGCCGTTCAGTTGGAGAACCGCCGGAAGTTTCAACAGGCTTTTGTCCGGGGTTTGGCCGTACTTGGTTTTGTCAGGGATGCGGAAGGAAATGGCGTTTTCGAATTAGGGCCCCTTGACCAGCCGGAGCTGGATTGATTTCCAATTGAACCGATTTTTTCCCGAGGAATGCAAACTTTATGAAAATCGATGCAATCATGCTGCGTGAACTGCACCTGCCGCTGGTGCGCCCGTTTGAGACCAGCTTTGGCGTGACCCGCGAGCGGAGAATTCTGCTGGCGGAGATTCAGTCCGAGGGGTTGACCGGGTGGGGCGAATGTACGGCGGGCGAGCGGCCGTTTTTCTCAGAGGAGTCGACCGATAGCGCCTGGGCTGTGATGGTAAACGAACTGGGCCCGGTGCTGGCCGCGGAAACACCTGAGCATGGAGGCGCGTGTCCGCGGATCTTCAGGCAGGTACGGGGCAACCGCATGGCCAAGGCGACGCTGGAAAATGCCATCTGGGACATTGAAGCGCAGCGTGAGGGCGTTTCGCTTTCCCGGCTGATTGGCGGCGTGCGCGACACGATACCATGCGGAGTTTCGCTGGGCATTCAGGCTTCGATTCCGGAGTTGCTGGCTGTGATTGAAAAGGAACTGGCCGCTGGATACCAGCGCATCAAACTCAAGTGCAAGCCGGGCTGGGACGTGGAGGTTCTGGAGCGGGTGCGCAACAAGTGGCCGGCTATTACGCTGAGCTGCGACGCCAACTCCGCGTACAGGCTGCGGGATGCAGACCACCTGGTGAGCTTTGACGCTTTCGATCTGCTGATGATTGAGCAGCCGCTCTGGGCCGACGATTTCTATTACCACTCGATGCTGCAGAAGAGGCTTGAAACCCCCATCTGCCTAGACGAATCCATCCGCAACCGGCGGGACGCGCTCGCGGCCATCGAGATGGAGAGCTGCAAAATCATCAACATCAAGCTCGGCCGCGTCGGCGGATTTTCCGAGGCTATTGCCGTACATAACGCGGCGCAGGAGCGGGGGATTCCAGTGTGGTGCGGGGGGATGCTGGAGTCGGGGATTGGAAGGGCGCACAATATCGCGCTGTCGACTCTGGAAAACTTCACCCTGCCCGGCGATGTGTCGGCGTCAGCGCGGTATTGGGCTGAGGACATCATCGAGCCGGAGGTGGTGGTGAGCGCGGCGGGAGAGATCGCCGTTCCAGACACGCCGGGCCGAGGCTACCAGGTACGCACGGACCTGGTGGAGCGGCTTACGGTGCGCAAGGAAACAATCCGTGCGATGAAACTGGTGGGGTAAGGCGGTGGTGTTTTCCAAAAGCAGCTGAGTCACCTTCAGAAGGAGCCCGCGATAAGTTTCGACTGGCCTCCTGCAACACCATTCAATGCGGGGGCTATGATCTGCTTTGCCGCAATATGGTCGACGAACAACAACATCCATGTTTTTAGCGCCTCGACCGGCGGCAGCGTCTCGATGAATTTGCGCTCCGCCGCAACCAGTTTTTCCACCTCGCTCCGATAGACCGCTTCAATCAGGGCGTCCCGCATGGGAAATGGCGATAGAGAGTTCCAACTCCCACACCGGCCTGCTTGGCAATATAGTCCAGACTAGCCTCCGTGCCGAAACGGGTAAACGCCTTCTTCGCCACATCCAAAATGCGTTCGCGGTTCCGCAGCGCATCCGTGCGCGGCTTTCTAGGGACGGTTTTTGAGAGATTCGACATACTCCACACAAATAACTTGCAACCGGAGCCTTCCTCCGTTTATCTATTAGTTCGGAAGCATTCACAGTTTTACCGAAGCCGGCCCGTTCGTCAATTCCGGCCAATGAAAATGTCAAAAATCACCCATCAGAGGAAAATGAGATGCTTCAACAAATGAATCTGGCTGGCAGTTTTACTCTGCCTGGGAGTTTGCTCAGCGTAAACCGCATGGGCTACGGGGCCATGCAACTTGCGGGGAAAGACGGCAACAAGCTCGTGTGGGGTCCGCCCCCGGATGTTGACGGTGCGATTGCTCTTTTGCAGGAAGCCGTCGAAAGCGGCGTGAACCATATTGATACGTCCGATTTTTATGGTCCGCACGTCACCAATCAAATCCTGCGCAAGGCGCTCTCTCCCTATCGTGACGGCTTGGTCATCGTGACCAAGGTCGGTGCCTTGCGTGGTGAAGATGGATCGTGGATTCCCGCTTTCAGCCCGGAAGAACTGACGGATGCGGTGCACAGCAATCTTCGCAATCTCGGTCTGGACGTGCTGGATGTGGTCAACCTGCGCATCATGTTGAACGTACATCAACCGGCGGAAGGCTCGATCGAGGCGCCGCTGACCGTTCTGGCCGAGCTTCAGCAAAAGGGGCTGATCCGTCATATCGGATTGAGCAACGTCACGCGCACACAGATCGCGGAAGCGCGGCGCATCGTCCCCATCGTCTGCGTCCAGAATCAGTACAACCTGGCGCATCGGTCTGACGATACGCTCGTTGCCGATCTCGCGCCTGACGGCATCGCTTACGTTCCCTTCTTCCCTCTTGGCGGTTTCTCTCCGCTGCAGTCGGATACTTTGTCGAACGTAGCGTCGCGTCTCAACTCCACGCCGATGCAAGTTGCGCTTGCGTGGCTTCTCCAGCGCTCGCCGAACATTCTGGTCATTCCCGGAACAACTTCCCTCCAGCATCTTCGCGAAAATCTCCAGTCGGCGAAGCTGCAAATTCCCGCAAAAGAACTTACCGTCCTTGAAGCTATGTCCAATGCAAGACACTGAACTCACGTCCGTTCATTGGCTGTGGCACGACTTTAGATATTATCCGTAAATAGGTATGGTTTGTCTCCAGGAGATCAGCGCGGCGGCCAGCGCCAGAAGCGCGTAGTAGCTGGCTTCGGTTTTTTTCGAAGCTGACTAGCAGTTTACGGTATCTGTTGAACCAGGAATGGCTGCGTTCGACAACCCATCGGCGTGCTCGTTTGCCGGGATCCTGGCGTTTTTCATCGGCTTCCTGGCGGCGGGTCTTCACCTTGAGTTCATTGTTGTGCAGGCGGCTGGACATTGCACTTATCGAACGATTGCGGTCAAACTGCCGGCGAGTTCAACGCCGGGGATGGTTGGAATGGGGGCGTTTGCTGTACGGGCACGCGCGGGCGGTTAACCTTTTGCGCAATGGGCGTGGCGGAGGCCAGGGAAATTACGCTCACGGCGGGTGAGGTTGTGTATTCTTGCAGCGAGGAATTTTCACTTATGACAATGAATGCAAAATTTTCCCTTGGTATGACAGCGGCCGCGGTTCTGTGCTTTGCGCAGATGTCCGGGGCGCAGACGGACCCGCGCTACAAGGTCCACGACATGACCCGCCCGGCTCCGACGGAGATCGATCCGGGAACGGCGAGCACGCAGAAGGAAGCGGGGAAGGCGCCGTCGGATGCGATTGTTCTGTTCGACGGCAAGGACCTTTCGCAGTGGTGCGACAAGGAGGGGCAGCCTTCGAAGTGGAAGGTGGAGAACGGCTATATTGAGGTGACTCCGCACGGCGGCGACCTGGTGACGCGGCGTGCCTTCGGCGACATGCAGATGCACATTGAATTTGCCGAGCCGGTTCCGGCCGTGGGCGAGGGACAGGCGCGCGGCAACAGCGGCGTGATTCTGATGAACCAGTACGAGATCCAGGTGCTGGATTCCTACCACGCGGCCACGTATCCCGACGGGCAGGCGGGGGCTGTGTATGGGCAGTATCCGCCGCAGGTGAATGCGACGCGGCCTCCGGGCGAGTGGCAGACCTACGACATCGTTTTTCACGGGCCACGGTTTGACGCGAGCGGCACGCTGACCCGTAAGGCGCATGTGACGGTGATTCACAACGGAGTGCTGGTGCAGGACAACGTGGAGATTGAGGGCATCACCTACATTGATCCGAGCGTGTACAAGCCGGTGCCGGAGAAGATGCCGCTGCATCTACAGGATCATCACTACCCGGTGCACTTCCGGAATATCTGGATACGGGAACTGGGGCCTGGGCAATAAAGGGCGATTGAAAGTCTGGTTGGGCGAGGCCGGGGCGGAAACCCCGGCCTTGCTGCGTTTGCTAGTTGAAGCCCAGGACGGGGTGGGGGATGTAAGGCTCTTCGAGGGCGGCGATTTCCTCATTTGTGAGGCGGACGGAGAGGGCTGCGACGGCGTCTTCAAGGTGATGGGGCTTGCTGGCGCCTACGATGGGAGTGGTGACGGCGGGCTTCGCGAGCAGCCAGGCGAGGGCGATCTGAGCGCGTGGCAGGGCGCGCTGTTCGGCAATCTGGCCGAGGCGATCGACGACCTTGTGGTCAGCTTCTTCAGTGTGCGCGTACATGGTCCGGCCGTAGATGTCGGTTTCAAAGCGCTTGGTGGAATCGCTTTGCCAGGCGCGGGTGAGACGGCCACGGGCAAGAGGGCTCCAGGGCATGACGGCGATGGATTCAGACTGGCAGAGGCCGATCATTTCGCGCTCTTCTTCGCGATAGAGCAGGTTGTAGTGGTTCTGCATGGAGACGAAGCGGGTCCATCCGTTGAGGCGGGCGAGATAGAGGGCCTTGGCGAACTGCCAGGCGAACATGGACGAGGCGCCGATGTAACGGACCTTGCCGGCCTTGACCACATCGTGGAGGACTTCAAGGGTTTCTTCGATGGGGGTTTCGTAGTCCCAGCGATGAATCTGGTAGAGATCGACGTAGTCGGTCTGGAGACGCTGAAGGCTCTGGTCCAGTTCAAAGAGGATGGCCTTGCGGGAAAGGCCGCGGCCGTTGGGTTCGTCGCGCATGGGCATATGCACCTTGGTGGCGATGACGATGGCTTCGCGGCGGGTGTTGGCCTTGAGAAAGCGGCCGAGGACGGTTTCGCTTTCGCCGCTGGAGTAGACGTTGGCAGTGTCAAAGAAATTGATGCCGAGATCGAGAGCCTGGCGCAGAAAAGGCTGGCTGTCGGCTTCATTGAGGGTCCAGGCGTGGCGACCGGGCTGCGGCTGGCCAGTTGCAGGGGCTCCGTAGGTCATGCAGCCGAGAGCGAGGCGGGAGACTTTGAGGCCGGTATTGCCGAAATTAACGTATTCCATTATTTCTCCTGGTGTAACTTCTGCTGTTTAGAGTCTAGTGCGGAGGCTTCGTTGCGTTAATCTTGAAAAGCGTAGAGAGTTTTGCTTCGATGCCGGGATTGCGCATTTTCCCAGGCGATGGGATTTCCGGGAAGGTTTTTGCTGAAGGCTGAAGGGGGCAAGATCCTTATTTAGCGTTATTTAAGGGGTATTCTCCACTTTATGGAGCGTGACCTGCATGGTTTCTCTCTGTCGCAACTGGAGCACCGCTCAAGGCGGCGACGCGCGGAAGAGGCGGTCGCCGAGTTGCTGTTTTTACGAATGGGCCGCGTTTTACGGGAGAACAGGGGAATGAGCAAAAGGGCTCACCCCGGGCGGCGAAAAGACATCTAAACTGTGATTCGAATCTCACGAACAGAAGCGAAGGCGCAGGGAAAGAAATTGCCATCGATGACGCAAACCGCGACGGAAGTGCCGATGCGTCCCCTGGGCGGGTGTGCGCGGAGAATGCGGCTGCGCGGGCTGGCGATGGCGCTGGTTCCGGTGCTGCTGGCGGCGGCGGGATGCGGCAGCGGCAGCAGCGTGACCGCCAACCCGTCGAACAGCACGTTTTCAATCAGTCCCGGCACCAACACGATCGACACCAATTGCACGGGCTGCAACGGGACCAATGCGAAGGGCGCATTGGTGGAGCAGTTTACGGCGACGCTTACCGGTGGAGGCGCTGCGGGCGTGACCTGGACGGTGAGCGGTGGGGACGCCAACAGCGGAGCGGGGAGCATTACCGCGGCGGGGGCGTACACGCCGCCGAGCTATCTGACGACCGACCATGTGGAAGTGGTGGTGACGGCCACGCTGAACGCGACCACGACGGCGACCGCCGTGCTGACCTTGACGCCGGGATTTCTGCAGCCGCTGACACCGGAGAACGTGGCGCTGGGCGCCAACGGAACCGTGACCGTGACCGGCTACGTGGCGGAGGCAGGGGGCAGCGCCGGCATCGACTTTGCGCTGTCGAGCACGGCAACCGGGACGAGCGGGGGACAGGGTTCTCTGAGCGCGCCGCGCTGTCTGCGCGGCAGTGCGAACTTTACTTCCTGCGTGGTGACGTATACGGCGCCGTCTAGCGTTTCGTCTACGGGCGTGACGTATATTGTGGCGAGCATCGGCACGGCTTCACGGGCAGTGAGCGAGGTGCTGCTGAATACGGCGGGGGTGTCAAGCAATCCCGCGACCCACCAGACGGAAGGGACGACGCCGGTACCGCTGGGCAGCTCAGGCGGCAACAACAGCGACTACGACAGCTCAGGCAACCAGATTGTGGATTGCTGCAGCGGGACGCTGGGCTCGCTGATCCAGGACAGCAACGCCCGCCAGTACCTGCTGAGCGCCAACCACGTGTTGGCGCGCAGCGACCACGCCAGCGTGGGCAATACGATTATCCAGCCGGGGCTGATCGACAATAACTGCACACCCTACGGCGAGGGCTCCGGGACGACGCCGGTGGGTTTTCTGACCGGCTGGCTGGCGCTGAGTTCGAGTGCAACCAACGCGGATGCTGCCATTGCGCAGGTGAACTCCAGAGCGGTGAACAGCAGCGGCAGCATTCTGGAACTGGGAGCACAGCAGACGGACGGGCAACTGGCGGCCGCGCCCCCGGGCATTTCCTCGACGGGCGGCAAGGGCGAGACGGCCGTATTGAATCTGAAGGTGGCCAAAAGCGGACGCACCACGGGGCTGACGTGCGCCAGCGTTTCCGCGCTGAGTCTGGACGTGCGCGTGGACTACTACCTGGACTGCGCAGAGACCAGGTCTTACCTGACGAAGACCTTTACCAACCAACTGGCGATCAGCGGCAACCAATTCAGCGATGCGGGCGACTCCGGGGCGCTGGTGGTGGATAGCGCGAATGCCGAGCCGGTGGGGCTGTTTTTTGCCGGTGGGACGGATGTATCGGGAGTGAGCCAGGCGGTGGCCAACCCGGTGGGCGAGGTGCTGAGCGAACTGAGCGCGCAGGTGGGCGGCGGGATCTCGTACACGTTTGTGGGCACCACGGACCACGCTGTGAGCTGCCTGAATTATGGCTCCAACACGGTGGCGGCGGCGCAGGGACGGACGCTGAGCGGTACGGAGTTGGGCCGCGCGCAGCAGGCACTGGCACAGGCGCGCGCGCTGGTGAATCCCTCCCAGGGAATTCTGGGCGTGGGAACGGGCAAGAGCAGCGACCATTCCGGCGAAGGGGCGGTGCTGGTCTATACGGACGAGAATATGAATGCGAACGTTCCGGCAACGGTGGACGGCGTGCGCACGCTGGCGGTTGCCACCACCGCGCGCGCGGTGGCTTATGGGTCTGCGCCGCAGGCTCCGTTTGAAACCGGTTCCGCGGTATCGGCTCTGCAGTCGTCCGTGCTGAACGCGGCAGTGGCCGTCAAGGAGCAGGTTGCGGGCAGGCTGATGAGGCAGAATGCAGCGTTCTTCGGCGTGGGCGTGGGACAGAGCCTGGACAATCCAAAGGAAGCGGCGCTGGTGATCTACGTGGACCGGAGGAAAGTTCCCGCGCAATTGCCCGCGACCGTGAATGGATTGCGCACCCGGTACGTGGTGATGGACCGTCTGCACGTGACGCGTTCGTATGCGACGCCGGTGCAGTCGAGAAGCCACTGCATGGCGCACCCGGCCAAGGAACAGCCGGGCCGATTCAATCTGTTCGATTGGAACCGGCCGCGGAGTTTGAAACTGTTCTGAAGCCTGTGGGCAGTTACCTGAAAAAACATAGAGGGAAGGTCAGACGAGATCTTTTTGCGGGGTTTTGACCTGCCTGCGGAAGAAGTGCGCGGGCCGGGCGGTGATGCCGGCCCGCGGCTATGGGCCTAATGAACGCGAATTTCGCCGGAACCGGTTCCAATGCGAACCAAGGGACCGCCGCCGTTCAGCTTGCCGGTGGTGTGGTGGTGATCGGATGAACCCTGGGTGAGCATCTCGCGGTCCGTGTGCAAGCCGCCGGAGCCATAGGAGGCGTCGATGGTAAGCGGCGCGCTGCCGGTCCAGAGTTCGACGTCACCGGAGCCGGTTTGCAGCTTCCAGTCCGCAGTCGGGGTTCCGTTGATCTTGATGTTGCCGGAGCCGGTTTGGGCTTTCAGCCCGCCCAGTACGCCTTTCACTTCAAGGTCGCCGGAGCCGGTCTGAGCTCTGACTTCGCCTTGGCCGCTCTGCTCGACGTATATGTTGCCGGAACCGGTTTGAGCGTCAAAGCCCGAACGCAGGCCAGTGGCGTGGATGTTGCCGGAGCCGGTGGTGAGTTTGGCCTGCTGGCCGATGCCGTCGTCGGTGATGTTGCCGGAGCCGGAACTGGCTTTGAGAATGGCGTTGGCCGGTGCCGTGATCTCATAACTGATGCTGATGTGGCGCAGGTTCTCATCCTGGCTGCCCTGGTGCGGGCCGATGTGGACGATGTTGCCGGTTTGCTCGATGGGAGGATTGGCGGCGACCTGGCGAACCTGCTCTTCGTATCCGCCCTCGTTTGCCTTGACGGTGCCGTGGATGTGGATGCTGCTGTCGCTGCCGCGGGTGAGGTGGATGTTGCCGGAGCCGGTGGCGACGGAAAGCTCGACCTGTCCGCTGACCGAGAGAGTGCGCTCAAAGGTGGCTTCAGCGCCGCGATCCGAATCGCCCGCGCGTATGGAACCACCGAGAAGCGCGTGCAAGGGACCGACCAGGAACCCACGAGCCGGAAGACCGGCGATTTCCACGAGGGGCGCTATGGGAGCGACCGGCGCAGGAGCCCCAATGGGTGCGGGAGCGGAGACCGTACCTGTTGGAGCGACGGGTTCTATGAGAGCGACCGGTGCGTGTGCGGACTGTGGATTTACCAGGACCTGGAGCGCGGCGCGGACCGGCGCTGCGGGCTGGGCCGAGGCTGCCGCTTCCACGCGGATGAGAGCGGTGGCCGCGAACAGGGCTACGGGAACCAGCAACACGGCGACAAATGCGCGCCGGCGGCTGCCGGTAAAGCAGAGACGGAAGGTGGATTCGTTAAGAAACCGGTCGATGCGACCAGAAAGACTGCTGCTGCGAGCCATGGCTACTCCTATCAAGGTTGGGCGCGGCAGGGCCGCGAATTCAAGAAGGACCTGGGCATACGAAGAGCGGCTTGCGGCGTGTTCCAGGCCGGCGCGGTCGCTGATGGCCTCGCCTAAATCGGAAAGCTTCCGCTGTAGCCACCAGCCCAGCGGGCTGAACCAGAACAGAGAGGCGTAGAGTCTGGCAAGAATCTGCAGATAGAAGTCTCCCTGGCGAATGTGGGAATATTCATGGGCCAGCACGACGCGAAGCTTCTCCGCGTCCCAGGCCTCGTAGTTGATGGGCAGAAGGATGCCGGAGCCGATGGCGACCGGCGAGGCGACACGCGGAGTGGAGCGCAGACGGAGACCCGCGGGCAAGGGAAACTGGTGCGTCCAGAGGACGGGCCTGGCCGTCCACCACAGCCGGGCAGCGAAGCCCAGGCCAAAGCAGAGGCGCACGAGCAAAGCGGCAGAGACGCCGAGATAGAGAAGCCAGCCAAGGAGAACCGGCTCAAGAAGGACATGGCGCAGACTGGTTTGCGGTACAGCGGCGGGATTGCCAAAATCGCGGGAAGCGGGCGGCGTATCGAACTCCGAACTGGAGATGAGCGGAGCTGGGAAGCGGTCTCCCGGCGCGGAGGGGGACTCAGGAGCCGGGGAGACCCGATGCGGCGCGGATAGGACGGGCCGAGCCTCGAGAGTGGAGGAAGCAGGCGCGGGCTGAGCCGGCTGAGCAGCGGCCGGTTGATTCCAGGCAGGCACACGGACGGCCGCGGCGGGCATCCATTGCCAGCGCGCGATGAGCGGCATGAGCAGCGGCATGAGGAAGGCAGCGGCCAACACCAGGCCCCAGACGGTCTTCTGCGCCAGGACATTGCCGACACGCAAGAGGCGCAGTCCAGCCCAAACAGCGAGCGCGAGAACCAGCGCCCTGAGGGCGGCTTCAATCAACACGGGAATCAGGGATGGAATCATGGTTTTCCCTCCTTGTTTACTTTTTCGTCAGGGGTGTTTTTCTGTGCGGCGGCGATGCGGTCTGCAAGGCGCTGCAATTCGGCGCGATCGAGGACCTTGGAGTCGACCATGCCGACCAGCAGCGCTTCGACCGAGCCCTCGCAGAACCAGTCGACGATGCGCTTGACGGCGCGGCCGGCGACCCGCTGCCGGGACTGAGCAGGACGGTAAAGAAAGGTGCGGTTATCGACGGAATGGGCGAGATAGCCCTTCTCTTCAAGCCGGCGCAGAACGGTGCGGATGGTGGAGTCCTTGAGGGGACGGCCCAGCTCTTCGCGTACCTGGTCTGCCGTTGCCGAGCCGGTGCGCCAGACGATGAGGAGAATGCTGCGCTCCAGTTCTCCCAGTTCGGCGGGGTCGTGCGTTGGTGGAGTGTTACTTGCCATAGTGTTACTGAATGTAACATAAGAATCGAATGATCTGTCAAGGGGATTTCAGGGAATTATTTCTAGGGGAGTGGTGGAAGGGACGAATTTTCGTAGCGACGGTGGCGCCCGGAGCACTCAGATATAGTTGGGGACGCGCGCGATCCGCGCACTCGCAGCGTTTAGAGTGGATGCAGAGCTCCTATGAAAGACTCGCTTTACGTATCGAAAGAGAACTACCTGAAAGCAATCCTTGAGGCTGAGGCCGAAGGGCGCGAGGTGATTCCGGCGGTGCTGGCGCATTGGCTTGAAGTGTCTGCGCCGGCGGTGACCATGGCGCTGAAACGGCTGAAGCGGGATGGGTTTGTGGAGGTGGGCGCGGATGGGATAGTGCGGCTGACCGCGACGGGACGCGAGACGGCCTATCGCACCGCGCTGCGGCACCACCTGATCGAGCGCATGTTGAGCGAGATTTTCGGGATGGAGTGGCACGAGATCCACGAAGAGGCGGAGCGGCTGGAGCACGCCGTTTCTCCGGCTTTCGAGGCGAAACTGAGGGAGAAACTGGGCGAGGGCGGGGCCTGTCCCCACGGGAATTCAGTGCTGCCGGTGAGTCCCGCGGAACGGAAACGGCGCGGCGAGGTGCCGCTGTCAGAGGCGGCAGAGGGGCAGCAGTACACGGTGATCAGCCTGCACGAGCGCGACCCCAAGCTGTTGCTGTTTCTGCATCAGGCGGGGATCGGGCCCGGAAAAAAGCTGCGGGTGGCGAAACAGAACTACGATCAAACCGTTTTGATTGAGTTAGATAAGGTGAGTTGTATTCTGGGACATCCGGCAGCGGAGGCGATCTGGTTGAGGTGCGATGTTTAATAGTAATTAAATATAAGAAAAAATGTTAACTATAGTTAACTAAATGTGGGATACTTTTTGTATGAGTCCAGAGGACTTTGCCCCCCTTCCGGTTCTTCCCGGCCTGGCGCCGGACCCCGAGCATCTGGTTCCATCACTGCCGGAGGTTCATGCCAGCGTCGGCATTTCGCAATCGCCGGTCACGTGGCGGCGGCTGCTGGGGTTTCTTGGACCGGGATTTCTGATTTCAGTAGGTTACATGGACCCCGGCAACTGGGCCACCGACATTGCCGGCGGATCGCGGTTTGGCTACACGCTGCTGTTCGTCATCATGGCGTCGAACCTGATGGCGATTCTGCTGCAGAGCCTGAGCCTGAAGTTGGGGGTGGCGACGGAGCGGGACCTGGCGCAGGTTTGCCACCAGAGCTACGGACCGAGGGCGAGTTTTGTGCTGTGGGTGGGCGCGGAGATCGCGATCGCCGCCTGCGACATGGCCGAAGTGATCGGTTCGGCGATTGCTCTGAATCTTCTGTTTCATATTCCGCTGTTCTACGGCGTGCTGATTACCGGGCTGGACGTGCTGCTGATTCTGCTGATGCAGCGCTGGGGTTTCCGCTATGTGGAGGCGCTGGTGATTACGCTGATCGGTACGATTATCGCGATGTTCGGCGTGCAACTGTTTCTGTCAAGGCCGGAGTTCGGGCCGGTGCTGCGCAATCTGTTTATTCCCTCGGCGTCGATTGTGACCAACCCGGACATGCTGTACATCGCGATCGGGATTCTGGGAGCAACGGTAATGCCGCATAACCTATATCTGCATTCGTCGATTGTGCAGAGCCGGCGCTACAAGCGGACGCCGGAGGGCAAGCGCGAAGCCATTTTCATGTCCAACATCGACTCCGCGCTGGCGCTGACGGTGGCGTTGTTTGTGAATGCGGCGATTCTCATTGTGGCGGCGGCGGTGTTCCATCGCAGCGGGCACTACGAGGTAGCGGCGATTGAGGACGCCTACAAGCTGCTGAGTCCATTGCTGGGCGCGGCTGGCGCGAGCACGTTGTTTGCAGTGGCGCTGCTGGCGAGCGGGCAGAACTCATCGATCACGGGAACTCTGGCCGGACAGGTGGTGATGGAGGGCTTCATCCACATCAAGCTGTCGCCGTGGCTGCGGAGGATCATTACCCGTTCGCTGGCCATTATTCCCACGATCATCGTGGTTGCGATTACCGGCGAGCAGGGCACGGAAAAGCTGCTGATTTTCAGCCAGGTGATTCTGTCTTTGCAACTGAGCTTTGCCGTGGTTCCTCTGGTGATGTTTACCGGCAGCAGGAAAATCATGGGCGAGTTTGTGAATGCGCGCTGGCTGCAAGTGCTGGCGTGGCTAACGGCTGTCCTGATTGCGGGGCTCAATGTGTGGTTGCTGATTGAGACGGCGATGGGCCGCTAGAGCATTTTCGGAATACACCAATTCCGAAAAATGCTCTAGGTCTTTCTTTCCCCTGGAGGTTTTCCGATGTTATCGAGGCGAGTTATAAGGAACTTATTCATTTATTTTTCGATGTTAACTATAGTTAATTGCCAGTTATTACATTCGCAGAGCGGCACGTCGAGCGCTCTGAGCGGGACGGTGACGGACGCAACAGGCGGGGCAGTGCCTCATGCGACGGTGACGGCGACCAATCTGGATACGGCTGCCAGCCGTGAGATGGAAAGCAACGGAGACGGCCGTTATTTGTTTTCGCAGGTGAATCCGGGCAGGTATGTGGTGACGGTGCGGGCGAGCGGTTACGCGGAGCAGAAGCCGCAGCCGGTTTCAGTGGAAGTGGGACGCACGGCGACGCAGAATCTGACGCTGCAGTTGGCCTCCGCATCGCAGAGCGTGGAGGTGAGGTCGCAGCAGGAGCTGCTCAGCCTGGAGAATCCGAACACCACGACAACGCTGGAGAGCAAAACGATTGCGAGCCTTCCCAACCCCGGGCAGGATTTGACCTATGTTGTGCAGTTTGCGCCGGGAGCGCTGATGAATACCGCGGGCTCATCCAACGACGCCAAGGCCTCGGGGGGGTACGGCAACGTGGAGTTCAACGGTCTTCCCGCTACGTCGAACGGCTATATTCTGGACGGGTACGACACGAACGATCCGTGGCTGGGACTGAATATCGGCTTATCGACGAACCTGGTGATCGGCCTGGATGCGGTGGAAGAAGCGACGGTGAATACGAATTCATACGCCGTCGATCAGGGGAGATATGGCGCGTCGCAGGTGAATTACTTTACTAAGTCGGGAAGCAACCGGTGGCACGGCGATTTGTACGAGACATGGAACGGCTCGCAGCTGAACGCGGAGAACTATTTTCTGCACGCGAACGATACGGCAGGCAACGCGGCGCACAAGCCGCGCTCGACGGTGAATGAATTTGGAGCGAGCGTGGGCGGGCCGATCAGGCGGGACAAGCTATTCTTTTTTGCGCACTACGAGGGAATACGGATTGCGCTGCCATTGGTGACGCAGACGGTGGTTCCCTCGGCGGCGTATCAGCAGTATGTGCTGGGCCAACTGGCGGTGGGCGGGAGCGATCCAATTACAGGAGACGCGATGCCGGCGCAGCCTGGGCAGATTGGATTCTACCAGTCGATGTTCAAGCTCTACGGCAACACGGCCGGGACCCCGGTGGCGGTGAGTTCGTGTCCTCTGGACGCGAGCGGAGCGCTGCTGCCCGGCACGCAGACGAGCGGCAGTCTCTTCAACGGAAGCGGCTGCGCGCATCAGCGGCAAGAGTCGCTGACCAACAGCGACAGCGAGAATCTGGTGGTGGTGAAGATCGACCACACGATCGACAGGAACAACAGCGTCTGGTACCGCTACCAGCAGGATACGGGTTTACAGGCGGCCTATACCGATGGGATCAACCCCATGTTCAACTCCTACTCGCCGCAGCCGCAATACACGCTGGTTGCCGGCTACACGCATGTGTTCAATGCGAACCTGTTGAACCAGTTCAATCCGGGCGCGAGCTGGTATGCGAGCGTCTTTGAGCCGGACCATTTTGCGCAGGTGGTGCAGGCCTTCCCCATAGTGCTTGCGGCGGGCAGCAGCAGCGCGCCGTTCACGACGATCGGAGGCAACGACAATACCTATCCGCAGGGGCGCAAGGTGACGCAGTGGCAGATCAACGACAACCTGATTTGGACGCTGGAGCGAAATACCTACAAGTTCGGAGTGAATACGCGGCGTGTGGATGTAAGCGATTACGACCTGGGGGAAGGAACTGTGCCAACTGTTGTCTATAACGATCTGGCCCAGTTCACCTATGGCACAGCGTATACGGCAAGCAAGACATTTTCGGTTGCGCTGAAGGAGCGCGTGTCGGCGGGCAATCTGGATTTTTATGCCATGGACATGTACAAGCCGACGGAGCGCACGATGCTGACCGCCGGCGTGCGGGCAACGTGGAATACCAATCCAGTGAATCAGCAGGGACGATTTGCTCGGCCGGCGGGATCGTTTCAGGATATGTCTCACGATATCGGCCAGCCTCTGGATCAGGCGATTGAGAGCAACGTGCGCACGCTGTTTCCGGCGACGCCACTGCTGATTTGGCAACCGCGCATTTCCGCGGCCTACCAGGTTGCATCGGGGACGGCGATCCATGCGGGTGTTGGCGTTTTCAACGACATGATTCCTACGCAGATTGCCGATTTGGCGGCGACCAATGCGCCGTATGCGCCGACTTTTGTGGGCGGGACCGGCGGGCAGGCGGGAGGAACGGGAATTGCGCCGAATGTGACCGGCAGCGCGGTGGATGCGGCCAGCAGCGCCGAGAGGAGTTTTCAGTCTGTTTTTTCGGCAGGGGCGGCGCCTTGCGCGGGCATAGCCGCGGGCGCGCCGACATGCCCGCTGGCGGTGAGTCTGAACACGTTTCCCAGCGGCACGCTGAAGACGCCTGTCTACTACCAATACAACCTCGGGATTGAACAGCAGGTGGGCGCGCGCGGCGCGGTAAGAGTGGATTACGTGGGCACACGCGGCGTGCATGAGCCGTACCAGGTAGAGTTGAACGGCTACCAGACGGTCTGTGCCGGATGCTTTGCTCCGTATGCTTACAAGCAGCCTCTCGACCAGCGATTCGGCAGCGTGAACGAGTTTCAAACCGGCGCCAGCAGCAGCTATTCCGGATTGCAGGCCAGCATTGACGAGCAGATCGGTACGCTGACACTGCGCGGAAACTATACGTTCAGCCATTGCCTGGACGAGGTGTCGAACGGGGGATTACTGTCGTTTTCGTCGCAGGGAATACTTTCGCCGCTGCCGGGGGAACTAAGACGCCAGCATGGAAACTGCGACTATGATGTGCGCCACAACATTTCGGCTTTCGGGATCTACCGGATTCCCTTCAGGTCATCCCATGCGCTGCTGCGCGCAGTGCTGGGAGGCTGGTCGTATTCCGAGACGGCGTTCTTTCACAGCGGGCTTCCGTTTTCCGTACTCAGTCAGCCCTACACGGCAAACGGCAAGGGAATTTTTCAAGCCAGCGGGCCGCAATTTGCACGACGCGTTCCCGGGGTGCCGCTCTACCGCAAGACAGCCTACAGCGGCGTTACGGTGATGGGCACGCGGCAGTGGCTGAATCCCGATGCGTTTGTTTCTGTTGTCGATCCGACGACGGGCGCCTGCACGGGCGGCAACTCGGCGGCCAACTGCCAGTTTGGAGACGCGGGACGCAATACGGTGCGCGGGCCGTGCTTCACGGACTCGGATGTGTATGTGACGAAGAAGATCCCGCTTGCAGAAGGCAAGAGCCTGCGCGTCGATGTACAGATGTTCAATGCGCTTAATCATCCGAATTTCGCCTTGCCAAGCAATGTGGAAGCAGGTGTGCCCGGAGTCTATGTACCGGCAAAGTTTGGCACGCTGGAAGGCACGACTTCGCCTCCGACCGGGTTGCTCGGTGTTGGGCTTGGCGGAGACAGTTCTCCACGCATGATTGCGTTTCAAGCAAGAGTCGAGTTCTGATATCAGCTAGTATGGAAGCGATGTACATTCTTTCAGCAGCCGAGATGCAGGCTTGCGACCGCGCGACCACGGAGCGGTACGGGGTGGCTTCGCTGGATTTGATGCGCGCGGCGGCGGCAGCAGTTGCGGCCTTTGCGCGAGGACAGTTTCCGCGGGCGCGGCGGGTGACGGTGCTTTGCGGTAGGGGCAACAACGGCGGCGATGGCATGATGACGGCGTGGCTGCTGGCCCGTGCGGGACTGGACGTGACCACGCTGCTGCTGGGCACGCCCGCGGGGTTGAAGGGCGACGCCGCCGAGGCCTGGGCTGAACTGACCACACCGCCGAGCGGCGCGATCCATGTGGTGACGGCTGCACAGGATCTGGCGCGGCTGAAGGGTGCGCTGGATACCGATTTGATTGTGGATGCGGTGGTGGGCACGGGGTTTAAACCGCCCCTAAAGGGGCTGGCGCTGGCGGCTCTGGAGTGGGCAAAGGGGAGCAAGGCACCGGTGCTGGCCGTGGATTTGCCTTCTGGCTGGGCGGCGGATGGGACGGCGGCTGTGGGTGAAGGACCAGTCTTTGCTGCCGATGCGGTGATTACGTTCACCGCGCCTAAGCCGGCGCATGTATTTGGGCAGTTGACGCGGCGATGGGACCAGGCGGTAGTGGTGGCGCCGATCGGTTCGCCGGAGGCGGCGGTCACGTCGGAGCTTGGCTTGCATTGGGCGGGTTCGGCGATGGATCTGGTGCAGACGCAGAGGGCGGCGGGGGCCAACAAGGGCAACTTTGGACATGTACTGGTGGTGGGGGGGAGCTATGGACCGGCGGGCGGCAAGGCAGGCGCGCCGGCGATGGCTGCCCTGGCGGCGCTGCGGTCCGGAGCCGGCCTTGTGACGGCGGCGGTGCCGGTTCCGGCGCTGGCGCTGGTGGCCTCGGTGGCGCCGGAGCTGATGACCTGGCCGCTGGCGGCTGCGCCTGCGGGGTGCATTGCGGCGGAGAATCTGGCTCCGGAACTGGTTGCGGAGCTTATGGCCGGCAAGACGGTGCTGGCCATTGGGCCGGGACTGGGGCAGAACCCGGAGACGGTCAAGTTTGTGACGGGGTTGCTGGCGGCGACCAGGATTCCGGCGGTGATCGATGCAGACGCCCTGAATATTCTGGCCACCAAGCCGGTTTTGCTGGCTAAACTGGCCAAGGGACGGACGCTGGTGCTGACGCCGCATCCCGGCGAGATGGCGCGGCTGGCGGGGATACCGGTGGCCGAGGTGCAGGGCAACCGGCTGGAAATAGCGCGCGGCTTTGCCCAGCGGATGGGCGTGACGCTGGTGCTGAAGGGTGCGCGGACGCTGATTGCGCATCCGGATGGGCGCGTGGCCGTGAATACAACAGGCAATCCGGGGATGGCCAAGGGTGGAAGCGGAGATTTGCTGACAGGCCTGGTGGCGGGGTTGCTGGCGCAATATCCCGGTGAAGCGGGACGGGCGGTAGAGGCGGCGGTTTATCTGCACGGGCTGGCCGGGGATCTGGCGGTGCGGGCGGGCGACGAGCACACATTTCTGGCCACGGACAGTCTTGCACAGTTTTCTAGGGCATTTCGCTTTCGCTCACGCGGTACAAACGGATATGTTTGGTTGCAGGGGTCATTGCATGCAGCAGTTTCTCGCGAGGCTGAAGGATGAGTAACAGCGCACCTCCCGCCGCAGGGTGGATTCACGAGTTTTCAACGCGGAGCAGCCTGGACACGGTTGAAGTGGGCCGCCAACTGACGCGGTTGCTGAAGCCGCCGCAATTGCTGATTCTGCGCGGGGACCTGGGCACGGGGAAAACCACGCTGGTGAAGGGCATTGCACAGGCTCTGGATGCGGCCGAGGCGGACGAGGTGACCAGCCCGACCTTTACGCTGATTCACGAGTACGACGGGACGCAGGACGGCAAGGCAGTGAAGCTGTTCCACCTGGACGTGTACCGGCTGGAGGGCGAGCGGCAACTGGAGACGCTGGGACTGGACGAGTTGCTGACGCCGGATGCGCTGGTGCTGGTGGAGTGGGGCGAAAAGTTCAAGAGCATCCGCAAGAAGGCTACCGGAGAGATTGCGATCAGTTCCGAAGGCGGCGATACGCGGAAGATTACCGTGACGCTGAAAGAATAGACCCCTGCAGTGGGGCAGATGCGGCTTGCGCTGCAAGGCGCGGCAGAGACGGGCACGAGCGTGCGCTATCCGGGCGAACTGGAGCTGTCCTGTACCCCATACTGACACCCTACCCCCCTCCCCTATGTATTTAGTCAAGTTCTCCATTTTCAACGAGATAGGTGGTTCCTATCGCCGTAAAAATTAGATTCTAAAAGGGTTATCTATCAAAAATTAGATAAAAAAGGACTTATGGGCGTTTTTTGGGGGATTTTTGCGGTTTTCGTACCGCATATTGAGATTTTTACGCTTTGCATCGGGTTGAAAACTCCTTTGATGGCGTTCCGTTGCGGCCCGGCGGCCCACTCATCGCGATAAAGCCGCGATGAATGGAGCACAGCTTCGCCTTTTTGGGATGGACAGGTGGATCGGTGATCAGGCCAACTGCCTGGCTCAAAAAGACACCATGGAACAATTGTGCGCCCGGGTGGGGTAATTATCTGCAAACATCTGCGGTGCGGCAGACACGCTGCGCGGTTTTGGTTCGTGGTCTCCCCGGCGCCCAACAGCGAGGCACCGGGGCCACCCGTCCGTGAAAATCGGCGAAATGCGTTGCTCCGGAGGCAGTGGCGCGGCACTCGCCAGCGCGTCATTTCGGATGGATTGGCACTTTTTGGCGGATTTTGCTCGTAAAAACTGGCTGGATTTCTGCGGAAACGTATCTCAATGTTGCTTTGTTGCCCGGTATTGAGAAGTTGCGGGGGGCGCAGGGTTGAGGGCCGGCCTTCTCCTGGAGTTTTGAGGCAGGGCTGCGTTTCAGGGACCTGTCTATTTATGCTGAGCATTGTGGCTGGTTTTGATAGTTGAGGGTTTCTTTTGGATTGACGGTGATCCGTCCTGTCGAGGTCAATTGCTATATGCCGACATTCGAGTACATATCTTGGAAAGAGCCCTTAACACGCAGAATATGAACCTGTTGGATTAATTGTGTCGAGCTTCTTGGGTTGAGACGACGGTTTCCGGTGGGAGTCGGATTGGCCGACCAACACTCCGCAATGCTTCCATAAGAAGCTTATGGGCACCGAAAACTCGTCCACACCGAAGGCGTGGGGAACTATCGATCAACTGGTAACTAACACATAGCGGTTACTCATCCGGAACTCGAAACACTCGGTCTTAGCGGCAGCCGGTGAAAAGCCGCCGTTGTCATAAGGCAAGTGAGCTGCAATAGAAACCCCGTCTTCTTGGTTTCTCGGTTGAGGTTTAAGCGCTTGCAGACTCCAGGATTCCTGTACAGGTGACGGTGATAACGCTGATGTCGTCTTCTTGTCCGAAACGCTGGGCTTCGGCGGCGATGCCAGCGGCAGTCGTTGCGGTGCTAAGCAACTGTTGAACGCGCTCGAAGCCATAGAGATTCCCGCGTGCGTCGGTGGCTTCGGCAACGCCGTCTGACATCAGCACCAGTTTGTCGCCGTTTTTCAATCGGAAATGCATCAGGGAAAACTCCGCGGCTTCGACCATGCCGAGAGGAAGCGCGCCATCCATTGCGAGAGGTTCTCCGTTGAGGTAAGGCGGCAGGTGGCCTGCGTTGGCCAGGGTTGCTTTGCCTTCCGCGCCGATGCGCATGGCGAGGCAGGTAGCCTGGGCGTCGCTACGTCCGAGCAGCCGCTGGTTGAGCTCGCCAAGCACAGCAAGCGGATCGAGGTTGAGGCGGGCCGCGGTGCGAATGGCGCCTACGAGCAATGCCACAAGCATGCCGGCTTTAAGCCCCTTGCCGGTTACGTCACCGGCGACGATGAGGAAGCTACCGTCGGACCTATGAGGAATGATTTGGAAGAAGTCGCCTCCAACCTCGCGGGCGGGGCGGTACTCGCTCTCAATTGAAAAACCGGGAAAGTGCATGTGCGCCTCGGGAAGCATGACCTGCTGCACCTCCTGCGCCTGCCGCATGTCGTCCACCAGACGAACATTTTGGCGCTGCTGCTCTGCGAAGCGCATGAGGAAGATGACCAGAACAGCTAACGGAACGCTGACGTAAAAGTAGTAGTAGATTCCGACCGCCTGGATCGGCACCGGATGAACCACTGCGGCAACAAGGCCGCAGGCGCAGAGCAGGCCGGGAGTCAATGGCAGCCACGCCTTCCGTCCTATGGTGCGCACGCCGTCCACCGCGATTGCGAGCAGAAGCATCGCATAGGTTAAAACAGCCGCGAGCAACGAGATGCTGTTGGCCCGATCCGTCGCGGCCGTCGGCGGCAGAAGACCGAGGTGGAGACACAGCGATGCCAGACTACGGGCGAGGTTGAACCCCAACAGCAGGAAGTTAGCTCGGCGCCAGATTGGTTTGGATACGCCCAACAGGTACACGGCAGCTAAAGGGAGGGCAAAGTAACCAACAAGACTCGTAATAGATTGCGCGATGTCAACAAATAGAACGGGGATCTCCATTGCGGGCACGATAACTTCAAACGCCACCAGCAGGGCAATGCCCGTTAAGCTGATGCCGGCCCATAGATACTCGCGTTGGCTTCTGCTGAAACAAAACAGGAACAGAGAGATGATGCCGACCCCGCCAAATAGAGCCGTGAGCAACCACCCAGTCCAAAGCGTCTCATACGTCTGTTCTTGCTCGCTCTTCTGAAAGGCCTCAAGCAACTCGGGCGGCCCAAGCAAGGGCACGCCGCGCAGGCCGCCGTCCAGGTTGTGCTCGCTGGGCAAGGCTTTCTCGCGTTGACTCCATATCCGAATTGCCAGGCAGGTGGACTCGCCGCTGCCTGGAGCACCTGCGGGAAGACGAAAGAGCTTTGCTTGTCCCGGATAAACAATGCGCCAACCATCCAGCTTGCCGAAGCTGCCGATCTTCTTGCCGTCGATGTAGACCTCAAATGCGTCGTCGACATACTGCGGCATCAACAGTGCGAGCGCGGGCGCATCCGGCGGAGCTTGAAGCCGAATGCGATACCACGCGTAGCCCGTGTAACCGGGATGGCCGTGCTGCTGCCAGCCGGTCAGCTGATTGGACTGAAGCGTCTGCGCCGCAGTTTGCGCGGGGTGTTCAGGATCGAGGGTGTAGTTCTGCCAGGCGGAATCGTCAAAGCCCGGATCGGCCCATCGCGGGTTGTCGCCAATGTGGAACTTCCACGGGCCATTGAGCGGAACCGCGGGCTGGCCGAGAGTGGAAGAAATAGCAGCGTTGGATGCCGCAGGCGCAGGCTTCGGCGATGCCGTAGACTGTGCGGAAGAAACGATGGCACACACAAGGAAAGCCGTCAACAGGAGAGACCGGGAGAGTTGTCGGGCCATTCCGGAACCTCATTCGCGGGAAGCTACTTTCTGCACTATAGCCAATCCATGCCGGGAGGGGAATCGCTAATCTTTATGCCGAAGTCATCTTTGCACTTTGTCAATTGACTCAGTGTGATCAAGAAGTTATTATGAGTCCTCCCCGCAGGCAACTCTCCATCCCAGAGAGGCATAATGCACGCACCCATATCAGAGATTGAACGTGCCGGCACCCGCTCGAAGGGGCATCTTCTGCGAATTCTCGGCGTGGGCTTTGGAGTTGCCGTCATTGTCGGCAACACCATCGGTTCGGGCATCCTGCTTACGCCCGGTGAAGTTGCTGCCCACTTAAGGAATCCATGGTTCATCTTTGCAGCCTGGAGCGCGGGCGGCGTTTTCGCCTTTTTCTGTACGCAGTCCGTTGCGGAGCTGGGAACCATGCTCCCACAGGCGGGTGGATGGTTTGTCTATGCGCGCCGGGCATTTGGAGAGTATGGCGGGTTCCTCGTGGGGTGCTGCGATTGGATCGTGCAATCGGCGGCCATTGCCTATCTGGCGGCAGCATTTGGCGAGTTTGCCGCCGATCTCACACCGGCATTACAAGGACGCACAAAGGCGCTGGCGGTTGCTTGCTTAATCGCTCTGATGCTGCTGAACTGGCTAGGCCTGCGAACAGGCAGCCGAGTGCAGGAGATTACAAGCCTGACAAAAGCTCTAGCGCTGATTGCATTTGTCGTGGTGTGTTTTCTGGTTTCCCCCAGAGCGGTTCCGAGCACTACTGTTGCGTCCCAAAGTCTCACGCAATTACCGCCCTTGGGGCTGTTGATCGCTATCATCCTGGCCTTGCAACCCATTATCGTCAGCTACGACGGTTGGTATGGAGCGATTTATTTCACTGAAGAAGATGAGGATCCGGCCAGGAACCTGCCCCGCTCATCCATCATTGGCGTGCTGGCTTGCGGAGCGATCTTTCTGCTGGTGAACGCCGCATTGCTCCACGTGCTTCCCATCGACAAGTTAGCTACTTCGCAGATGCCGGCCGCGGAAGCCGCCGCGTTGATCTTCGGTGGCCACGGCAGGACGGTCATACTTGTTCTTTCGCTGGTAACGGCAGTCAGCACGATCAATGCAAGTCTCATGATCACCCCGCGGATTCTCTTCGCAATGGCGCGCGATGGGCTGATGTCCGAGTCGATCACGTCGATCAATTCCGGTGGTACTCCCAGCAGGGCGTTGCTTCTTTGCACAGCGGCCTCCATCGGACTGGTTCTCAGCGGCAGCTTTGAGACCCTCGTGGCGATGGCTGCCATACTATTCGTAGCTGTTTATATGTCTGGATTCATCTCGCTTTATATCCTGAGGTCCAGCCAGCCGGATCTTCCACGCCCATTCAAAATGTTGGGATATCCATGGACCAATCTGGCGATTTGTCTTGGTACAGGTGCTTTTCTCGTCGCATCCATAATTGCCGATCTGAAGCATGCACTCTTCACCCTAGCGGTAATCGCTTTTACCTATCCGCTTTACCTTTTGATGACGAGATTGAGACGCTTTCGAGAGGCAAACGGCGCGGGCATCCAGTTGGCCCCTGATACCAAAGACTGAAGCAACGCCATCAAACGTCAAACCGATGGACCGGCGTCGGATGGAATGTCCCCCTGCCAACGACCAGGAATCGAACACTTCCAGTCCGGCAGGAGGATTACTCCCCGTAAACGCCGCAGGGTTCAGGGATGGGGTTCAACGCGGCTTGCGCCGCGTTGATTGATTTTTTCTTTGGATGGGGCGGTTCGGCACGACTGAAAGTCGTGCCCTTTCACAACTGTCGATTTTCGGCATGGGCGATGCGTCTAGAGTCGTGCCCTGTTACAAAGCCTCGCCTGTTCAACGCTGGAGTGAGTTATTCCGGAGGCGGTGGTGACTCGCGCTGTTACAAGACAGGATCGCCGGGGTTCGTAGTTTCCCACACATTTCATGATGGAGCTGTGAAATGGATGGGGCACCGGGCTCCAGAATGGTTTCTGGAATGTGACGCAAAATCGCCGAGGCACTGATCCAGAACAAATTATTCCCTTGAAGTCGGCTCATAGCGATTGAACTGCAGCGGCCGGATTACGGGCAACGCGCCTACGAACCTGTTTGAGGTTAGGGAGGGTGGGCGGACATCTGGATGGAAGCAAGGGGAATGCTGGAGGAGGCGGGGGCGCGCGGGGTACATGGGCCGATGCCAGGCGTGGGGCAGGGAACGGCTGGCGGTGCTTGGTGCGAGTGCGGCACAGGAGTGATATTCTGGCTCGTCATCTGAGAAGGACGAGGAGGATCACTTGAGATACGGCATCATGTTGGCAATCGGCGGATTGGCGTTTGGTGGATTGGCGTTTTTGGCGGGGTGCGGCAACCAGGGGGACAAGGCTTCGCAAATCCCGGTTGGACCCAAATGGAAGGGCGCTCCCTACCGCATTACTCTGGACGCGCAGGCAGCGAAACCGAATCCGGCGGGGGTTACGCTGCCGGCGATCAAGTTCACGGCGAATCCCGACATGCTGGAGAAGCGAGCCATGCTGGTGATTCGCTTTGACGATTTGGGAGCAACGAAATATGTGCCGAGGATGAACAAGATGATTCTGGCCCCGGTGGATGTGACCGGCGCGGAGGGCGCTCTGCCGGCGGACTATATGGGCGCGGCGGACAAGGATCTGGCGACATTTCTGGGGACGTATTGCGTCAAGGGGAAGGTCAAGATATCCGTGGCGCTTACACGGTCGTCGCTTTCCAGCGAGGCTGGAGATGCCGAAGTGGATGCGAAGCGGCTGACAGACTGGGTGCCGGTGGAGGTTGTGTTCAAGAACCCGCATCCGAAGTGCTAGAGGCGCGCTGAATCAGCAGGTCAGGCAGGATGGATAAAGCACAGCCGCAGGTCTCCCCACTGGTTACGCTGGGGGCAGGCTTGCGGCTGTGCTGCGTGTATGGATGGTGCTCAGCAGGCCGCAGGCGATAAGGGCTCCGTTGAGGCCGACCGCAGGCTTCATGGCTCCTGCCAGGGCGGCTATGCGACTTACCGCATTCCCGGCATTGTGGTGACGAAGCGGAATACGGTGCTTGCCTATGCGGTGGGCAGGCGCACACTGGGCAGCGACTGGGCCGATGCGGATGTGCCGATGCGGCGGGGTACGGACGGCGGGAGAACTTTTGGCGTGGCGCATTGCCGGAGGCGGCGACGGGTCATGCGATTGTTTCGCACACCGGGCGAATTATCGTGCCGGTCTGGATGGCAGCGAGCAAATCGGCCAGTCCGGGGAAGCCGCCTTAAATGGGTTACGGCCGGGGAGAGAATCCGGAAGTAAATCCGGTTTGCGCATCGTCCCGACAGGCCCTGGAGTGCCAAGCGGGCAAGATCGCCGTCAAACAGGCGTGGTAGGCTGACTTTATGACAGAAGTTTCCGCATCCCGGAACCTGAGGCGCACGGCGCTTGCCGTTGGCTTGTGCCTGCTGGCGTTTGGCTTTGCCATGGAAGCCAAGCTGGCCTGGTTCAATCCGGCGGGCGGATCGGGCAGCGAGATTGCGGCCGCAAAGGCGCGCCCTGCCGATTTGCCTGAGGTGGTGGCGCATGGCGTTCCCGCGTCCGATCCCGTCCACCCTGGGGAATGTTTTGTTTTTCTGACGGCCTTGACTGCCGCGTTCCTGTGGAATGCAGATGCATTGCCGGGACGTAATTTTTCACGCAGCGATTTTGCGGTTTCCTCCGCGTCCTATTTCTCGTCAAATCTCTTCTTTCGCCCCCCGCCAGTCCGCTAGAGCAATTTCAGGAATAACGTAGAGTTGCCAAAGGTGTTGCAGGGTCGCCGCTTCCCGATAGACGCGCCGACGGAGCATCCCGGCTTTGCTCGATACCATTCCTGAAAACTGCTCCGGCTTTCCCTCATTCCATTTTTACGTTGTGCCCGCACATCGATTGCGGGTGAACCTTTGTGTATATAGCCCTGGTTTTTCAGCGAGGTTGTTTGTCATGTCTCTGCCGTCTTCGGTCAGGTGGCCGCTGCTCGCCTTCTTGTGTCTATTGGGTGCATTCAGCATGGGCTGCCATCGGTCCCAGCCGTCCGCCCACAATGCCTTGCCCGCCGCGCCGGTTGCGCGAGTGGGGCGCACGCCGCTTTCAAACCGGCTTGAAGTGGCGGGAGAGTTTCTTCCCTTTCAGGAAGTGGAAATTCACGCCAAGGTCTCCGGATATATCCGCAAGATCCATGTCGATATCGGGGACCGCGTTCATACCGGGCAACTGCTGGCCGAACTCGAGGTTCCGGAGATGACGGCACAGGTGGAAGGGGCTCAGTCGGTGGTGCAACGCAGCCAGCAGGATATTCTGAGCGCCCGGAGCGCGGTGGCGCAGGCATCGGCGGATTATGCGGCTCTGCACGCGGCGTCTGTGCGTCTGAAGCAAGCCTCGGCTGCGAGGCCGGGACTGATAGCGCAGCAGGAACTGGACGATGCCGAGGCCAAAGACCTGTCAGCAAAGGCGCAAGTTGAGGCAGCCCGATCGGAACTGGCATCCAAAGAGCAGACACTGGGCGCAGCGCGGGCAGACCATCGCCACTTCGCTTCGCTTGCCGATTACTCGCGCATCACGGCCCCGTTCGACGGCATTGTGACCTGGCGTTACGCCGATACGGGAACGCTGTTGCAGGCCGGCACCTCGAATTCAGGATCGATGCCGGCGATCAAGCTGGCGCAGGTCAACATTCTTCGTCTGCGGCTGCCAGTTCCCGAATCGCTGGCGGGATTTGTACATGTGGGCGAGACGGCGCGGATTCATGTGCAGGCGACTGGAGAGGAATTCACCGGAAAGGTGGTGCGCACGACCGGCGAACTGGACCTGGCGACGCGATCTCTTCAAGTTGAAATCGATGTGGATAACAAAGATGGAAAGCTGACCCCGGGGATGTACGCCGATGTCACGCTCGACGTTGAGCGCAGCGGCAATGGATTGACGATTCCGGTGGAGGCTGTGGACCGCAGTGAATCTGCGCCCTTTGCATTTGTAGTGAACCGGCAGGGGCGCATCGAGAAGCGGACGCTGCGGCTGGGGATGGAGACGGCCCGTTTCGTAGAGGTGGTGGACGGGTTGCGGGAAGGCGAGAGCGTGGTGGTGGCGAACCTTGAGAGCTTTCAGCCGGGCGAAGCCGTGGAAGCCAGAGAAGTGACGATGACAAACGAAAAGAACGCTGCTGGAAACGGGGAGGAGTAGCCATGTCTAAATTCGCACTCCGCTATCCGTTTTTTATTCTCATGCTGTGCATGATTGTGGCCGTGGTGGGTTCGGTGACCGTGGCGCGCATGCCGGTGGATCTGTTTCCGGAGATCAAGATTCCGGTGGTTGTAGTGGCAACGTTTTACAACGGAATGCCGCCGGAGCAGATAGAAGCCAACATCACGAATCCCTTTGAGCGTTTCTTCACGCTGGGCAGCGGCATCGATCATATCGAGTCGCGCTCGCTGACGGGCGTGAGCCTGATCCGCGTTTATTTCCAGCCGGGCACCGATGCCGACGCCGCTGTTACCACGATTTCAAATCTGGCCATGGCGCAGTTGCGGCGTTTGCCTCCGGGCACGTTGCCGCCCGTGGTGCTCAAGTTCGACGCCTCCAGCCTGCCGGTTTGCCTGATTACGCTCAAGGGCGAAGGACTGAACGAGACGCAGTTGCACGACCAGGGGCAGTTCAATGTCCGCAACCAGATTGCGGGCGTGCCGGGAGCATCGGTTCCGCAACCGTTTGGCGGCAAGTACCGGCAGATTCAAATCTATGTGGACCCGGTGAAGCTGGAGGCGCATCAACTCAGTCCCATGGATGTGGTGCGCTCAGTGAACCAGGCCAACGCGATTCTGCCGGCCGGCGATGTGCGCATTGGCTCGCGGGACTTCAACATTTATACCAACTCGCAATTCCCCAGCATGGATGAGATTGACCGGCTTCCGCTGCGATCGGTTGGGAACGGACAACTGCTGATCTCCGACATTGGGAAAGCAAAAGACGATGCTGCGATTCAGACCAATATCGTGCGCGTGGACGGTCAGAAATCCGTTTACCTGGCCATCCTGAAACAAGGCGGTGGAAGCAATACGATTGCCGTGGTCAATGGCATCCGGGAGGCGCTCAAGCATCTGTTGGATGTGCCCAAAACACTGGTGACCAAGGTGGTCTTCGACCAGTCGGTGTTCGTCAAAACAGCCATCTCGAACCTGGGCAGCGAGGGCGGCATCGGCCTGGTGCTAACAGCGCTGATGATTCTTATCTTCCTGGGCAGCGGACGGGCGACCGTGGCCGTGATGCTCTCAATTCCTCTCTCTGCGTTGGCGGCGTTTCTCATTCTGAACATGATGGGGCAGACGATCAACTCCATGGTGCTTGGCGGCCTGGCGCTGGCCTTTTCGCGGCTCATCGATAACTCGGTCGTGGTACTGGAAAACATTTTTCGCCATCTCGAAATGGGCGAGCCTCCCGAAGAAGCGGCAGAGAAAGGCGGCCGCGAAGTGGCTATTCCGGTTCTTGCCGCCACATTTACCACCGCCATTGTCTTTTTTCCGGTTGTCTTTCTTTACGGCGTGAGCCGCTTTCTGTTCACGGCGCTGGCTCTGTCCGTAGTGCTTTCGCTGTTTGCTTCCTATGCCGTGGCACTAACCGTGGTTCCGCTGTTTTGCGCGCGTTTTCTTCGCATCGCGCACATCCAGGATGTGCATCACAGCGGCGGCAACTGGTTCACGAACTTTGTGCGCTGGTTCAATCGCCGCTACGACCGCCTGCTGATGCACTACGACATTGCGGTGCGCAAGAGTCTGCTGAAGCCTGTTGCAACGGTCTCCGGCATTCTGGGAATTTTTCTGTTGAGCCTCTGTCTCTTTCCTTTGATGGGGCTTTCCTTCTTCCCGAGAACAGACCCTGGGCAGTTTGTCATCAACGTGAAAGCCCCAAGCGGCACGCGACTGGAAGTTACCGATCAATACATCGCAAAGGCCGAGGAAGATATTCGCGCAGTTATTCCCGCGGAAGATCTGGGCATGATTGTCTCGAATATCGGCATCACGCCGGATTTCTCGGCTATCTACACGAGCAACTCAGGCCAGCACACGGCCTTTGTGCAGGTAAGTCTGAAGAAAGGACACAGCAAGAGCAGCTTTGCCTACATGGACCTGGTGCGCGCCAAACTGCGCGACGATCTGCCGGAGCTGACCACTTATTTCCAGACGGGCGGCCTGGTGGATGCAGTGGTGAACCTCGGTCTTCCCGCTCCAATCGACATCCAGGTCGAAGGGCAAAATCTGAAAGAGGCTTACGCTACCGCCAGCAATCTGGCAGGGCAGATACGCAATCTGAAGGGAGTGAGCGACGTTCTGATTCCACAGGATCTGGACTATCCCGGCATCGAACTGGATGTGAATCGCGAGATGGCGGGGCGGCTGGGGCTGGATTCGAGCGAGATCGTGGATAACGTCATAACCGCGCTGACCTCAAACGGCATGATCGCTCCCAGCTATTACGTTGACCCCAAGAACGGCAACAACTACCTGCTGACCGTGCAGTTCCCCACGGCCGACATCAAATCTCTCACCGATTTCAATCAGATTCCAATCCGCTCGCGCAACGGCACGGTGGCCACGAACCTGGGCGCAGTTACGAGCATACGTTCCATACAAACACCCACCGAGGTGGACCACTACCAGATTCAGCGGGTGATCGACGTATACGTTTCACCTTCAGGCGAAAACCTGGGCGGCCTGGCCCGGCGTGTCGATGGCGTGATTGCGGGCACGAAGATTCCCGGCGATCAGCGCGTGACCTTGCGCGGGTCGGTGGAAGGAATGCGGAGATCGTTTTCCAGCTTTGGCATCGGGTTGATCCTGTCGGTGATTCTGGTTTATCTGATCCTGATGGCGCAATTCGCCTCATTCAAGGATCCGTTTATCATCTTGCTGGCCATACCTCCGGGCATCATGGGAGTGATCCTTTTCCTGCTGGTTACACACACGACGCTGAATGTGATGTCGCTTATGGGCGTGGTGATGATGACCGGGATCGTGGTTTCGAATTCGATTCTGATCGTCGAGTTCACGCGGTCCCTGCGCAAGGAAGGCATGCCGGTGGAAGAGGCCGTTGCCATGGCCTGCCGAGTCCGGCTGCGTCCTGTTCTCATGACTTCTCTTGCAACCATTCTCGGCATGGTTCCCATGGCTCTGGCGCTTGAAGAAGGCAGCGAACTCTATGCTCCACTGGCGCGCGCCGTGATCGGCGGACTCACTGTGTCGGTAGTCCTGACGGTGTTCGTGGTTCCGGCCGCGTACTTGATCGTGCATCGCAGTCGCGCAAGCCACCAGAAAGGGGAACAAGCATGAACGGATTCATGAGAACCTGCATGGCTGGCATGGCGCTGGCAGCGGCCTGCGCCACGGTGAGGGCGCAGCAGGCAACGCCCGCGCTTACCCTTGCCGAAGCGGAGCATCTAGCCATCGAGCACAATCCCCGCATCAACATTGCCCGGCTGCTCCAGCTTGCACAAGCGCAGGTGGTGCGGGAGGTGCGTTCCAGCGAGTTGCCAAGCGCCGCCGCGAATCTGACCGCGGTCGATTCACGGAATGGCAGCCGGATCACGGCGGGCGGCTTGAATAACCCAATTGTGTATGAGCGAGCGGCGGGCGGCATCACGGTAAGCCAGCTCATCACCGACTTTGGCCGGACGCACAATCTGGTTTTAAGCGCGCAGTCGCAGGCCAAGGCGCAAGTGGAGGCGCAGCGCGCAACCACCGCGGATATCGTGCTGGCCGTCGATCAGGCATTCTACAACGCGCTGGCCAGCCAGGCCGTGCTCAAGGTAGCGGAGCAGACAGTTGCGGCGCGCCAGGCTACGGCTGACCAGATTGGCGCTCTCGCCGCATCCAAGTTGAAGTCTTCACTGGATCTAAGTTTTGCCAATGTTGAGTTTTCCCAGGCCAAGCTCCTTTTGCTCGACGCGCAAAATGCGGAGCAGGACAGCATGGCCAATCTCAATGCGCTGCTCGGTTCCGAACAGGACGAACGCTACACCCTGGTTGACGAGACGCCCACGAACGCGCAACCGGGACCGGAGAATATCGAAAGCCTGGTGCAGATGGCGTTCAGCTCGCGCCCAGACCTGGCCTCCCTGAACGAGAGCTACGCCGCCGCGAATCGATTCCGCGCCGCCGAACATGCCTTGAGCCGCCCCACCGTCTCCGCACTGGGGACGGCAGGCGGGACGCCCGTCCGAGCAGACCAGATCGATTCGTCCTGGTATGGAGCCGTAGGCGCGAACGTGAGCATTCCCATATTCAACGGCTTTCTTTACTCCGCGCGGGCCCGCGAAGCGGACCTTCGAGCCACTGCCGCGCAGGAAGAGGTGAGAAATCTGCGGGAGACGATCGCCCGCGACGTTCGCACTTCCGCGCTGGCAGCGCAGGCCGCATTTCATCGCATCGAAGTGACCCGGCAATTGCTCGATGAATCCAACCTGGCATTGGATCTTGCCGAGACGCGGTACAAGTTGGGCCTGAGCGGCATTGTGGAGTTAAGCCAGGCACAACTTGCACAAACGCAGGCCGAGATTGCTTACGCCAACGCGCGTTATGCATACCAAACAGCTCTTGCCGCCGTCAGCTTCCAAACCGGCCAGTAGAGCCGCCCCGATTTCAGGCGCAAAAGTGTAAAGGAGTTCAGAGATCAATATTTGGCGATGCAAAGTGGACTGCTCCACGCCGGCCGCCGCTAACGATGCGCACGACTTGGCGCATCCATGCAGAGTAATCCCGTCAGGCTCCGGGATCGACTTCCGGCTAGCCGATCATTTGGGAGTTTTCACGTAATTGCTTCCAGGGCCTGAGCCTTTAAGTCACGAAGGCGCCGCATAACTTTCATGTGACGTATGGGGGAAGATAGCTTCCGGAATCAAAATTGAGATCCGTGTTGAACCACAAGCGACTGGATATCGACTTGCTCCATGAAGAGGCGTGCATCGGATTCAAACCGCGTGCGGAGACCAGCAGATGGAGTGGAGTCGCTGTCGAGCCACTCGCGCCGAAGCAGGATCGGGAGACTTTTGCCACGGGGAGCAAAGGTGAGATTGGAGAATCCAGGCGCCGAAAAAACGAAGCCTTTCTGCATGGAGCTTATGAAGTGGCCCGCGCAGCCGCTGAGGGAGCAGGTGGACTCAGCGTCATACTGGCGGCTGGCGCCGTCGTCATAGAAGCTGGTGACGAAGTGAACCGGCAGCGCCTGTTGCGTTGTGGCATCGAAGGATCCAGTCCATTGAGCTATTACTCCCTGGATGAACTTGCTACCGGCGACGAGGTGGCTGGCTGAACCAACCCAAAGGCCGAATGTAAAGCTCCTGGCCGTGTCCCCGGTATCCGGCGATGTGAAATACTCAGCCATCGCCAACGCAATCATTCCATTGCTGTCGTGCTCGGCCCAGGTGCGGGTAAGCCGATACGGCCCCACCGTGGCGGGAAAGCTACTGAGGACCGCCTGCTCGTTCGGCCGCAGCGCGGGCGGCCATGCGGCTGAGTGGAGTTCCGGAACGATGAAGGCGAAGGTAAGTGCTAGGAAGCAGAGCGCACGCGCAGCCACAAGGTATTGTTGGCGCCGGCCCCCCAGAGGAGATCCGGATCTTTCCACGCCGGGTCTTTGTTTTGCTTTTTGGATGCCGGCCACAGTGCCCGGTTCAAGCGAACGGATGAGCAGTCCAAGACCAAGGGCGGCAAACAGGAAAAGGGTGCAGCCGATTGCGTAGTCAACGCCGGCGCCGTGCTTCTGAATCGAAGGGAGGCTGACACCGATCCGGTAGTAGACGACGAGAACGCAGAGGCGGAAGAGATTGAGCGCGTAGCCCAGAAGAAGCGCTCCCAGCGAGGTGAGGATCAGTGCGCGGGGGCGCAGGCGACGGGCATAACCAAAGATCAATGCCAGATAGCCTAGCGTTATGGATCCCCGAACGCCGTTGCAACCGGGTGCGATGAACATGCCGAAGTCGGGCGCAAACATCATGCGGAGCTGCACGCCGGTTGGCTGAAGACCGATGAGGTGGGCAAAGGATCGGGCAGTGGAAGCCGAGACGTGCTGAAGCGGCAGGTCCACCATGGAGTTGAACACAGTTGGAACAGGATTGATGAACAGAAGAAGGCATAAGGGAGCAATCGAGGCACGCAGCAGACGAGGTCCGCCGAAGAGCAGTGCAGCGCCGCTTCCGTAAAGGAACAATACGGTGCCGAAGTTCATCAGACTCAACTGATGCCCGTTGTAACCTACAACAACCGAGGAGGCGGCGAAGGCCCGCGCGAGCAGAATGGACAAGCCAACCAGCGGAAGCGCCCAGAAGGCGCCGTTCATGCTCCAGCCGAGCCGGCGCCAGGCAGCAAGAACGCCCGCGCAGGCCACAAGCGGAAAGACCGCACCGATGGAGCGAAGCGGGTCAGTGGCCCAGAGGTGGCACATGGCCTGCCAGAGCGGAGACAGCGAAAGACTGCCGACGGCCACCAGCACCGCAACGAGCCCGGCGTAAAAAGCCGCAGGAAGACGCGCCAGACGATTTGCAGAGCAGGCAAAGCTGCCAGCGCGCTGAAGATCGATCACCTCATCGCCAGCCGGGAATGTGAAAATACCGGATGAAAATGTCTCGTTGAGACGCACTGAGTCAGAGGCCTGAGGAGCAGGCAACCGAGTATCGCCTGGCATTACCTCTTGCTGTTGCGGCAAAGCACCTTCCTCAGCACGGACGAGCCGTAGAACATGCCGGCAGAGCCTACGAGCATCAGCAGGATGGTTGGAGCTTCCGGTGAATCGACGCAACCACCGCCGGTCCCGGTCTGCGCGTGCAGCGAGATTTCGGCAAAGAGGAGGACGATAGAGGAAAGAACGGCGTAACGTGGCTTGATCACTTGGCAACTCCTGTGTGTCTGTCTGCAAGTTCGTTGAGTGGTTCTTCGTGGACGTCCGGCATGGCGCAGTGTGATGGTAATACTCTTATCATTCATTCAGACGACACCGGCTAAGCCGGCATCCAGTAAACCTACCCGCCGGCGCTGATGAATGCGCTGATATTATCTTTTCTCAATAAACCACACAGGAAAACCCACCCGCTGGTTCCAATCTTCCAAGACGGATAACACCCCGCAAAACAAGAAACCGCGAGATTCACCGTTCCCACATATTGCCATGCCGCCGATTTACCTGCTGTTCAAAATTGCACACTTTGCGCAACAGGCGCCTGCAAGCATTGTGCAAATTATTGCCAAGAAAATAGACCCACCCAGTTCGGCTGCATTGCAACTCTCGCAACATCAACATCAACATCTTCATGCAATAGCTTTAGCGGGGATTGCCATGAGCACATGCCGCATATATGTGTTCAGTTCGACATACACATATGAACTGCGGGATTGGCGGAGAGGTTCCGTGAGCAATTCTGCTCAGACGTGTAATCCTCTGCCCGCTATTTTCTAGGTGTAAGATCAGGAATTTCGCGCTGCTGAGCCGAGTGTAAGAGAAGCATTTGATTTCATCCGTTTCACATCCAGTATTTCGCTTTCTGCAGGCGTACGCGGCGATCATGCCAATTCCCCAAGGAGTTACCAATGGCACATGGATACAGACTTAAGGCCGCTTCACTTAGCCTGCTGCCCCTCACACTTTTCTCGCTCGCTGTGCTTGGCACAACCGGTTGCGGCATGGGGAATCAGGGTTCAAGCGCGTCCTCGCCGAGTACATCCACTACACAGACAATTCAGGGTAGTGTCTACGGTGGCCAGCAACCCGTTGTGGGCGCCACAATTCAACTTTATGCCGCAGGCACTACAGGTCTGGGCCAGGGCGCTACGCCTCTTATCTCTGCGCCCTTGCCGACTACCAACGCCAACGGCTCCTTCACTTTTACCTACACTCTACCTTCCACGCCAAGCCATTTCTATATCGTGGCTACAGGCGGCAGACCTGGCTCCGGCAACCCAGAAAATCCAGATATCGTCATGATGGCTGCTCTGGGTAGCTGCACTGCCAGTACTACAATTCCTTCTACATATATCAACATCAACGAGGTCACTACCGCCGCCGCAGTTCTGGAGTTACAGCCATTCATCGCTGCTCCCACGGGCATTGCGGGCGCATCGGTTGTAATTGGCGCACCGGCCGCAAATTACAACGATCTGCGGACTGCCTTCGAGAACGTCAGCAGCCTGGCCTCTGTTTCTACCGGGGCTGTCGTGAATTCGACGGGCAGCAAGGGCAAGCTTATCAATACGCTGGCCGACATACTGGCCTCCTGTGTGAACTCAGACCCCACCAGCGCCACTCCCAATAATTGCTCAAATCTGTTTTCCTACGCCACGCCTTCCAGCGACACCGCCGCAGCCGATACTGTCCAGGCTGCCTGGTATATCGCGCAGAATCCAACGAGAAATGTTTCGGCGCTCTTCGGTCTGGTTCCCCCAAATCCGCCTTTCGTCGCCCTCAGCTCTGCTCCGACGGCGGGCTTTGCTGTCAGCACTTCAACGGGTCTATTGGCATGTTTTGCAGTTTTGGGCAACTCTGCGATCACCAGCACAGGCTCGACCGTTGTGAGCGGCGGGGATCTGGGAATATACCCGGCAACCGGAGCCGCAGTTACCGGGTTTACATTCTCCTCGCCCACGGGGCCCGGAATAGTTACGGGCGCTCCTACGACGGTACACCTGACCGATGCAGTCGCAGAGAATGCCCAAGGCGATTTAACCCTGGCATATGACTACGCCAAGGGATTAACGGGAGCATTGGACCTGACTGGTCAGGATCTGGGTAGCTTCAACTCGTCGACGCCTCTGACCCCGGGTGTGTACAAGTTCACGAGCACTGCCCAGTTGACGGGGACTCTGGCTCTAGACGCGCAGAACGATGCGGATGCAGTGTTCGTCTTCCAGATAGGGTCCACGCTCACGACCGCGTCGAGTTCGCAGGTTGTTCTGCTCAACGGGGCCCAGGCCCGGAACGTCTTTTGGCAGGTTGGCTCCTCTGCGACCCTTGGAACGAGTTCCACACTCGAGGGGGCCGTTATGGCGTATGCCTCCATCACTGTGGAGAGCGGCGCCACGCTTCAAGGCCAAGCATTGGCGAGTACCGGCGCGGTTACATTGACCGGCAACACCGTGACAGCTCCTTAAGCAGGGAGTGTTCGCAAGCAAGGGTCCGCGCATCGGAGGTTCCAGTCATTTTGGAGCATGTAGTTATTGCTACAACCAGTTTTGAAACCTTTTGTCTTTTAGTTCAAAATTGGAGGCTTTGCGATGTTCGGGAAGATTGAGCACGATGCGGTGGAGCGCGGTGAAGTTCTGTTCACTTCCGTCATGTTCCCGCTACTGATGCTGCTCGGTTTCTGCGTTGGCTTAGTTTCAGGATGCGGAGGATCTGCCACCCCGTCAACAACAGGCGCTGCAGGGGTTGCCTTGAGTGGCATCGTACATGGAGGGCAGCAGCCCGTTGCCGGCGCCAAGGTCTACCTGTATGCGGCTGGTTCCGCCGGGTATGGCTCGGCTGCAAAGTCCCTGCTGAATACGTCAACGAGTGGTGTGGACACGGACGGCAATGGGAAAGGTTATGTCACTACCGACACTAGCGGCAGTTTTGACATTCCCGACGGCTGGAGTTGTCCAGATGGGTCGGACCAGGTTTACATGCTGGCGCTCGAGGGGAACCCGGGACTCGCCAATGGAACCAATAATACGGCTCTAGCCCTGATGGCGGCGTTGGGTACATGCAGTTCGATGGTTTCGACATATCCCAACATCGTCATCGATGAAGTGACGACAGTGGCCTCGGTGTGGGCACTGCGGCCGTTCATTTCAGACGCAACTCATATCGGCGCCTCCAGTACCAATGCGGCAGGCCTTGCAAATGCCTTTGCCCAGGTTCCGAATATCGTAAGCATTGCAACCGGACTGGCGCTGACCAAAACGCCAGCCGCCAACGGCGCGGTTCCGCAAAGCAAGATCGATACGCTGGCGGATATTTTTGCGCCGTGCGTCAACTCAGCGAGCGGAGCCTCCTCAGCCTGCAGCAGCCTTTTTTCCGCGGCAACGCCTTCAGGGAAAACGCAGGCAACCGACATCGTTGCAGCGGCGCTTTACATTGCGCAGAATCCGGGCCATGCAGTCTCGGCGCTGTTCGATCTTTCTACGGCGAGTGCGCCGTTTCAGCCACAGCTAGGCAGCGCGCCGAACGACTGGATGCTTTTTGTCACGCTTAGCGGCGGTGGCCTCAATGGACCCGCTTCGCTCGGCGTGAATGGCTCGGGCGCGCTCTGGGTGTCGAATTATTTTAGCGTTGCCTCAGCATTTTCTACGGTGGGCGTGCCGCTCTCGGCGACCGGTTATACCGGCGGCGGGTTGAATGAGAGCTATGGCATGGCCATCGACACCAGTAACAATATTTGGTTTGCCAACGAGCAGAGCAGCGGGGTAAACAGCAATCTTGGCACTATCACCAAGCTCAGTTCCAGCGGCCAACTGCTTTCCGGCAGCAGCGGCTTCTACGCCGGCGGCATCTATTTTCCCATCGCCGTGACCGCGGACCCCAACGGCAACATATGGATTGTCGATTACGGCGACTCGAAGGTGACGCTGCTCAGCAGTTCCGGCGCTTCGCTATCCGGTACTACCGGCTGGGGCGGTACGTCGCTTGAGTTTCCGGTGGCGCTGGCGGTGGATTCCAATCACAATGCCTGGGTCGCCAATCAATCGGCCAACACGATAACGAAGATTTCGGCAAACGGATTGACCACTACCGTCATCTCCTGCTGTGACGGAGCTTCCGGTATTGCAACCGATCAGAACAACAATGTTTGGGTGGCAAACTATTACGGTAACAGCATCAGCGAAGTCGACACGAGCGGTACCGTGCTGTTAAACGGCATTACCGGCGGCGGAGTGCTGCATCCTCAGGGCATCGCGGTGGATGGTTCCGGCACGGTTTGGGTGGCCAACTACCGCGGCGGCTCCATCTCCGAGGTCAGCGGTTCTTCCAGCGCTTCTGCTGGAACATTTCTCTCGCCTGCGAATGGCTTTGGCACGGACGCCTCGCTACTGGAACCCTACGGGCTGGCACTCGATGCCAGCGGCAATGTTTGGGTCTCGAACTTCGGCAACGATACCATCACGCAGTTTGTCGGTATCGCCACGCCCATCAAGACGCCATTCGCAGGCCCACCCATTCTTCCCTAGACAGGGTGGCTCTCATGAACGTAGAGCAAAGGAATAGGGCGGCAGAGCACGGTGCCGCGCCAAAGTGCCGAATCAGATATAAGAGACCGCTCCAGTCTGGCTGTCTGGGCGTAAAGCTGGATCAACTCATCCGATTGATTTCAGCCAACGTGGCTGCACTCCTCGATCGGAATCGCCACCTGCTCGACAATTTCCAACCCAAAACCTTCCAGGGCCGGAATGTGCATGGGCGTATTCGACAGCAGACGGATGCGCTGAATGCCCAGGTCCGACAGAATCTGTCCGCCGAGGCCGATGGCGCGCAGAATGCGCCCGCTGCGGTCCTGCGCGCCTTCCCGCGCACGCAGTTCCTGGTGCAGGATCAGCCGGCCCACATCGTTTCCTTGCGGGTTCGGCGAGGTTGCCGCTCCGTCCGGCGCGAAATCATTTGCCGGAGTGTGGTCGATCTCAAAACCGCGCGAGGTATTGTGCAGGTAGAGCACGACGCCGCAACCCTCCTCGGCAATCATGCGCATGGACTGGTCGAGGGTTTCGCGGCAGTGGCAATCGGCGGCAAACACGTCGCCCGCGGTGCAGCGGGTATGGACGCGCACCAAAACGGCATGGGGACAGGGCGGCCGCGTCTCCAACATGCCGGAAGGCGCATGGGGCAGATTGGCCGGCAAGCCGGCCGCAGGGGCGTCGCTTACTGCCGGTCCACAGTTGAAAGCGGGGCAGTCGGCGCACAAATCTCCGCGGACCAGGGCGATGTGGCTCTCGCCGCCGTTGACCTGGCTCTCGTAAGCGATCATGCGGAACTCGCCGTAGCGGGTCTGGATGCGGCTCTCGCCGGCGCGGACGATATAGCGCTCATGGCGCAGACGGTAGCGGATCAGCTCGGCCACGGTAAGGATTGTGAGGCCGTGTTCCTTGCAGAAGGGAATGAGGTCCGGGATGCGGGCCATGGTGCCGTCGTCCTTCATGATTTCGCAGATGACGCCGGAGGGATTGAGACCGGCCAGGCGGGCCAAGTCCACGGAAGCCTCGGTTTGGCCGGCGCGCACCAGCACGCCGCCCTTGCGGGCGCGCAGCGGAAAGACGTGGCCGGGGCGGGCCAGATCGGAATAGGTGGAAGCGGGATCGATGGCGGTACGGATGGTGTGCGCCCGGTCGAAGGCCGAGATGCCGGTGGTGACCCCCTCGCGCGCCTCGATGGTCTCAGTAAACGCCGTGCCGAAGCGCGAGGTGTTCTGCGCGGACATGGGGAAGAGGCGCAAGTAGTCGGCGCGCTCCTCAGTCAGCGTAAAGCAGATCAATCCGCGGCCATAGGTGGCCATGAAGTTGATGGCCACCGGGGTGACAAACTCGGCGGCCATGGTCAGGTCGCCCTCGTTTTCGCGGTCTTCGTCGTCGACGACAATGACCATACGGCCGGCGCGAATTTCCTGTAGTGCTCCGGGTACATCGATGAAAGGGGGCTCGAAAGTGCGAGGGGTATGGGTCATGGCGACCCCTCTATTCTCGCCCATGGCAGGCATAAACAGCAAAAGCGCTGCCCGAAGGCAGCGCTTTTGAGGAAAATAGCAGAAAACTCCTACAACGTCGATTCGATCTCAAAACCCCAGGCCTCGAGAAGGGCCTCAGGGATATACTTGGAATTCTTGTTCCGCCGCGCCCACTCGCGCAGACGGGTAGACCGGATGTATTGATCCGGGCTGAGCTTGAACTCCTTGACGATTTGTTCAAAGGAGGTCACTGTGGGCACAACCGGGCCAATGGGCTCTGGTTTGCCCCAATTTGGATTTCCACGACGCTTTGCCATCGATTTGTTGTCCTTAAGAAGAGGGTGACTTGCACGTACATCCTCGGAAGCGGGCTGGGGGTAACCTGTCTGTCCAGAGGAAACTCTTACAATCCATTTTACGTATATTTTCTTCAAAAATCAATAGAAAAATGCGGGTTTGCCGGAGAAAGGCAGGTTGCGGGCAAAATGCGCGATGAGGTCGTAAGTTATTTATTCATAGAGGATTAGTTGAATAGATGGCGGTATATTTACGGATCTGGCGCTGGCCTGGTATTGGCTAAACTGGCAATAGGCGGGCATTCGGTGTGAGGATACTCTTATGACAACACAATGGCGAGTCCTGGTGGCCGGTCTGTTCCTTGTTGCCGGCGGCCTGGCGCAGGCGAGCGCCGTCGAGCTCAAGGTGAGTCGGGAAGCACTGACGCGTACCCTGAATCAGCAGCTCTTCAACGGCCCCGACGGACGGTATTACCTGAAGGGCAATGCGCACTCTGCCTGCTACATCTTTGCCGAGGATCCCAAGTTGAGCTTTGCCGAGGACCGGATCGTGGTGCAGGTGAAGACCCACGCGCGTCTTGGCCGAGCGGTGGCCGGCACCTGCCTGGGCATTTCGCTCTCGCTGCCGGCAGAGGTCTCTCTGGCTCCGGATGCGGAGGGGGAAACGATCGGCTTCCGCGATGCACGGGTGGACAGGGTGAGCGAGCAGAGGGAACTGAACTTTGTGCTTTCTCCCTTTCTCAGCCACCAGATTCCCTCCGCCATGAAGGTGAACGCCGCCGACCTGCTGCGCAAGGCGCTCGCAGGGTCGGCTACCTCCATCGGGTACAAGGTGAGCCTGGACCGGCTGAAGATTCATTCCATGCAGATCCAGGGCGACGCGCTGGTGTTGGACGTGGACGGGGATTTGAGCGTGAAGTAGAGCCTGGCCTGGGGGCAAGGCTTAGATTGCTGAAAAACTTGTCTACTCACACCATGCGTTAAAGGCTCCGGCACGCACCGCCTCGGCCATGGCCGCGATATCGGACGCGAGAACGCGGTCCTGCTCCAGGCGCGGAACCACGGAGCGCACGGCCTGGGCGGCATGGGCAATTTCGCGGCCGGGCTTGAGCGGGAGGCGAAACTCCAGGCCCTGGGCCGCGCACATGAGCTCGATGCCCACGATGCGCTCGGCATCTTCCACAATCTGGCGCAGCTTGAGCGCTCCGGTCATGCCCATGGAGACGTGATCCTCCTTGCCTCCGCTGGTGGGAATGCTGCCGGTGGAGGAGGGATGAGAGAGCACCTGGCACTCGTTGATGAGCGCCGCCGCTACAATCTGCGCCATCATGAAGCCGGAGGAGAGGCCGGCGTCCGGGGACAGAAACGCCGGCAGGCCTTCGTTGATGTCGGGATTGAGCAGGCGGTCGATGCGGCGTTCCGTGATGCCGGTCAGGTCGGTCAGCGCGAGGGCCGCGTAGTCGAAGGCGTAGGCCAGTGGCGCTCCGTGGAAATTCCCCCCGGAGACAACTCCGTTGTTTAGCGTTTCGGTTGGGAGTGTTGGAAAGACCAGCGGATTATCCGTAGCCGAACCGGCTTCAATCTCCAGAACGCCGGTCACGTGCTCCAGGACGCCGCGTACGGCTCCATGCACCTGGGGCATACAGCGCAGGCAATAGGCGTCCTGCACGCGCGAATCGTGTTCGCGATGGGCTTCGCGAATTTCGGAGTGGGCCAGGAGGCGGAGGAGGTGGGCGGCGGCGGAAATTTGGCCGGCATGGGGTCGGGCTTGGTGGATGCGGGGATCGAAGGCGGCGGGAGTGCCCATGAGGGCTTCGAGGGACATGGCGCCGGCGAGGTCGGCCAGGCGGACTACTCGGCGGGCGCGAGCCACTGCGAGCGCACCGACGGCGGTCATGGCCTGCGTGCCATTCAACAAGGCCAGGCCCTCTTTGGCGGCCAGGGTCATGGGCTGCAAGCCGGCCCGGCGCAGCGCTTCGCCGCCGGCCATGCGTTCGCCCCGGTAAAACGCCTCGCCTTCGCCAATGACCACCAGCGCCAAGTGAGCCAGAGGCGCCAGGTCGCCGCTGGCGCCTACGGAACCCTTCTCGGGAATCACCGGGCTGACCCCGGCGTTGACCATGGCCACCAGCAGCTCGACCAGCGCCGGACGGCAGCCGCTGAAGCCCTTGGCAAGCACGTTGGCGCGCAGCAGCAGCATGGCGCGCGACTCGCCCACGGAGAGCGGCTGGCCTACGCCGCCTGCGTGGCTGCGCACCAGGTTGGTTTGCAACTGGGCCAGGTTCTCCGGGGCAATGCGGACGTCCGCCAGCTTGCCAAAGCCGGTGTTGACGCCATAGACGGTTTGGCCCGCTGCCAGAATCTCCTCAATGAGGGCGCGGCTTACGGCCATGCGGGTGAGAGCGGCGGGAGCGACGGCCAGCGGACAGCCGGCCAGAGAAACAGCTTCAATCTCGGCCAGAGTGAGCGGCTGGCCGTCGAGCATCACAGAATCCATAGGCCGATGTTAGGCCGGAGGACGGCGATGGTACAGTGCGATTGCCTGGCAGGAATTGGCTTTTGCCGTGGAATCCACTATGATTTGCATCAATTGCCATGGAATCCACGACTCTACTCGATAGTTACGGACGAAAGCTGCTGGGCGAGCTGCAATTGAACGCGCGTCTCAGTCTGGCGGAGCTGGGCCGGCGCATCGGCCTCTCCCCCACGGCGACCGCCGAGCGGATGAAGCAGATGGAAGAGGCCGGCATCCTGCTCGGCTACACGGTGGAGATCGACCGCGAGGCGCTGGGCCTGGAGGTGATGGCGTTTATCCGCATGAGTTGCGGCGGGCAGCACTACCACCGCCTGGTGGAGTACGTGCAGACGCTGGAAGAGGTGCGCGAGTGCCACCATCTGACCGGGGGCGACGATTTCCTGCTCAAGGTGACCACGGCCAGCATGGCCGACCTGGAGGCGCTGATTGAGGCTTTGCTGGCGTACGGCAACCCGGTGACCAGCCTGGTGCTCTCGACACCCGTCGAGCGGCGCAGATACGACGTGACCGGCAAACCGAGCACGATTGCCAAAAGGCCTGCTGGACGGCGGCGGTTTTGAGACGGTTCGCTTCAAGAAACGGTCCTCAGGGGGGGCGTTTCCTGGCTTGCGGACTGGCCGATTACCCCACCCCCCTCCCCCCCCCTATGTATTTAGTCATGTTCTCCAGTTTCAACGAGTTACGGAGGGGGTACCGTTGCAAAAATTAGATTCTAAAGGGGTTACATGTCAAAAATTAGATAACAAAGGAGTTACGGGCGGTTTTTGGGTGGTTTTGGAGATTTTTGTACCGCATATTGAGATTTTTATGGTTTGCATCGGGTTGAAAACTCCTTTGACGGTGTTCCTTTGCGGCCCGGCGACCCACTCATCGCGATAAAACCGCGATGAATGGAGCACAGATTCGTCTTTTTGGGATGGACAGGTGGATGGATCAGTGAGTGGGCCAACTGCCTGGTTCAAAAAAGACACTATGGATCGATTGTGCGCCTGAGTGGGGTAATTATCTGCAAATCTGCGGTGGGGCAGACACGCTGCTCGTTTTTGGTTCGTGGTCTCCCCCCGGCGCCCAACAGCGAGGCACCGACTCCCGATCATTTTGGACGGTCAAGGCTGAGCCACCCGTGAAAATCGGCGCTCCAGAGGCAGTGAAACCTGCTCGCCAGCGCGTCATTTCGGATGGATTGGCACTTTTTGGCGTGTTTTGCCCGCAAAACTGGCTGGATTTCTGTGGAAACGTATCTCTCAATGCACGGTGTTGACGCCCGTTTACCCCAGACCCTTTTGCCGCATCCGCAGTATGAGGTCTTTGAGGTTCGCTTGTGTGGGGATTCCGAAGGCAACCAGCTCAGGCAGTGTCGGTACCATTCGACAGTGGCAGGGGTAACATTTGTGAGGTATTGGCGTTCACGGATAGACTGTTCAAAGCGAGGTTCCACGATTTCCTCCAAACCGGGGGGATTTTGGAGGAAAATCTCGCAAGTTGTTGATAATGCGGGCGAGTAGCTCAATTGGATAGAGCACCGGCCTTCTAAGCCGGGGGTTTCGGGTTCAAGCCCCGACTCGCCTACCACCCTTCCGAACTACCCCATTTTCAGTTATGGAATCGCAAGCATATGACTCAAGCGGATGGATGGGCGCTTTTTGGTGCATTTGCTCGCAAAAACAGGCTGGATTTCTGTGGAAACGTATCTTTGTTGCCGGTATCGAGAAGTTGCGAGGGGGGCAGGGCTGAAGGCCGCCCTTCTGCTGGAGGTTTGCGGCATTGTCCAGACCATTGGTCTGGTACCCCGCTGCCAGAGGATCTTTACTTGAATTACATCTGATATTTGGATGCGCAGAGGCATTTACCCGCAGCAGTAACGATGGCACTTTAGCGCGGAGGCCTGAGCTGGGATGGCGGCAGTTGGGATGCGGGAGACGCGGACGGGACGCTGGAAAGATCGTGGCCGCCGAGGCGCAGGTTAGCCGGTGCATCGGCGGCGCGATAGTTGCGCAGGTCGCGCAGGATCTCCTGTTTCTCGCGGGCATACTGGCCGGCGAGCCGGGTGAGGGCATAGGTGATGATGTCGCTGTGGTGCAGATCCTGAACGGTGGGATCGCGGCGCATGTTCAGCCACAAGCGGTGCACTAACTGCACGTCGTCGGGGCCCAGGCTGGGCGCGTGCGGGCCGATGTAAAAGACCTTGACCTCTCCGCTGGGACTGATGACATAGAAATTGAACTGGCGCTTGGGTTCGGGCAGCGCCTCCCATGCCTGGCCCATGTGGAAGGCCTGATCCTCGGCGGTCATCTTGCTGGAAACGCCGGAGACCACGGAGTCAATCTCCAGCGAATTTGCGCCCTGCACCAGCGCGGCGAATACATCTCCGGCGGGAACCACCAGCAGCGATACTTTTTTGCCAAAGCTTTCGGCCACGGAGACAGCCTTGGTAAAGAGCATCTGCTCATGTTCACTGAAACTCTGCTGCTCAGCGCTGAGATACTCCGGTCCACCAACGCCCATGATGCGTACGCTGATGACCACCACGTCCTGATCTTCAGTGCTGGTGCGGGACAGGGTCCACTTGAGCGCCAGAGGATTGGCTATATCGCGCATGGTCACCATGACGCCGCCGGGACGAATGGCCGCCGATTCGCTGCTGATTGTGTCCTGGTGCTCGAGCTGGAACTGATCCTTCATCTGCCGCGCGGTGAGAGCATGCTTGCGCAGGTTCTGGCGCTCCGACACGCTGAAGATGACAAAGAAGGCAGCGGCAAAAATGATGCCGCTCACCGTGGCCACGGACTTGGTGAACAGGTTGACGATGGCCACGGAGAGCAGGACGAGAAAGACCGAGAGCAGGCCGATGGGGATTTCAGTTTTGCCAATGCGAATGTTGGGAGGAACCTTCCATCCGCGTTCGCCGTGGTACTTCCAGCGCAGCACCAGCATGGCCAGGCTGTTGAAGGTGAAGGACCAGATAACGCCGAAGGCGTACGCCTCGCCGAGGGTGATGATGTTGCCCCTGGTGGCGACGATGGTGAACATCTGGAGGATGAAGACCAGGTTGATAATGCGGGAACTGGTGCCGAACTTGGCGTGGGGTTTGCGGAACCAGTCAGTGAGCACGCCATCTTCGGCTACGCGCATCAACACGCCGGTGGAGCCGATCATGGAGGTATTGATGGCGCCGGAGAGAATCAGGAAGCCGACCAGCACTACAAAAATGCGGAAGGCGATGCGCCAGAACATGGGTCCGACCATGTACATGGCGAGGCCGGCGATCAGGTTGTCCTGGTAGATGTGAGTCCGCTCCCAGGTGGGGATGAGCATGGAAGCCAGCAGCGTGGCGCCGCCGGTGAAGATCAGGCTGTAAATGGCAATGACAATGGCGGCGCGCTTGAGATTCTTGAGCTTGGGATGCTCGATTTCGCGGTTGACCTGGGCCAGGCTTTCCTCGCCGCTCATGGCCAGGACGGAGTGGCCGAATGCCATGAGAATGCCAAACAGGCCGAACAACGGCACCAGCCTGGTTCCCCTGAGAAAGCCGAGAGCATCGTCGCTGAACTTGAGGTTGGACGCAGTGGGCGGCGGCGGCAGGTGGATGCCCGGTGTAAATACCACCGAGAAAACGCCCCAGAACAAAAGAATAATCACCATCAACGTGGTGATCTGCATGACCCGCAGAGCCTTGCCGCTGGACTCCTCGATGCCCTTGATGTTCTGCCACCAATAGTAGATGGTGACCACCGCGGCGAAGACTGCCGAGGTGTGATTCATATCGAACTGGAAGGGATTGCCGGTGGAGTCCATGAGAGCTGGTGGCAGCCAGTGGCTGTTGTTTGTTACCACCATCAGCTCGTTCATCAAACCTGTAATGTATTGTCCGGCGGAAACGCCTGAGATGGGACCGGTAAGAATGTAATCGAACATCAGGGCGGAGACGCTGAGTTTGGCGAAGGTGCCGCCCAGGGCTTCCTTCACCACGCGGTACACGCCGCCGCGGGTGAACATGGAACAGCTTTCGACGTAGACCGCCCGGACCGCGAAGCTGAACAGCATGATGCCGAGGATGAACCACGGAGCTGCCGCGCCCACAGCCTGCTCGGCAATGCCCCCGGCATAAAAGGCTGAAGAGCCGAGATCGCAGAGAACGATGGCAGCCGCGCGCCAAAAGGAGATGAACGTGAGCATCACAGAGGATGCCACGATGAGCCTGACGCGGTTTGAAACAGGGGCTACGGTCGTTCGGGTAGATGCCATCGCGTAGGTGCCGGCTGACTGTCAGCGTTCTTGAGTCGAGAGAGAGCTGAATTATCGCCCGCCCTGCGGTGAGTTTATTTCCGAATCAAGGTAGAGTCAATAAGAAAGCACGGGCAGGACTGGCGGCGGCTTGGACAAGGCAGTGCTAATCCTTGCCAAACAGCTCTTTACCGTCTTCGATGAAGCTGATGAGCACCACCACGGCGGAGCCCACGAGGCCGGCAAAAAACATTACTTCCAGAGTCCGCATTGCAAAAATCGCCAAGGACATAATGCAGATTGTAGCGTGTTTGGGCCGGAGTGAAGCGATTTTGCGCGCGATGGCGAAAAGAACCGCAACCCCGGTGAATATGCGCATCCTGGAATTGACTGGGAACGGTAGCCGGCAGGACGATATATTTCTTCAGGGTGAAATGCCGCCATGGGACCGCATTGCGCCACTGCGCCGTTTGTGCCGGATGCTATAAACTCGGCCCTGTATGCAAGCATCAACCTGGAATGCGGGCAGGAATCCCGGGACCTGGAAGTTGTGGGCTGCGGCGGCGCTTTCCGCCGGATTGCTGGAGTTGCCGTTTCCGCTGGCCGGGCCGCTTCCCGCCTGGCGCACGGCTTTTGCGTGGTTCGGAGTGGTTCCGCTGCTGTGGGCGGTTTTGTCGGCGGCGGGGACTCGCCAGCCGCGCCCGCTGCGCCGCGCCTTCCTGCTTGCCTATCTTTGCGGCTTCCTTTGGTACGTGGGGAACTGCTACTGGGTGCGCGACACGATGATGCACTACGGCGATATGCCCGTGGGTGCACCGACTTTGCTGCTCATCGGCTACAGCCTGGTGCTGGGTCTTTACTTCGGACTCTTCGGCCTGGGTGTGGCGCTGGTGCGGCGGGCCAGCGGAGACACGCGGCTGGCGCTGGCCGTGGCGCCGGTTTTGTGGGCCGGGCTGGAACTGGCGGCTGCGCGGATTACCAGCGTTCCCTGGGATCAGTTGGGCTACTCGCAGGTGGACAACACGCTGGTGAACCAGCTTGCGCCGTGGACCGGAGTCTATGGCATCAGTTTTTTGCTGGTTGCCGTCAACGCGCTCATTACTGGCGGAGTATTGCTGGACCGGCGCTCGGGACGGCGGGTGTGGGGAGTGGCTGGAGCGGTTTTGTTGATGGTGGGTGGGGGGGGCGTTCTGATAGCGCCTCCCAAGCCCGCGGCCACGGCCTCGGCGGTGCTGATCCAGCCCAATCTGGACGTGGCTGGCGACAACCGGTGGGCGGGTCCGGGGGAATGGGACAGCCATATGGCGGAGTTCGCACGGCTGGCCGGCGAGCAGTGCAAGACCTATATTGCCGGCATTCCGCAGACTGGCGCGCCGACCGGGGAGATCATCTGCCCGCCCTATACGACGCATCCGGATCTGGTGGCGTGGCCGGAGTCGCCGGCGCCGTTTGAAGAGGACGACGCCCGTTTTCAAAACGCCTTGGTGAAACTCGCACGGCAAATGCAGGCACCGCTGGTGGTGGGCAACATCGGAACGGACTTTTCAGCCGAGGAACAGGCCTGGCGCGAATACAACTCCGCGCTGGTGGTGGGCGCGGATGGGTCGCGCGTGGGCCGCTACGACAAGATCCACCTGGTGCCCTTTGGGGAGTACATCCCTTTTCAGAATTTGCTCAAGTTTGCTCACAAGCTCACTGGCCGGGTTTCCACGTTCACGCGGGGAGACGAGCGCAAAGTCTTCAGGCTGAACGGGCACCGTTATGGGATTTTCATCTGCTACGAGTCGGTGTTTGCCGACGAGGTGCGGGAGTTTGCCGAACTGGGCGCCGAGGTGCTGGTGAATATCAGCGACGACGGGTGGTACGGCGACACCAGCGCGCCCTGGCAGCACTTGAACATGGCGCGCATGAGGGCCATTGAAAACCGTCGCTGGATTCTGCGCGACACCAATACCGGCGTCACCGCGGTTATCGACCCTTACGGCCGGGTGCGGCAGAGCCTTCCACGCCACCAGGTGGACGCGCTGCCCGCGCAGTTCGGCTTCCGCGACGACGTGACCTTCTATACGGCTCACGGCGACCTCTTTGCGTGGGCCTGTGCCATACTGGGGTTGGTGGCGATGGCCTGGGCGGGAAGAAAAATCCTGCGTCAGGCTCTCTACCCCACAAAAGTTCAAAGCAAAGTCAGGTCCTGAGCAAAGCATGTCGTTAAACGATCTCGAATTCGCTTATGCTCCCGTGCGCGATCAAGTCCGCGACCTGCGGGAGTATCTTTGACCCTGCCCGAATCCGCAGGGAACTGGCCGAAATAGAAACCAAGCTGGCCGATCCGGCTCTCTGGTCCAATCCCAACGCCGCCAAGCCGATCATGCGCGACAAGAAGCGGCTGGAGAACCTCGTCTCCGACGATGAGGAGCTGGTGCGCCGCGCGGGGGACATCGAGGCGTACTTCGAGCTGGCCCGCGAGGGCGAAGATGTTCTGGCCGACCTGGAACGCGACATCAAGGCGCTGGCGGCATTCAACGAAGAGCTTGAAGCGCGGACCATGTTGAATGGCGAGGCCGATCCGCTGAACGCCATTGTTACCGTGCACCCGGGCGCCGGGGGTACGGAGAGCCAGGACTGGGCCGAGATGCTGATGCGCATGTACCTGCGCTGGGCCGAGCAGCAGGGCTTCAAGACCGAAATCAACGACTACCAGGACGGCGAAGAGGCGGGCATCAAGTCAGCCACGTTCACCATCATTGGCGATTACGCCTTTGGCCAGTTGGCAGGCGAGAGCGGCGTCCACCGGCTGGTGCGCATTTCGCCCTTCGATCAGGCCAAGCGGCGGCACACGTCGTTTGCCTCGGTTTATGTTTCGCCTGAAATCGACGACACCATCCAGGTGGATATCAAGGTGGACGACCTGCGCATCGACACTTACCGCTCGGGCGGCAAGGGCGGTCAGCATGTGAATACGACCGACTCCGCGGTGCGCATGACGCACCTTCCGACGGGCATCGTGGTCTGCTGCCAGAACGAGCGCTCGCAGCACAAGAACCGCGAACGGGCCATGAAGATGCTGCGCTCGCGGCTGTATGAATACGAGCTGGAAAAGAAGCGCGCGGTCAGCAAAAAAGTGGAAGATTCCAAGCTGGAGATCAACTTCGGCTCGCAAATCCGGTCGTATGTGTTGCAGCCTTATCGCATCGCCAAGGACCACCGGACCAAGGTGGAGGTGGGCGACGTGGACAAGGTGCTGGACGGGTACCTGGAGCCGTTTCTGCGCGGCTACCTGCTGGCCAAGCGGCGGGGAACAGCCGTGGTTGCCGAGGCAGACGACGATCTGGACCTGTGAAGCAAAGCAGTTTCAAGATTGCCAGAGGAGGGCAGGGGCGCCGCTCTCTGGTTTCGCTTGATACCAATCCTGAAACTGCTATGGAACGTCAGCAGAGTGCCTGGTCCATGCCGCTGGACTGCCCTGCCAGCCGGTGCAATTGAACGGTTCCGTACCACATAGCGGCACCTACCCCCCCTCCCCCTATGTAGTTAGTCAAGTTCTCCAGTTTCAACGAGATGCGAGGGGTAGATTGTCGTAAAAATTAGATTCTAAAAGGGTTATATGCCAAGAATTAGATAAAAAAGGGGTTACAGGAGTTTTTTGACGTTTTTTGAGGTTTACGTACCGCATATCGAGATTTTTACGGTTTTGCATCGGGTTGAAAATAGCCTCCCGTTGTAGTTCCTCAGGGGGGAAATAGCGGCTGAACCGGCTGCGGAAAAAGGCCGATTTGGGGACGGATTCCGCAGAAACCATCCCTCGGGGCTTAGAGCATCTTGCCTAATTCTGTAGAGCGGCAAAGGGCAATCTGAACCATGCTTTGGCGTCGTCAGGAGTGATGGCAGGCAGCAGTCCTGTGATCGCTTGGTCCAGCGCTTCTCTGGTTCTCGCCTTGGCTGCACGGAGC
>JARLGF010000038.1 GCA_031296165.1 Occallatibacter sp. | reverse complement strand
CTGTGGAACCGCCGCCGCCGAGGCCGGGATCGACCTGGTTGCCGGCGTCCACGGCAATGCTCAACACCTGGCCCAGGCCGCCTGTGCCGGTGGTGTCGCGTCCCTCTTCCTGCCCGATGCCGAAGCCGCCGGCCGCTGGCTACTCGATACTCTGCAACCCGGCGACGTGGTGCTGGTCAAGGGCTCGCGCGGCATCCATCTGGAGCGGGCCATTGAGATAGTCAAAAGCGGCATTCCGGAGATTGAAGAAAGTTGAAGCGCCAGTCGGCGGCAAGGCAATAGAGCCCGCCGCCGCGCCCCAGGCCATGCCGGCTGCCTTCCGCTGCAAGCTCTATATTTACCAAGGCTTCGCGTGTTGACCATGAATATGTGACGCTTGTCACAATATTTATACCTTCATTAATGAAAACATAACTCCACTGGCCATGAGATCACTCTGGCCTCCTATTCCCTGTCAACATGTTCGGAGCCTACACGTGAACCTAGACCCATCCGCTTTTGTCGCTGATCCGGAGTTGATCAAGGCGCTCGACAGGCATTCCTTACCCATTGTTTGCGAAGAAGATCGCATTCTCTTCCACCAGGGGGAGGCTCCAGACGGCCTCTACATCCTCAACACCGGCGATGCCACGCTCAGCATGACCACTCCAGGTGGCGATTCTGTCGTTTCCATGCATGTCGTTGCCGGCTCGCTGCTGGGCCTTCCCGGCGTCATCAGCAACCAGCCCTATACATTGACCGCCATCGCCCACAACGGCGCGCGCCTCAGCTATGTCTGCCGCGACGAATTCACGGCCCTCATGCAAACCGAGCCGCTCCTCTCCCTCAGGATCCTGCAGGTGCTGGCCGCGGAGGTCAGCTCCGCACGCCGCGCGCTGGTCGACTTGTAAAATCCTGGCCGTCGCCCCCCGTCTCTCTGCAGCGCCATCGCCTTCAAGCCGCGGGGCCCCGCTCCATTTAGCCCCCCTTACCTGCTAAACTCTCACTCGTCATGCTCTTTGCAAGCCTGCTTATCGCGGTCGCCGCTTATCTGCTCGGCTCCATCCCCACCGGATACCTGCTGGTCCGCCTTTTCCGCCACCAGGACATCCGTTCCGCCGGCAGCGGCAACATCGGCGCCACCAACGTTCTCCGCTCCGGCGGCAAAGGTCTGGGCGCCGCCACCTTCCTTCTCGACATGCTCAAGGGCTCGGCCGCCGTTTACTTCGGCGGTCTGCTTGGCGTCCTGCTCGCGCCCAACACGCCGCTGCGCACCATGCAGGCCGTCGCTGCGCTCTGCGCCGTTCTCGGCCACATGTTCCCCGTCTGGCTCGGTTTCCGCGGCGGCAAGGGTGTCGCCACCGGCTTTGGCGTCTTCCTGGTCGCGGCTCCATGGGCCGCTCTGGCCGCCATCTCCGTCTTCGCTCTCGTCCTCGTCCTCAGCCGCTATGTCTCGTTGGCCTCCATCCTCGGCTCCATCAGCTTTCCCATCTTCGCCTGGTTCCTGGTCAGCGGCCCCCGGCCTCCTGTGTTCATTGCCGTTCAGTTCGCCGTCGCCTTTCTCATCATTGCCAAGCATCACCAGAACATCCGCCGCCTGCTCCGCGGCCAGGAATCCCGTTTCGGAGCCTCACAAAAAAAGGAAACCGCATGAGCCGCATTCTCGTTCTTGGTTCCGGCGCATGGGGAACCGCCATCGCCCTCTCGCTCCACCGCCGCGGCGGCCACCAGATCGCCCTCTGGGCGCACAGCCCGGAGTTCGCCCGCGAAATCGTCGATGCCGGCGAAAACAAGCCCTTTCTCCCCGGCTTTCCCCTCCCCGCGGACATCGCCATCACCGGTGACAACGCTGCCGCCGCCGATGCGGAAATTATTGTCTCCGTGGTTCCTTCCGAGTTTCTGCGCTCCACGCTCGCCCGTCTGCGCCCGCACATGCATCCCGGCCACGTCGTCGTCAGCGCCACCAAGGGCGTTGAGAACCGCACCTTCCTGCGCATGACGGAAGTCATCGCCGCCAGCCTCGCGGAAACCGGCCTCTCGCTGCCCGTCGGCGCATTCTCCGGCCCCAGTTTTGCTCTGGAAGTCGCCCAGGGACAGCCCACCGCCGTCACCGTCGCCTTTGACGATCCAGCAATCGCATCCCGCATCCAGCAGGAGTTTTCCTCCGAATCCCTCCGCCTCTATACGTCCACAGACGTCATCGGCGTCGAACTCGGCGGCGCGCTCAAAAACGTTATCGCCATCGCCGCCGGAGTAGCCTCCGGAGTGGGCCTCGGCTACAACTCCGCCGCCGGACTCATCACCCGCGGCATTGCGGAGATCACCCGCCTCGCCGTGGCCTGCGGCGGACGCCGAGAAACCCTCGCCGGCCTCTCCGGCGTAGGCGACCTGGTGCTCACCTGCACCGGCTCTCTCAGCCGCAACCGCACCGTCGGCCAGGCATTGGGCCAGGGCCGCAAGCTCCCTGAAATTCTTGAGAGCCTCGGCGGCAAAGTCGCCGAAGGCGTCCTCACCACCCGCGCCGCTCTCGGCCTCGCCCGCCAACACAACATCGAAATGCCCATCACCGAGCAGATGGAGTTGATCCTCGACGAAGGCAAAGACCCCCGCGAAGCCATCAAGGAACTCATGCTCCGCCCCGGAAAAGACGAGCTCTAAGACCAGTCCGCACTTGCCATCGAAACATAATAAGGGCAATGCGACAGGAGGAAAGCGAGGGCCGGTCCCAGCGCGTTTCAATTTGGGTAGTTCCCAAAAATTGGAAGCGTGGCGTGTTGGATAGAGGAGATAAATTCTCCTAAGCTTGCACAAAATACCACTGAATGAGTCTATATTTACAGAACTGAGAGAAATTATCTCCCGAGGTGCCGAAATGCTGCTGCGCTTTTCTGTTGAAAACTGGATGTCCTTCCGGGATGAGGCAACTCTCAATATGGTCGCTACTCGAGAAGAGCAGCATTCTGACCATGTTGCTGTGATTCAAAAATACGGCCTGAAATTGCTGCCAGTTGCCGTGATCTATGGCGCAAATGCCTCTGGCAAGAGCAACCTGATCAAGGCGCTGCGCTTCGCCCAGCAATTCATAACGGACCCGCCGAAAGCCGATGCTCCAATTCCGGTTAAGCCGTTCCTCCTTGGCAGAGACTCCACTGGATGTGCGACAACCTTTCGCTTCGACCTGTTGATCGGGGAAACGGTCTACGAGTATAGGTTCTCTTTGACAGCAAAGCGAGTTATGCGAGAAGAGCTTAAGCGAATCAATGCAACCTCAGAGGTTACTCTGTTTCAGCGCGGAAGTGGTGGAGATGAATTCAAACTGTCCAAAGAGGTACAGGACGAGGAACGTCAGCATTTTGCCTTTCGTGGGACACATGACAATCAGCTTTACCTGACGAACTCAGTCTCCCAAAAACTGACGGAATTCAGGCCAGTTTTTGATTGGTTTGAAAAGGGCATTACTGTCATTCACCCCGATTCGCGATATATGGGAATGTTGGAAATCACCAGTGACCGACATCCGAGGTTTAAAGAGATGACAGCTTGGTTGCGCGATCTTGATACGGGAATTGCGGCGATGCGCCAAATGGATGTCACTTCTGAGAGTACTTTCCCAAAAGGGCTGTTGACCGAGTTAGCGACCAACCTGAAGGAAGGCCAGGCACTTCCGCTCGGTATGTCGATGAATGATGATGGCCTTTTCTTGCAAAAAAAGGATGGCAAAGTCGTCGTTCGACGGCTTGCTCCAGTTCACCAGTCTGAGAGTGGGAAGGAAATACTCTTCAGATTTGCCGATGAATCGGACGGTACTCGCCGATTGCTTGATGTTTTGCCAGCATTTTTGTCCCTTGAGGAAAGACAAAGACCTTGCGTTTTCGTGATCGACGAATTGGACCGTAGCCTGCACTCCAACCTAACTAGGAGCCTCCTCGAACACTATCTAGGGCAGCGAACGGATTCATCGCAATCTCAGTTGATTTTCACTACGCACGATACGCATCTGATGACGCAGGATATGTTTCGACGGGACGAGATTTGGATCACAGAGCGTGATCAGTTCGGAGCATCCAAGCTTGTAGCATTCAGCGAATTCAAAGACGTGCGCAAAGATAAGGACATCCGCAAGAGCTATCTACAAGGACGGATGGGCGGCGTCCCACGAATCAAAACCAGCAGCTTAGCATGCGAAGACGAGGCGGCGGTGCGATGACCTCCCGTTTTCGCCGTCTTCAGGGTCTGCGCCGTTATAAGCGAATGTTCGTCATCGTTGCCGAAGGAACGGTGACCGAGCAGGAGTATTTCCCTCTTCTGGATGAGGATCTGATTGTCCACATCAAATGCCTCAAACACAGGAATAATCTTTCACCTAAAGAAGCTTTGCAACGTGTTCGAGAATATGTCAAGAAAGAGGGCCTCAAGAAGACTGATCAGGCATGGGGCGTAGTAGATAAGGATTCCTGGCCCGAGGAACATCTCGTCGAACTGCACGGTTGGGCACAAAGCCGATCCAACTATGGGTTCGCCTTGAGTAACCCCAAATTCGAGTATTGGCTTCTATTGCATTTCGAAGACGCAAACGGCGTGACAACAAGTGATGATTGTAATCTGCGTCTCAAGAAGCACTTACCGGACTACAACAAGCATGTTGAATCTCAGCATTTCTCCATCGAGAAGATCCAAACCGCAGTAGCGAGAGCAAGAAAGCGCGACAATCCTCCCTGTGTCGATTGGCCCCGCACGTCTGGAACTACCGTATATCGATTGGTTACGAAGATACTCGAATCAGGCGACCAAAGCCCTACCCACCCGCAATCGCGCCGATAACCAGCTGCGGCTATTTGCCCCCGCCACGGCTCTTGGCAGCTCGGCATCCATCCCTTCATGTGACCAATCCTTCACCTCCCGGACTGAGCAATTCTGACCAGCTTTCCCCGCGCCTTCACGCTCATAATGGATTACATATATCCCCTGCTCAGGCGAGAAAAACCACTCGACTCTCCACGGCAGAGGGCATTCACCATACAAGGAGATCTCATGTACAGCTCCTTCACAATGACCAATCTGGCCATCGGTGCTTTTATCCTTATCCTCGGCTTTATCGCTGCTGTTGCGGCATACCTTGACCATGACGCTCAGCAAGCAGTGCGGATAGCATCTCAGTCGCGCAGTTCCCAGGACGGCTCCTTGCCCAAACCAAAACATAGATTCTGACGGTAGCTCCTCAAGGGAAATAACCGTTGCAAGCAGGCAAAGTCTCGCTGTGCAATCCAGGCCATCATCTTCCCTGCACCCCGCATAGGATGACTTGTGTATAGGTTCCGCCCCCCGGCCTCGAAAACTGCGCAAACATCCCCTTGCCGTCGCGGAAATCCATGCAGAGGAGATCCCCATGCAAGGCTACTTCAACGGTATGTACTATAACTTCTCGCAGACCCAGCTTCTGCTTGCCGCCTTTGTCTTCGTCCTGGTCATCGTCATTGCCGTTGCCGGCTACGTTGAACACCGCAGAACCAAAACCCTGGCTCTCCGCAATCGCTTCGGTTCGGAGTACGACCGCGCGGTTCTCAAGAACGGCTCCAGGGGCGAGGCAGAATCCAAACTGGCCGATCGCGAAACCCGTGTGGAAACCCTGGAAATCCGCGACCTCGGCGCCACCGAGCGAGAACGCTTCATGACCGAGTGGTACACCGTCCAGGCCCGCTTCGTCGATCATCCCAAAGCTTCCGTCACTGAAGCCGACGATCTGATCTCGGCGCTCCTTGAGGCGCGCGGCTATCCCCAGGTCAGCTTTGAACAGCGCGCTGCCGATCTCTCCGTCAGCTATCCCCGTGTGATGGAAAACTACCGCGTGGCCCACGCCATCGCGGTGCGGCTCGGCCAGGTTGAAGCCACCACCGAACAGCTTCGGACCGCCATGATTCAATACCGCGCCATCTTCGACGAACTCGTCCAGCCCCAAACGCCGGCCGAACACAAGTCCGCGGCCTGACATCAAAATTAGCAACACGAAGGGCTCATCCCCCCGCAATCGCCCCAAGAATCAGCAGCGGTTCCTCGCCCTTCGCCACCTTCTCCGGCAGCTCCGCATCCATCCCCTCGTGCGACCAGTCCTCCTCGCACACAAAGAACCGCAGAAACGCCCGCCGCTGCCCCGTCTCATACTCGCGAATCGTCCCGCGCAGCATCGGGTAGCGGGCTTCCAAGGCGTCCAGCACCCGCGCCGCCGTCACCGGCGCGGCCACCTCCAGCGGCACCTCCGCGCCCACGCCCGCCAGCATCCGCAAATGGTACGGAAGTATCACCCGCACCCTCCCCGCGCCTCTGGAATCGCTCATTTCGCCCGCCGGTTTCTGTCCACTGTTCACTGTTCACTGTTCCAGCGTTTGCACCTCAACGGAAAGCACTGCCGGCAAGTCCCGCACAATCGGCATCCAACTGTCGCCCGCGTCGGCCGACGCGTACACCTGCCCGCCTGAAGTTCCGAAGTACACGCCGCACGCATCCAGTTGATCCACGGCCATGGCGTCGCGTAGCACGTTCACGTAGCAGTCCTTTTGCGGCAACCCCTGGGTCAGCGGCTCCCACTCGTTGCCGCCCGTCCGGCTGCGAAATACGCGCAGTTTGCCCTCCGGCACAAAATGCTCTGAATCGCTCTTGATGGGCACCACGTACAGCGTATCCGGCTCATGCGCATGCACATCGATGGCGAATCCGAAATCCGTGGGCAGGTTGCCGCTCACCTCCTGCCAGCTATCGCCCGCGTTGTCGCTCCGCATCACGTCCCAGTGCTTCTGCATGAACAGCACCTCCGGCCGCGAACGATGCATCGCCACATGGTGCACGCAGTGGCCCACTTCCGCGGTCGGATCGGGCATGAAGTTTGAAACCAGCCCCTTGTTGATCGGCTTCCAATTCTTGCCGCCGTCGTCTGTCCGGAAAGCCCCCGCCGCCGAAATCGCAATATACATCCGCTGCGGATTGTCAGGATCCAGAAGAATCGTGTGCAGACACATGCCGCCCGCGCCCGGCTGCCAGTGCGGTCCGGTTCCATGCTGGCGCAGGCCCGCCAACTCCTCCCAGTGCCCGCCGCCGTCCGAGGATTTGAACAGCGCCGCGTCTTCCACCCCGGCATACACGGTATCGGCGTCGGTCAGCGAAGGCTCCAGGTGCCACACCCGCTTGAACTCCCATGGATGCGGCGTCCCGTCGTACCATTGGTGCGTGCCGGGTATACCGTCGTACGTGAATTTGTTGCCCACCGGCGCCCACGTTGCCCCACCGTCGTCCGAACGCTGCATCGTCTGCCCGAACCAGCCGCTCGACTGCGATGCATACAGCCGGTTCGGGTCCGCCGGCGACCCCTTCGCGTGGTAAATCTCCCAACCCGCAAAGAACGGCCCGTTCACCGTCCACTGTTTCCGTTTTCCATCCGCGCTGAGAATGAACGCACCCTTGCGCGTTCCCACAAGTACCCGCACTGAGCTCATGCCCCCTCCTGTTTGTCGCTTCGCTGGAACCTCGGTTTTCCCGGCGCTCCGGGTTGATTCACCCGGTTAGGGAAGCGCCGTTTGGCAATTTTTTCCGAATTTAATTGCAAAATGCAAGCAATTTCTTCGTCGCCTGGCGCTCTCCCGACTCCCTGCCGGCCAGCCCACCATGCATCTCTTGCCAATCTCAAGGAAAGGTGTAATCACTCTTGTTTTTTTTACGTCTCACTCTTAAAGAGCTTCTGAATAAGTTCGAACACAATCGCCGACATTCCTTCAGAGGCCAAAATCCACGCTGATTTAGCAGTATTTGAATTTAGCAGCATTTGCGGCACGGGCCCACAGAGGGTATCTCGCCGTGTCCATTCAAAACAACAACTTGTTCAGTGGTTGCTAAAGCAACGGGGGAAAAATCACTCTATGCGCCTGCAGTTACACAGCTCTTATACTTTCCTGTCTTCCGGACGGTTAGCCGCTGCGCGTAAAGCTTCCCGAATGAAGCTACAGCGGCTTCGCGTTCCCGTTCTGCTGGCTATGGTTGCCCTGGCCTGCACTGCGCTGGGTGCGCAGACCGCCAATCGCATCACCCAGGCGGTCGATACCGCGCAGGTGCAGGCGCTGCCCCATCACCTTCCGGCGTGGGCCAGCTCCGCCAACCAGACCGGTCTCGCAGCCTCCAATCTGCAGATGGAGCAGATGACCCTGGTCCTGGCGCGCTCGTCGGCACAGGAGGCGGCTCTTGACCAGTTCCTCGCCGACCAGCAAAATACAGCTTCCTCCAATTACCATCGTTGGCTCACTCCCGAGGAGATGGGTGAGCGCTTCGGCCTCTCCGATCAGGACATTGCCACCATCACCAGTTGGCTCCAGTCGCAGGGCCTGCACGTCAACTGGGTTGCGCCCAACCGCACCTTCATCGGATTCGGCGGCACTGCGGCGCAAGTCAACCAGGCCTTCCAGACCGAACTGCACACATACACGGTGAATGGCGACAAGCGCTACTCCATCTCCTCCGATCCCCAGATTCCCACGGCGCTCGCCCCGGCCATCAAGTCCATTCGCGGCCTCTCCACCCCCGGTGAGAAACCCGCGCACCACATCGGCTCCATGCAATCGGCTTCGCCGCAGATGACTGTGACCAGCGGCAGCACTACATACCACTTCATCGCCCCCGCCGATTTCTCCACCATTTACAATGTCCCCACCAGTTATACGGGAGCCGGTTACACCATCGGCATTGTGAGCTGGGCGCGTGTCAACACCGCCGACCTCTCCAACTTCCGCTCTCTGACCGGAACCAGCTTCCCCAATCCCACCGTGGTCGTTCCCACCGCCTACGGAGGCGTCGATCCCGGCGCTGCTTACACCACCACGCAAAACTGCACCAATGGTTGCCTCGATGGCCAGGAAGAAGCCACGCTCGACATTCTTCGCGCTGGCAGCACGGCTCAGGGCGCAAGTCTCCTGCTGGTAGCTTCCAGTTCTAGCGGCACGGACGATGGCATCGGCGCGGATGCACAGTATCTGGTCAACACCTCGCCGGTTCCCGCGCAGGTCATGAGCATCAGCTTTGGCGATTGCGAAACCAACGAAGGATCGTCCGGAGTTTCCTACTGGGACTCGCTCTTCAAAACAGCCGCCGGGGAAGGCATTTCGGTTTTCGTATCCTCCGGCGACTCCGGCGCTGCCGGCTGCGACACGGCTTTCTCTGCGCCCCCTAAAACCGCCACAGCCAACAGCCCCAACTACATCTGCTCTTCCAGCTATGCCACCTGCGTCGGCGGCACCGAGTTCAATGACACCAGCAGCCCCTCCACCTACTGGAACTCCAGCGATGGCTCTTACCTCTCGTCGGCTCTCAGTTACATCCCCGAAGGCGGATGGAATGAGTCCACCGCCAGCAGCGTGGCAGGGTCCGGAGGCGGCGTCAGCAGTTATATAGCCACCCCATCCTGGCAGAAAGGCGTAACCGGTGTCCCCACCGCATATGCCGGACGCTATACTCCCGACGTTTCCTTCTCGGCTGCCGGTCACGACGGCTATTTTGCATGCCTGGCTGCCGACAGTGGCAGTTGTGTCGTATCGGGCGGCAGCTACTCTTTCCTTTACTTCTCCGGCACCTCCGCGACGGCTCCCGCCATGGCCGGCGTGGCCGCGCTGCTCGATCAGAAACTCGGCGCCGCGCAAGGCAATCTCAATCCCGGACTCTACACAACCGCTACCAACTACTCCGCCGCGTTCCATGACACAACAGTTTCCAGCAGCGGCGCAGGCACATGCAGCGTGAACACCGTGAGCCTGTGCAACAACAGTATTTACAAATCCTCTTCAAGCGTCCAGGCGGGATATGCCGTCGGCACCGGCTACGACGAGGTCACCGGCCTCGGATCGCTCGACGTGCTGAACTTCCTGAACGACTACACAACGGTCGCGGCTACCGCTCCAACAGCAACCACCGGCTCGGCCTCTTCCATTACCTACAGCACCGCCACGCTGGCCGGCACAGTCACCCCCAACAGCGCCGACACTACCGTCTGGTTCCTCTACGGCGCCAGCAGCACCCTCAGCGGCGCCACCCAGACCACCTCCCAGGACATTGGCTCAGGAACCACGGCAACCGCCGTCACCGCCAGCCTCTCCGGCCTCAGCGCGGGTACAAAATACTATTACGAGATTGTGGCCAAGAACAGCGCGGGCACTACCGACGGATCCATCGGTTCCTTCACCACATCCGCGGCGTCGGCACCAACCGCGACCACAGGTTTGGCCACCTCGATTACCTCTACCACCGCCACGCTCAATGCCACGGTCAATCCCAACGATGCCGACACCAAGGTCTGGTTCCTCTACGGTGCCAGCAGCACCCTCAGCGGTGCCACCCAGACCACTTCCCAGGACATCGGCTCCGGAACCACGGCAACCGCCGTCACCGCCAGTCTCTCCGGCCTCAGCGCGTCAACAACCTACTACTTTGAGGTCGTGGCTCAAAACAGCGTGGGAACAACGGACGGAACCATCAGCTCCTTCACCACATCCGCCGTCCCGGTGGCCCCCACCGCAACCACTGGCTCGGCCTCTTCCACTTCCTCCACAGCCGCCACGCTCAATGCCACGGCAAACCCCAACGGTACTGACACCAAGGTCTGGTTCCTCTATGGCGCCAGCAGCAGCCTCAGCGGTGCCACCCAGACCACATCTCAGGACATCGGCTCCGGAACCACGGCAACCGCTGTCACCGCCAGTCTCTCCAGCCTCAGCGCGTCAACAACCTACTACTTTGAGGTCGTAGCACAAAACAGCGCCGGTACAACCTACGGAGCGATCAACTCCTTCACCACATCCGCAACGCCAACCTTCACCGTCACCGGCACGGCGGTCACCATTTCAACGCCCGGCGCAAGCGCCACATCCACCATCACCGTAGCGGCCAGCGACAGCTTCACAGGAACAGCCAGCGTGGCATTGACCGCTTCCATCACCTCCAGCCCGTCCGGCGCGGTCTATACGCCCACCCTGAGCTTCGGCTCAACCACCCCGGTCAGCATTACCTCTTCCAGCTCCGCAACAGCCACGCTCACCATCTCCACCACGGCAGCCTCCAGCGCGTCCCTGGCCCGGCCCATGCGCAAGGGACTTCCCTGGTACGCCGAGGGCGGCGCAACGCTGGCCTGCATTCTGCTCTTTGGAATTCCGGCGCGCCGCCGCCGCTGGCGCAACATGCTCGGCACCCTGGTTCTGCTCGTTGCCCTGGCGGGCGGCATCATGGCTTGCGGTGGAAGCGGTGGCAGCTCCAGCACCGGCAGCACCGGCACCACGACGGGAACCTACACCATCACGATAACCGGCACGTCGGGATCGACCGTCGCAACCAACACCGTCACCCTCACCGTGAACTAGAGCACTTTCGATTCACTTGTTGACGTTTGGAGATCCTGGAAGCAGAGTGGCTTTTTCTTGAGGAAAAAGCCACTCTGCTTCCAGGATTCTGTAAAGAGCAGAATCGAAAATGCTGTAACGCCCATCGAGCGGTCGCATCCCGCGTAGGAATGCCGCCGCCCCAATCCCTTCAAGCCTTCGCCTGCACCGTCGCCCGCGTGGCCCCGGTCGAGATCCCGCCGTCCACCAGAAGTGTTTGCCCGGTCACGTAGCGGCTGGCCTCTGACGCCAGAAACACCACCGCCCCATCCAGGTCGTGCGGCTGCCCCGGCCGCTTCGCCGGAATCCGGTCCACCAGGTAATCCACCCACTCCTTATTTTCGTAGAGAACCTTGTTCTGCTCGGTGCGGAACCACCCCGGCGCCAGACAATTCACCGTCACCCCATGCCCGCCCCAGTCGTCGGCCAGGCTCATCGTCAACTGCCGCACCCCGCCCCGGCTCGCGCCATAAGGAGCAAGACCGGCGTAACCTGCCACGCTGGTCACTGAGCCGATATTCACAATCCGCCCATAACCCTTCGCGATCATGCGCCGCGCCACGGCCTGCGCCACAAAAAACGTCCCGCGCAAATTCGTATCGAGAATCGTGTTCCAATCCTCCCACGTCACATCCAGCGCCGGCTTCCTTCTATTGCATCCCGCATTGTTCACCAGGATATGAATCTGTCCGAAGGCCGCTTCGGCCGCCTCGGCCATCCGCTCGATGCTCCCCTGGTCGCGCACATCCAGCTCCAGTGAAACCGCCCGCCGCCCCAGCGCCTTGATCTCCGCCTCAAACGGAGCCAGGCTCTCCCGCGTGCGGCTGGTCAGCACCAGGTCCGCGCCCGCCCTGGCCAGCGCCCGCGCAAAATACTGTCCCAACCCGCGGCTGGTGCCGGTCACAATGGCCACCTGCCCGGTCAAATCGAATAAATTCTCGCTCATCGTGCCCTCGGTGTCAGAATCACTTTCATTAGATTCGGTTCCCGCGCATGTAGCCGTTCAAACCAGCTTGGCCCCTCCTCAAGCGTGGCAATCGCGGTAATCAGCGGCATCACCTGGATATCCCCCGCGCAAATCAGCTCAATAGCTTGCGGATACTCGCCGGCGGAAGCGCACGAGCCCTGCAGCCGCAGTTGCCGCGTCACCACCTTTTGCAGCGGCAGCGTCACCTCCGGCGCTATATTGCCCACCAGCGTCACCGTGCCGCCCTTGCGCGTGCAGTCAATGGCCGCGGCCACGGTCTCGTTCCTTCCCACCGCCTCAAACGCACGATCCACGCCGCGCCCCTCGGTCAGCTCCAGGACTCGTGCCACCAGCTCCGCGCCTGTGCCGTTCACTGTCTCGTCCGCGCCCACCTGCCGGGCCAGGCTCAACCGCGTGTCGTCAATGTCGGCAACCAGCACCCGCGCGCATCCCGCTGCCCGCGCCGCCTGCAGCGTCAGCAGCCCAATCATGCCCGCGCCAATCACCAGCGCCGTCTCGCCGCCTTTCACCTCGGCCACGCGCACCGCATGGAGCCCCACCGATACAGCTTCCAGCATCGCCGCCTCGGCAAACGTAATCGTATCCGGCAGGCTGTACAGAATGCGCTTGGGCACAGCCACATACTCGGCAAAGGCCCCTGCCCGCCGGTAGTCTGTGCAGGAAACACCAATCACCTGCCGGTCGTCGCACAGGTTAATCTCGCCCCGCTCGCAAAACTCGCATTTGCCGCAATAGACCGTGGAATCGAAGGTCACGCGGTTGCCCACCCGCACTCCCTGCACTCCATCGCCCAGCGCCGCCACCGTTCCGGCCGCTTCATGGCCCATCACCACCGGCGGAATCCGCCGTCCCGACGAGCCATCGTACCCGTGCACGTCGCTGCCGCAAATGCCGCAGGTCTCCACCCGCACCAGCACTTCGTCCGGCCCCGGCGTGGGCGTAGGCAGGTCGGCAATCTCCAGATGGTTATACGCAGAAAGAAGCAGTGACTTCATGGTGGCTCAACCCCTCGCTCACTTGAATAAGCAGCAGCAACCGCGCCATCGCATTGGCATCCGATGGCTCCGCCCATTGTACCGCTTGCCTTGCACACGGCTCGCTGTCCCGCGGCATAGCTTCGCACGTTGCAGAAAAACTCAATCCAGCGCGGAATGCGCAAAGTTTTGTAACAGGGCACGACTTTCAGTCGTGCCAAAACCGCCCCATCTAAATAGAAAATCAATCAACGCGGCGCAAGCCGCGTTGAACCCCATCCTCGGACCCGGCGGCGTTTTCATTCTTTATGAGCCTTTCAGAGCTGGCATTTAAAGTTCACAGTACAAAGGACCTGTCATCTGAGCGAACGTTATTGCCCGGAATCCAGACTGATAAGCATCTCATCCATGAGCTGCTGAAGCGCCGTTTCCGTTGAGGTCGAAGGGGCCGCTGTAGAAGAAGAAGTTGTCGAAGAAGGAGTTGTAGAAGAAGGAGTGTTTTCTTGATCCTTGGTTATTTCTTCAAACAAAGTTGTTGTTTGAACCGTCGTCGTAGTAGTAGTCGTTGTACTACTCTGCTGAATGGATGAGCTTCCGCCGCTATACAATGCCACTAAATTGGTAAGACTCTGATCGATCGCGTTTCCCGATTGCGAGTCCAGAAGAGTTGAGACGATATTGAACAGAGGATTGCTCGCGTTTGAATCCCCGCTCGTCCCTCCATGTTCCGAAGCGTACGTAGCAAGATAGGTGATTTGTTGAAGCCGCGTTTCAGCCGAGGAAGAAGAAGTGTTTGTAGCATATTCAGCAAGACCATTGATCATGAGAGCGCTAGCCTCGGCACTGGCGCCTGTCTGGGAATAGCCGTGAGTGGATAAGTATCTACTCATATTTGCAATGCTTTCCAAACAGAGGTCTGCCTCCCCTGTGGTATCTCCCGCACTAACGGCATCTGCCATACCATTTGCTACATTCTCAGGTGCATCGGTCTTCGCTGTTGCTAGATCGGACTGGGCTTCTGACAGATTCCCGGAAGCTGCCGCACTCTTCAAACTGGCCAGGTCGGAGAGAAATTGTGCAGAGGGTTCAGTGTATGAGCTATCGTCGCCAGTGGAATTGCCTAAGCTACTTGTATACGTATCGATGGCGTTCCCCACACTATCCAGGTTGGAAGAAACCAGGACGTTCGCATTGAGACCGGAGAATAGACTGTCGGTATCCGATGGATCTGAGACGTTCCCCATAGCATTCTCGACAGACTGAACATAGTCTGCACTCAAATTGATCGAATCTGTAGTGATGGTTGTGGTGGAACTGGACGATGTGGCTATCAGTAAGGTACTGGTTGACGAGCCTTTTGACGAAGTCTCGTAGAGCGATGCATTCTTCCCTGCGCCGCTGTCAACCCCTGAAATGCTCAACATTTGAAGTCCTCTCTGATCGTTCACGTTTGTGACTAGCAGTTCTCCAGTTGCTATAGAGGGAGACCATGCTGCACAGTGGCTTTTTCCTCAAGAAAAAGCCACCTTCAACTCGGCAGGCAACGCTACATAAACTGGGGAACTGCTCTAGCAGTCCCCGGCAGGTTTTTGAAGCACGTCACAGACCACTCTTCCATCGGTCAACTAACGCACACGTTCTGGGCCATAGGCCGGCCTTTCAAAATGAAGGATTTCTCACCGAACGAGCGGAATTCACCGGGGCGGGTGGCCTCGATCTCAAGAACGATGCCTAACGCCATTGAGGGTGTCCCAGGCGGGTGGCCCGGATTCCAGGATATTTCCAAACCACTCCGCTGAAATCCAGCCTGTTTTTGCGGGCAAAATCCGCCAAAAACTGCCAATCCATCCGAAATGACGCGCTGGCGAGCTGGTTTCACCGCCTCTGCAGCGCCGCATTTCGCCGATTTTCGCCGGCCCGTTGCCCATTCAGGCCCCGCCCACACTCTGCGGTGCCCATCCATTTCGCGTTTTTTGCGAAATGGATGGGAAACCACGAACCCCAACTGACCACTGTTCACCGATCACTGACCACTGCCGTACGAAACACCACGAACCAAAAACGCGCAGCGTGTCTGCCGCACCGCAGGTATTTGCAGATAATTACCCCACCCAGGCGCACAATTGATCCATAGTGTCTTTTTGAACCAGCGCCGGATAAGCAAGCCCCGGCACTCCAGCCGCAAAGAAGAAATTCGGAGGGAGCAGGGGCCTTCAGGCCCCTGAAAGGGATCGCGAACGAACGCGGGGCTTCAGCCCCGGACCTTACCCCCTTTTCCATGCCCCCAAGGAACACCGCTGAAAGGAGTTTTCAACCCGAT
>JARLGF010000037.1 GCA_031296165.1 Occallatibacter sp. | reverse complement strand
CCACGCCACGCAGAGCGAGTTCCTCAACCTCAAGGTGCTCAAAGGCGAGTGGGGCTTCAAGGGTATTTTGATGTCCGACTGGGACGCTACCTACGACGGCATCGGCGCTGCCAACTATGGCCTCGATCTGGAAATGCCCACTCCCAAATTCATGAACGTCCAGACCCTCGTCCCCGCAGTGCACGCCGGGCTCGTTAAAGAGTCCACCATCGACGACAAGGTGCTGCGCCTCATCCGCACCGCCCTCCGCTACGGATTCCTCGATCACCCGCAGTTCGATCCCGCCAGCTCCACGTACTCGGTAGCCGATCGCGCCGTCGCCTTGCAGGGCGCGCTGGAAAGCATCACACTGCTCAGGAACCAGGGCCATCTCCTCCCCCTCGACCCCGCCAAAATCAAGACCGTCGCGGTCATTGGACCCAACGCCTACCCGGCGGTAATCGGCGGCGGCGGTTCTTCCCTCGCCACAGCCTTTGAGCCGGTCAGCACCATCACAGGCATCGCCAATCTGCTCGGCCCCAAAGTGAGCGTGCTCTACAGCCGCGGCCTTCCTGAATCCACCGACTTCTTCCAGCAAACCAACTGGACCGGCGGCGTCAAGGCTGAAACCTTCCCCAATCGCGACTTCACCGGCGCACCGGTAATCTCCTCGCCCAAATCCATTGCCGACTGGAGACCGGACACGCGCGGCCCCGAGCAAAAATCTCCGCGCAGCATCCGGTACACCACCGCCTTCAAGGCCGATAAAACAGGTAAATATCTCCTCCTCACCGCAGCCGCCAACGACGATGTCCGCAAGGTGTTCATTGACGGCAAGCAACTGGAGGCCGATCGCCTCATCGAGGGCCACACCCCGCAAGCCTGGCCGCTCGATCTCCATGAAGGCCAAACCATAAACGTCGTGGCCGAATACCTGCCCCACGACTCCGTCAACCACTTCGCGCTCGGCATCGCCTATGAGCCCGACCTCATCTCCGCCGAAGCCAGGCAAATGGCCGCAGCCGCCGATGTAGTCGTCGTCGCTGTCGGCTTTGAGCGTTACTCTGAGGGCGAGGGACACGACCGCACCTTCACCCTGCCCTGGGGCGAGGACGCGCTCATTGAAGCCATGGCCGCGGTCAATCCCCACACCATCGTCACCGTCACCGGCGGCGTCGGCACGGACACGCGGCGCTGGCTTAGCAAAGTTCCTGCGCTCCTGCAGCTTTACTATCCCGGCCAGGAAGGTGGAACCGCCGTCGCCGATGTCCTCTTCGGCAAGCAAAATCCCGAAGGCAAGCTGCCCGTGACCTTTGATACCAGTTGGACGGCCAGCGCCTCGTATCCTTACTTCTATCCCGTTAAGGGCGCGGACACCGCTCTCCACGTCACTGAAACCGATGGCCACAAGGTCGATTACGTCATCGAGCACATCAACTACGGTGACCGCCTCATGGTCGGCTATCGCTACTGGACCACCACCGGCAAGCATCCCCTCTACCCCTTCGGCTTCGGCCTCAGCTACACCACCTTCAGCTTCTCCAATCTCAAGGTGCCCGCCACGGCTGCCTCCGGTTCCACGGTCGCGGTCAGCTTCGACGTCACCAACACCGGCAGCGTGGCCGGAGCGGAAGTAGCCCAACTCTATGTCTCCGATCCTTCCGCCAAAGCAGACCGCCCCGAGCGCGAGCTAAAGGGATTTGAAAAAGTCCGCCTCGCTCCGGGAGAAACCAAACACGTCACTCTGAACCTCGATGCGCGCGCCTTCAGTTACTGGGACACGCCGACTCACAAGTGGACCATCGATCCCGGCAAGTTCGTCATCCGCGTCGGCGACTCCAGTGAAGACACCCCGCTTCACGCCAACCTCACGCTGAACTAACCCGCAACACAAACAAAAGCAAAACGGCCTGCCGCGTGATAGCGACAGGCCACAGACTGATGCCACCCTCCTTTGCTTTTTCGGAGGGAGCGTGAGGCTTCAGCCTCACGAATAAGGCCCATCGATTGAGGGGGGCTTTAGCCCCGGATCCTTCCCTGGAATCACCAAATTTCTTTGTCGGCATTCTGCGGCCTGCCGCTTTCACGCGACAGGCCGTTTTATTGCTGGATATCGTGAGGACGATGCGCGAACAAGCAGTTATGATCTTGCTATGAAACGTGTCCTCCTCTCCTGGAGCAGCGGCAAAGACAGCGCTTGGGCTCTCCATCTTCTGCGCAGCGATCCCAGCATTGAACTCTGCGGCCTGCTCACCACCCTCAACGAAGAATTCCAGCGTGTCGCCATGCACGGCACCCGCCGCTCGGTGCTGGAAGCGCAGGCCCGCGCCGCCGGTCTGCCCTTGTGGATTGTGCCGCTTCCCTGGCCTTGCTCAAACGAAATCTATGAGCAACGCATGGCCGCGGTCTGCCAGCGCGCCATCAATGAACGCATAGACGCCATCGCCTTTGGCGACCTTTTCCTGCCCGATGTCCGCACCTATCGCGAAACCCAGCTCAAGCCCACCGGCCTGGAGCCCTTGTTTCCCCTCTGGCAGATTCCCACTCCCGAACTCGCCCGCCAGATGATCGCCGGTGGACTGCGCGCCCGGCTCTCCTGTGTGGACTCAAAGCAGTTACCCGGTTCCTTTGCCGGACGCGAGTTCGATGTAGCGCTCCTGCGCGATCTGCCGCCCACGGCCGACCCCTGCGGAGAACGCGGCGAGTTCCACACCTGCGTCTATGCCGGCCCCATGTTCAGCGCACCATTGATTCTTGAAGCCGGAGAAGTCGTCGACCGCGACGGCTTTGTCTTCGCCGATTTTGACCAGACTGCCTGCCCCGCCCGCTATAGCGAAACCAGAGTTGCTGTATCTCGAAACAGAAGATCTCAAGTCGACGCGACCAACAGGGAGCGGCAACCTTCGTGAAACTCGTTGAGCTACACCTACTCTGGTTTCGCTCTGAATCGGACGACTGGTCCAGGTCTTGAGAAATGCTGATAGATCCACGACATGTGGGTGCCCCAGGTCTCGCTTTTTGAGACCTGGGAAAGCAACAACACCTCAATCGGCAGAGATCACCCCCTGATGTCGCATATAACTTTTGATCTCTACAGGTCCAATCACCGGCGATCCGGAAGGAATCCTCAACGGCCAAAACCAGCCACCATACGTTTCCACGTAAATCCAGCCAGTTTTTACGGGCAAAATCCGCCAAAAAGTGCCAATCCATCCGAAATGACGCGCTGGAGAACGTCGCTCCGCTGCCTCTGCAGCGCCGCATTTCGCCGATTTTCGCCGCCGGTGCCCTCCCAGGACCCGCCCACACTCTGCGGTGCGCCACCCATTTCGCGTTTTTTTTTTTTGCGAAATGGGTGGGAAACCACGAACCAAAAACGCGCAGCGTGTCTGCCGCACCGCTGATACTTGCAGATAATTACCCCACCCAGGCGCACAATTGTTCCATAGTGTCTTTTTGAACCCAGGCATCGAATTTTTGGAGGGAGCAGGGGCCTTCAGGCCCCTGAAAACAGGCTGGAATGAACGTGGGGCTTCAGCCCCGGGTCTTTTGCCGAATTTCCAAGGGCAGTTGGCCCACTCACCGATCCGCCTGTCCATCCCCAAAAAGGCGAAACTGTACCCCATTCATCGCGGCTTTATCGCGATGAGTGGGTCGTCGGGACCTGAACAGAACGCACCGAAAGAAGATTTCAGCCCGATGAAAAGCATAGAAATCTCAACATGCGGTACGAAAGCCTCAAAAAAACGCCAAAAATAGCCCGTAACCCCTTTGTTATCTAATTTTTGATATGTAACCCCTTTAGAATCTAATTTTTGCGGCGGTACCCCCATCGTATCTCGTTGAAACTGGATAACTTGACTAAAAACATAGGGGGAGGGGGGGAGGGGTAATCAAAGAATCAATAGATCGCACAGATCGGCGCATCCATTACGGCCGCGAAACGGGCACTAAAAATGTCATGCCGGCAATCGTCGGAGGTGCATTTTGCTCCCTGATCCCTGATCCCTGTTCTCTGACCTCTGATCTCTGACCCCTTAAAATAAAACCATGTTTACCGGAATCATTGAACAGACCGGAACGCTGGTCAGCCTCAAGGAAACAGGCGGCGTCCGCCGCATTACGGTTGAAGCCAAGGGCCTGGCCGGCCGCCTGCGCGAGGGCGATTCGCTCGGCGTCTCCGGCGTCTGCCTCACCGCGCTCGACGTGGACCCCACCCTCTTTCACGCCGACCTGGCGCAGGAAACGCTGGACCGCACCTCGCTCGGAGCTCTCAAGCCCGGAGCCAAGGTCAACCTGGAGTTGCCCACGGCGGCGGGAAGTCCGCTCGGCGGCCACATCGTCCAAGGCCACGTAGACGGCTGCGGCACTATGGCGGCACTTGATCCCGTCATCCCCCCGGCCGACCCCGCATTCAGCAAGGAAACCACCGACTGGACTCTCAAGGTCAAGGTGCCGGAAAATGTGCGCCCGTGGATGGTCCACAAAGGCTCGGTCGCTGTCGAGGGAATCAGCCTGACCATCGCCGATTTCGACGGCGAAACCATATCTATCGCGATTCTCCCTTTGACTTACTGGCGGACAAACCTGCACACCCTGTCCCCCGGCGCTCCAATGAACGTCGAGGCCGATGTGTTGGTGAAGCTGGCGCACGCGCAGTTGCTGGCCGAGAAGAAGCCGGCTCTGGACCTGACCGAAGCCTGGCTTGTCGCCACAGGCTTCTAGAACCCAACAGGTCCAAGCCTCGTCAGATGTTTCCCTACGCTCGCTTTACTTCCCCGCGCCTGCGCCCAGCAGCGCATTCACCTTCGCCATCACCTGGAACGCATCGGCAATATAAACAACGTCTGCCTTACCGCGAGTCCAGCCGCAGTTCGGGTCCAGAGAGATCGCGCGCCGGTCGGCAATGAACCGCCAGCCCACCACGTGAGGTTCTTCCCCATGGCAGCATGTAGACAAACCCATGGCGTGCCTCGGCGTTGCACCAGTTTGCCCAATCTGGTTGAGATGGGTAAGGAACGGCAGCACCGGCTGATCCTCGCCGCGCTGGTCTACCAGAGATTTGCTGCTGCCCAGCGATGCTCCGGCGGCGCGCAGGAAGCCCAGAATCAGATCGCCTGCCTCCTCTGCATGGATCTTGCCGTCTGCCTGTTTCTTGGTCCATCCGGCTCCGGCTACGAGCAGCAGTTTGGCGTTGGGACGAATGGTCTGCGCGTCCTGTTTCGGTGCGTGAATACCGGTGACGGTAGTGCGCAGCGGCGGCAGTTCCACACTGACCTGTTCAACGGCCACTGCGGCTGGTTCGCCGGCAAAGGCCGCGTGGGTGCCAGCGTCGAGGAGCAGAAACCAGGGGCGCGCATCGCGGCTGAGAACCGCTTCCACGCGCTGGCGATAGAACCAGCGGGTCGCTTCCACAGCTTCTGTTCCGCCAAGAGCCGTGATGTGGGTGTCTATGAATCCGCCCAGGCGATGGGCAACGCCGGCGCCGACGCGGGAGAAGCGCGAACTCCCCGGGGCAAGCACGATGGTGGCTGCAGCGGCGCGGCAGAGGGCTTCGCAGGCAGCGGCATCGCTTGTGTAGCGCGGCTGGGCGAACGCTTCGCCTGATACGGCCAGCAGGCGCGCTCCAGTGGAGGCCAGAACACCGGCAGCTGCGGCGGCGTCAGCGGCGACAATGCCGATGGTTAATGACGCGCCAAGGCGGGCGGCCAGTTCCCTGCCCGCGGTCACGGCTTCAAGCGAGGCTTTGGTCAGTGCGGAGCCGGTTTCGTCTACATGCGTGAGTACCAGCAGGTTCTCCATTATTCGGCTCCAATCCACTCGACCAACTCGGCGGCAATCTGGTCGGGTGTGAGGTCTTTCACCACGCGGGTGGTGCGCTGTTGTTTGGGCAGGCCCACCGAGACGTAGCGCAGGCCGTTGGCGGCCAGCGTTGCAGGCTTGGCCTTTTGCAGCGCGGGCATGATCGTCCGCATATTGACCATACCAACCTGCGGATTGTTGCGCGGCTCGGCCAGATTACCGGTGGCCCAGCCTAAGACAGCAGGAGTTCCAGCGCAGACCGAGACCTGATGCTTGCCGCCTTCGACGCGCTCCAGAACTTCAAAGCTGCCGTCGTCGCGCAGATCGATCTGATCGACGCCTTGAAACTGGTCAGTGATGCTAAGAAGCTCGCCAGTCAACTGGAGTGTGACGCCTGCGCCGCGTGTGGCCGACTCCCAGCCGCCAAACAGCAGGAGCTTTGCTTTGTCCAGTCCTGGGATTGCGTTGATCGCGCCAGCCAGCGCTGCGGCTGTAGAGTGGGCGTCAGGGAAACCGCCGATAGGGCCATCGATGGGGACCAGGTCAAAGTGCACTTTCTGGGCCACCGTCATCATGACCTGTTGCAGCTTGGCCTTGGGACCGAGCGAGACCAGCCAGACTTTGCTGCCGGGGTTCTTCGCAGCCAGGCTGGCGGCTTCATAAAGCGCGCTGGCCGCCCAGGGATCGAGGACCGCAGGCAACACCATTTCGTTTTTCAGCCCCGGGCCGTTGGGTCCGGTGATTGGCTCCAGGGTTTGCAGAGGATCGGGAACGATGCCCGCGCAAACCACAATGTGTACAGCATTTGCCATTTTTCTTTCCTTTTTCGAATGCCTTGCTAGCAGGGATTGTTCAATTTTCCGCGGAGTGTAGCCCGCCCGCACCGGCGCTGAACTCGATGTTGGAGTGCTCGCCGTCCGGCGATAGTGCGCAGTTCCAGAGACAGGCACCGCAGTGGACGCATTTTTCGCGTTCAAAGGAGATCATGCCGTCCGCGCCCTGGGTGAGGGCCTGGCCGGAGCACATGGCTACGCAGGTCATCTCCGTGCAGGAAATGCAGAGTTGTATGTCCCGAAAGACGACGTGATCGGCAAAGCCGGGCATGGCCTGGACCTTGCCGCCCATGAGCAGCGCGTCCTGATGCGAGACCAGCAGACGGCCATCAAAGGGTATCTCCGGCCAGCCGCATGCGGTCAGCAGCGCATCGTGCAGCGGACGTCCGTCGGCCAGGGCAAGGACCGTGCCGTTTTTGATCTTGAGGCGCGAGGATTCAAGATGAATCTGCTTGGGTGCGGGAGGAATATGCGCACCAAGCGAGAGGCGTCCGCCGGTAAGGCCGGCCAGGGCCATGCCGATCATGCCTTTGACGATTCCGCCATGGAAGCCATTGCGCGCGTTCTGCGCCTCAAGAGCGCCGCGCTCCACCCAGCTTGCGCGGCGGCGTGCTTCGTAGGTGTCGGCAAGATTTTTCCGGTCGAAGGGCTTGCCAGCACGGAGCAATTCAACCACAGCCTCGGCCAGTTGCGTGCCCGTAGCCCATGCCTCGTCCACGCCGGAGCCGGTGAGCATGTTGGTGGAACCCGAGCCCTCGCCGATGCGGGCAAAGCCGTTGCCTGCCAAAAATGGCTCGCCGCGTTTGCCCGACTCTTCCAGTGACTTTGCGCCCCAGGAGCGCAGCGTCCCATCTTTCAGATAGCGCCACAAGGCGGGGTGCTGAATGTAGTGCTGCAAATAACGGTAAGCCGTGCGGGAGGGATCGCCCATCCAGGAAGGAACGAAGATTCCTACAGAAACGAGGCGATCCGGGTGCACATAGAGAAAGCCGAAGATCTCCGGCTCCGGATAGCCGAAGGTGTGCCAGACGGTTCCTGGCTGGAGCGGGGAGGGATTGCCAGACGCATTGCGAATCACTGCATCTTTGGCCAATGCGTCCTTGTTCAGCGCATCCGGGTTCGAGATGTCTTCCGGCAGTTCGATGACCATCTTCATGCCCAGAGCCCACTCGCGGCGGGCGTGCCCCGGGGGCAGGCCGAGGCGCGCGTCGAGAGCCTGGCCGACCGCGCCCACCGGACCATCGCCCACAATAGTCAGTTGGGCGCGTACATCCATTCCGGCCATGAAGCCATCGGCAGGTGCGCCGGAGCGGTCAACGCCCTGATCGGCAAGGCGCAGGCCCAAGACAGCCTCCGCAGCCGGATCGTGCTTGCCGTTTGTCTCCGAAAAGATGGGCGCGCTGACCGGCGTACCGGGCCAGATTTGCACCAGACCGCCGGCCAGCACTTGCGAGCCGACCCACTGGTTGAACTGTCCAATGGACATCACCAGGCCACCATGTTTGTGGAGGAAGGCCGGGGTCCAGGGAAGCTCAAAGGCATGGTCGAGAAGGCCGAGCAACGGCCCCGCTGTGCGCAAGGCTGCATCGGCTACACGAAGCGTAAGGGAGCGCCGGCTGGCGCCGATCGGGTCCAGCAGATAGAGCACGCGCTCCTGCTTGACCTCTGCCGCCATGGGAATCTCAGCCGGGTTCAGATCGGGGAAACTGGCGCGAATACTCTGGGCGCGCGTGACCACGCCGCTGACACCCGCTGCAAGATCGTCGGCACGCTCGTAACAGAGCACCTGCAACGGCATTCCGGGAGCGACTTTGCTCTCAAAGGCTGGATCTTCAGGATGCGCAGACCATGCACGGGTGAGAGTGGTGAGAAAGCCGCCCATGGCGGGACCAAAACCGGCGCAGGCAATGTCAACTTCCATGCTTGGGCGGTCTATAGGCTCGGCCGGCGTCTCCGTATTGAGGGCGTCCGCGCTCATGCGGGGTAGTCCAGGGCTTCGGGAATCATGACCTTGCTGACGGTGTCGGCGGCGCGGTCCTTGGCCAGGCGGAAGCCGCTCAGGCAGGCGGTCAATTTGTTTTGCAGGCGAAGAAATTCGCTGGAGCCGGCGCAACCCGCGCAAGGGCCTGCCTTGATGGGATGGCTGCCGTCTACGGCCAGCACATCGACAGCCATGGCGGTAATGCCCGGCATGGTCTCCTCGAACACTTCAAGTTCGCTGGCCATGAAGCACGCCCTGTGCGCTTCATCCGCCCAAGTGGGATGCTGGTTGTATCCAAAAACCAGCTCGCCGCAGATGCGCGAGGCTTCGCCTGCGGCTTGCGCCGCCTGGACGTAGCAGAGGTCGCTGAGGAACTGCAATGTGCCTTCCAGTTCTTCAGCGGCAACCGCATCTTCAGGGCCGCGCGCTTCGAGTTCGAGAACGTCAAGAATCTGGTAGCGCGAAGCAAGCAGCCAGCAAAGCGCGTCGGCAAGGGCAAACGTCACTCCCTGGCGCTGGCCGTGATAGAGCTTGTTGCCGAAGGGATCGGTGGTCTTCTGCAGATAGTTCAGCGTCCATTGCCAAAGATGCATGGCCGAAGCCAGCGTGCAGGCACCGGTTCCGGGGTGGTCTGAGGCGATGCGGCGCATGTCGGCGGTCCAGGCGCTGAACTCGGCGAGGAAAACCTCCGAGGTCATGGTGACTGTCAACTGGCGGCGCTGCACGGCTTCAGGGCCTTCATAGGTGGCTTCAAGCTGTGCATCCATCCACTTGTTGGCCAGGAAGCCGGGGCAGTCTTCGGTGATGCCGTAGCCGCCCATGAGGCTGACAGCCTCGCGCATCATGTTGGCACCGTGTCCGGTATTCCAGAGCTTGGTCGCGGGGCAGATGACGTTGGCCTCGGCGTCCTTGAGGACATAGTCGACCAGCGGATCGGCCTCCAGTTCGGCACGTCGGGGATCGGCGGGCGTGAGCGACAGCAGTTCAATGGCGCGCTGCTCGCTTTCCCTGAGCGCCTTCATCTCTGCACGGCCACCCTGGACGCCCTGCTCTTTGAGGAGCGCAGTCTTGAGTTTTTCCAGAGGTTCGATGGTGTCGAAGAGGCGCGCGGCGGCAAAGCCCAGCGAGGTGGCGGCTTCGCCCGTTGCCCACACATCCACCAGGCGGTGCAGTGCGTCCTGGCGTTGCTGGATGCCCTGCTCATAGCGAACCGAACCGGGCTTGGCGCCCTCGGCGCCGCGGAAGCGCTCGCGCTGATAGCGGATGACCGGCTCGACCGCGGAGAGCAGCTTGGCAGCGGTCATCAGGCCGACGGGAACGCGGGTGCGGCGGAATACGGCTTCAATAATCTCGCCGTGGTTGAAGTTGGGAACGATGACGCCGTCTTTGACGGTGTATCCACCCACGATGCGGCTGGCCGGAACTTTCATATTGAAGATCGGATCGCCGGTGGACGAAAGCTGGTGAACGAGCTTCTTGGTTGGGATTCCGCGGTCAAAGGAGCCTTCGTCGCCCTCTTCCAGAATAATGACGCAACTGCCCTTGATGCGCGGGTCAATGGAACCCACCGCGGCGGTGACAAAGTTGGCGAAAGCGATGTTGGTGATGAAGCGACCGCGCTTGTCCACTTGCAGCCAGGGTTCTTCGCCGTCCTTCCACTCGGCCACGCTGACTTTGCCGCTCAACATGCCGGTATCGACGCCGACGTAGGGGATGGGCTCGGTCAGGGCAAAAGCCCCGCGCCAGGGGATGCGGTCCTCGCCGGGCTGCGGCGGGGCGGCCAGCGTCTTGTAGTGCGTAACCTGCTCTTGTGTGCCGCGCTCGTGGATGGGCGAGAGAGCAAGAAAACTGGCCAGGCTGGCCGTAGCCGCACCGCCATCAACCCAGGCCAGCTCAAAGGCAGCCAACGCCAGCGCCAGGTTCTTGGGTCCGACAATAAAGCCGCCTTCTTCCGGCTCCATAAAGGCGGCGGTAATGCCGGAGCGATCGAAGGCCTCGAGCATCTCGGCCTTGGCCGGGGTCCACTCGTGGGTGTTGCGCTCCCCGGAGGCCACCAGCCGCGCCACGGTTCCCCGCGCCACGGCCCGCGCCGACTGAGCGAGCATCTGCAGATCGTAGCGATCGGCAAACCGCCATAGAATCTGGCGCACCGCATCGCCAGGGAGAGTAAGCATGGTTTTCGTCTCGGATAGCGCCACAGTGCCCATCGAATGTGTCCTCAAGCAGCGGTGTTATTGTGCTTGATTAGGGGCGGTTTAGCATGTGACATGTATCACTTTGGCGCACCAACTGCTGCTTTCGGCACGATGGGCAGGCAAGAAAGCTATCTGAAGCATCCATGGCTCTTGCGGCATGTTGAGCAAGGCGCAAATTAAGCCGCGATCCGATTGGATCGCTCGCTGTGATTCCAGTCACAGCGTGATTTTGTGGCGTGGAATCTCCTCTGTGGTGTGAAAACCGCCGGTAAAATCCTCCTCCAGTCTGTTGCCTTATCCCTGCTTGCATGGGCCTGTGCGGCCCAAGCCGCGCAGAAGCCGAAAAATGCCGATTGCCTGGCCTGCCACTCCGACGCAACCATGACGACGGATGAAGGCGGCAAGAAGATCAGCCTGTACGTGGACGAGGGCAAGCTGAATCACTCCATCCACGGAAGCCTGTTCAGTTGCGTGGATTGCCACACGGATGTGAAGGAAGCGGTACACACGACAACGCCGAAGCGGGTTACCTGCGGGCAGTGCCATGCGGACGCTCATAATGCTTACGAGCTCAGCACCCACGCAAAGATAACCAAGTCCGGCACGCCGGCGGCAGGCTGCGAAGACTGTCACGGGGGCGTACACGAAATCATGGCCGCCAGCAACGCCAAGTCGCCGGTCAATCATGCGAATATTCCGTACACCTGCGGCCGCTGCCATGGGCAGAAGTTCTTGATGGAGTCAAACGGCGAAAGCGCGCAGCCGTTCATCTCCTACCAGGAAAGCGTGCATGGACGGGCCACGGAGAAGGGATCGACCAAGGCCGCGGTATGCACCGATTGCCACGGCTCGCATGAGATTCTTCCCGCCAACAACCAGAAATCGCCGATCTACAAGTTCAACGTTCCGGCCACCTGCGGCAAGTGCCACACGGACATCGACAACACTTTCATGAAGAGCATTCACGGGCAGGCGATTGCGCGGGGCAACCAGATGGCCCCGGTATGCACGGACTGCCACGGAATCCATTCGATCAAGTCCCACTCCGACCCCAACTCGCCGGCTGCGGGACAGAACCTGTCCCGCGATACCTGCGGGCGCTGCCACGAGGGCGTGCGGCTTTCACAGGAGTTTGGCGTCCCCGGCAACCGGGTAACTTCTTACTTTGACAGCTATCACGGGCTGGCCGCGGAAGGCGGTTCGGTGGTTGCGGCCAACTGCTCCAGTTGCCACGGCGTGCATGACATTCTGCCATCGAGCGATCCGAAATCGACCATCAATCGCGCCAACCTGGACGCCACCTGCGGTAAATGCCATAAGGGAGTCACGCAGAAGTTCACCCAGACCCAGGTGCACACGGAAGACGGCATCCATCCCAGAGACATCGGGTCGATCGCGGTGCGGTGGGTGCGGCTGATTTACGTAATTTTGATTCTGCTGGTGATTGGAGCCATGTTCCTGCACAACGCCATCATCTGGCGCAGCAAGGCGGTGGCGCGGCGCAGGTTGCAGAATCCCATGATGACGCGCATGACCACCAACCAGCGCTGGCAGCACCTGATTCTGCTGGCCAGCTTCATCATCCTGGTCATCACCGGATTTGCGCTCAAGTTCCCCGATTCATGGTTTGCCGAAGTGCTGGGCATGGGCGAGAAATGGCGCGGCATCATCCATCGCGTAGCGGGCGTGGTGCTCATCGGCGCAGGTTTCTATCACGTGTTCTACCTGGCCATCGCACGCGAGGGCCGGCGCTTGATCTGCGACCTGGCGCCGGGACCGAAAGATGCCTTCGATGCCTGGGGAACAATGCTGTATTACCTGGGCCTGAGCAGCAGAAAACCGCAGTACGGCCGCTTCAGTTATGCGGAAAAAGCGGAATACTGGGCGCTGGTGTGGGGCACGGCCCTGATGGCAGTGACCGGCATCATGATCTGGGCCAAGGTATGGGTGGGTGACCTGGCGGCGCGCTGGCTGGTGGACGTGGCCACAGCCATCCACTTCTACGAGGCCATTCTGGCCACCCTGGCCATCCTGGTGTGGCACTTCTACCAGGTGTTTCTCGATCCCGACGTGTACCCCATGAATTGGGCGTGGTGGGATGGCAAGATGCCGGTGGAGCACTATCGCCATGAGCACGAACTGGACACCGCGTCGGTGGCGGATGCGGAAACCGGACCCTCTGCGAACGAGCCGGGAGAGACCAAACCGCCTATCAAATAAGCGCTGAACAGCCAGACTGACTGAAGGCTGCGCGTGACATTTATCACGTCGGCTCGCGCATCGCGTGGTTGCGCCCGCTCTGCAACAGAACCCGGCGAAAGGCCGCGCGATGTGCGCGGAATCCGCAAGGGTAAAGGCTCCTACGGGATTTACTCCAGGCCGTTCCGCTTCCGGCGGAAAAAGAATGCGCCGGTTCGGCCTTTTGCGCGTTGTGATTCAGGTCACTGCGGGTTTCTTTGCCAAAGAATCTTCTCAAGGATGTAAACCCCGCGAGAAGAACTCTGCAAAATAACGGAGCGAAATCCGCGAAGGGTGAGCCAGGACTGACGGCGTCAATCCATTTTTCCTGGAGAAAGAAGACGGCAGAATGAACGAAGCCGTAGTGAACAAAGCGTCCTCCAGCGCGCGACCGGCTCCACGGGACAAACATTTGGCAGAGCGTGGTTTCCGCGAGGGGCTGGGCAAGGTGTTCTTTTTCATGACTGCCGGCGGCCGGGCAAGAGCCTTTGCCAAGGCTGCAATCCTGGCGGCGGGACTGGCCGTGCTGCAGCTTGCGGCAGGTTCCGGCACTCTGCGCGCGCAGACCGATTGCCTCTCCTGCCACGCCGACCAGGGCCTGCAGAACGCTGCTGGACACAGCGTCAGCGTGGATGGGCAGAAGTTTGCGTCGAGCTTGCACGGCAGCCTAAAATGCGGCGAATGCCACACCACCATCAAGGAGTATCCGCATCCCGACACCGTGACGCCAGTCAAGTGCGAAACCTGCCACGCCGACCAGGCGGCCGGGCTTGCGGGTAGCGTGCATTCCAACAAGGCAGACCATCCGTGCACCAGTTGCCACGGAGATGCGCACTCCATCTTCCCCAAGAACGATCCCCGGTCGGCCGTGTATCCGCTCAACATTCCCCGCACCTGCGGCGCGTGCCACGGCAACGATGCCCTGGCAAAGAAGCACGGCCTGCCCAATATCTACCCGATGTATATCGACTCCATCCACGGATTTGCGCTGAGCAAGGAAGGGTTGCTGGTGGCGGCCAACTGCCAGAGTTGCCATGGATCGCATAACATCCTGAGCCACAAAGATCCGGCCAGTCCCACGTACAAGGCAAACGTCCCGCAGACCTGCGGAACCTGCCACGCGGGTATCACGTCCGACTACATGGGCGGGGTGCATGGCAAGGCCGTTGCGGCCGGCAATCTGAAGGCGCCGGTATGCTCGGACTGCCACACGGCGCACGCCATCCTGCAGCCGACGGAATCCGAGTTCCGCATGCAGTCCACGCCGATCTGCGGCTCCTGCCATACGGACAAGCTATCCACGTATCGCGATACGTTTCACTCGCAGCTAGGCAGCCTGGGCGGTTATGTGGAGACGGCGCGTTGCTGGGACTGCCACGGAGCGCACGAAATTCTGCCGGCATCCGATCCCCGGTCGCCGGTGAACCCGGCAAACCTGGTGAAGACCTGCGGGCGATGCCACGCGGGCGCCAATGCCAGCTTCGTTCAATATCAACCGCACGCCAACGCGCGCAACCGCAAGCTAAACCCGGCCCTGTACTTTATCCGCCTGTTCATGAACCTGTTGCTGGCCGGCACGCTTACGTTCTTTGTGATTCACACCATACTGTGGCTGATCCGCTCGCGTTACGACCAGATCAAGAGACGGTCGGCAAATGGAGGAAAGAATGCCTGATTTGGAGCAAGCTGCAGATGGAAGCAGGATGCAAGGCCACGGGAAGGAACGCTTCTTCATGCGTTTTACCCGGGCACAGAGGTACCTCCACGCTGTGCTGTTCACCACGTTTCTTGGCCTGGCGGCAACGGGACTGCCGATGCGCTTCAGCGAGAGCTACTGGGCAAGAAAGTTTGCCAGCGGCGTGGGCGGGTTCGGCGCGATTATCTTCTTTCACAAGCTGTGCGCCGTGGTGCTGACGCTAGCGTTTCTGATCCACGTGAAAGATATTTTCACCCGCGGCGTGGTCAATCGGGAAAAGGGTATCTTCTGGGGATCGAACTCCATGGTGGCCAACTGGAAGGATGTAAAGGACCTGTTTGGACACATGCGCTGGTTTCTGGGGCTGGGGCCAAAGCCGCACTTCGGGCGCTTTGCCTATTGGGAAAAGTTCGATTACTGGGCAGTTTTCTGGGGCATGATCGTCATCGGCTTCTCAGGCTATGCCATGTGGTTTGCGCCGTTCTTCGCCCGTTTCCTACCTGGCTGGGCATTGAATGCGGTGCTGGTGATTCACAGTGAAGAGGGATTGCTGGCCATTCTCTTCATCTTCTCCATTCACTTCGTCAATACCCATCTGCGCCCCGACAGCTTCCCCATGGACATGGTGATCTTTACGGGCGTCGAGAGCGAGGAAGAATTCAAGAAAAAACGCCCGGAAGAATATTCCAAGCTGGAGAACGAGGGCAAGCTGGAGGCCAGGATCAGCGAAGAGCCAGCTACCTGGCTGGTGAACTTTACCCGGGTGGTGGGGACGATTGCGATTTTGATCGGGCTGGTTCTGCTGGCACTGACTTTAAGCGCCTATTTCAGAGAGTAATGCCAGCCGGCACGCTCGCGTTGAGCGCATGGGAAGAACTCGCACGTAGAACGGGAGAGCAGGCATTGCCTGCCTCCCGTTTCGCTTTTACCGGGTTCTGCTCAGATCCTGAAGTTGTCGGGACGCCAGTCCTTGATGCGCTCCTTGATCTGCTTGCGGTCCAGATTTTCTTCAAGCGCCATCTTCGCCAGCTCGACAACTTCTTCATCGGCGGCAAAGCGCAGGCCGATCAACTGGTCCTCGCTGAGGCGAAAGATTTGCGCGTGCCACTCCGGGGGAGCCAGTGCCTGGAGCCGCATGCGTTCCTCGAGCCGGATAATGCGGTCTTGCACCTTGAGAGGATAACTGCGCAGCTTGAAGAAAGGGATGAAGACCGCGATCGAAAGGATCACCAGCCATTCAGAAAAGATGCTGACATGTTGCGCCAGGAAGATGAAGGACATGACAAGGTTGACGAACAGGACAGTTAACGCAACCATGTGGTACTGCGGATCGAACCGACCATGGTTCTTGAGATTTTGCGGGACTGTCTCACTCATGAAATGCCTTGATTTCTCCCAGACCGGAGTTTGCTAGCCCTGGCGTCCGAATATCCTCGGAGCCTCCGGTAGCGGCGCTGGGGGCCTGTACACCTGCGCTGCCGGGATTCTGCGCGGTACGTGCTGCAACTGTCAATGCCGATAAATTGTCGGGGTCCAGGACCTGTGGATGGCGGGGAACGGAATGGAAGCGGCCGCGGGCCAGATAATCCGCGAATAATCCCCCGGCCAGGTAGGGGTTCATTAGCACGAGGGGGACGGCATAGCCGGTGGTGGTGAGCGACCCGGCAATGTCTTTGGTCGAAGGGCTCTGGCGGCGATAGCCGGGAATCTGGGAAATCTCAAAAATCGTCAGTTCCGCCTCAGGATGCTTGCGCGCATAGCGTACCAGCTTGTCGGTGGTCTGTATGGGAGTGGTAATGCCGGCATCGGGAAAGATGCTGCGCCGGAAGGTGCGGGGAAAGTACGTGTTCAGAACCACCCGTGCATAGTCCGCGCAGTTGTTGAAGAGCAGGTTGAAATGCGAACGATTCGGGCCGGCATTCATGCGCGCAATGAGCGCGTCGTCCTGTTCCTGGGTGGTGTTGAAGCGGAAGGCGTAGATGCGCCGGTCATAGGCCTCGCCCAGCAGTTGCGTCCAGCCGGCACGGATCAGGTTGCCAGGAGGCAGATTTTGTCCCAGGCTTTGCAAATGGGCTTCACGATAATGGCTGCGCAACCGCGCAACTGTGTCGCCGTCCACGTGGTCGGGAACATCGGCGAGGTTTTCAACCGAATAAAGATAGGGGATGAGCGGGATCGCGACCCAATCGTACTTGTCGATTCCATGGTAGCGGGAGAGAACGACGCCCATTTCGCCCGCATTGCAGCGGCGCAGCTTTACGGGTGTTTCGGCGCAAACCCGTTCCAGATAAATGGCCGTGTGCCCAGTGGGATTGACAACACCGAAGAAGCCGTACGGCTCTTCCATGAGCAGGGCTGCCTGAGCTTGGCCGTGCACGCAGCAAAAAGCCACGAAAGCCATGAGAGCAAATGCAATTCTGCGTAAGCCGCGCATCATAAGCATCGATTCCCTTCGGTCTAATTCGCGATTTTTCTTCAAGATGTGCAGCAAACCCCGTGCAAAACGGGCATGTTCCTTTCTGTTCGGAGACGTATGCTACAGGGTTTGCATGGACGTCCCATCGAGACCATGAAATGCATCTGGCGGCAAACCACTATCAATAGCTTGGACACGCACTTGGGTAAAAAAGTTGCGTTGCCGTACTACTTCCAGGGACGGAGTAGCAGGCAAAGACCCGGCTGACGGGAACCCGTAGTCTCTGTTAACGTTCTCTTTCCGGGGAACTTCTACCCCATTGCGGCGCAGAAGTTTTCCGGCATTCCGTTTCCAGAGAGGCTCCCTCTTGAACCTGCGCATTCTGCTGCTGTTTGCCCTGCTTCCGGGCGCGACTTTGCCCGCAGAAGTGACCTTGCCCAAAATTCTCTCCAGCCACATGGTGGTCCAGCGCGACCTGCCGGTACACGTCTGGGGAATGGCGACGCCAGGGGAGAGTGTAAGCGTAAGCTTCCGCGGCGAAACGCGCTCGACTCAGGCTAGCCCGCTGGGCCGGTGGAGCGTCTATCTGTCGCCGGGCGCGGCTGGCGGTCCGTTTCAGTTGGCTGTGAAGGGCACTCCCGTGGCAGGCGGCACGGATGCGACGGACACCCTTACGCTGGACGATGTTCTGGTAGGCGATGTCTGGGTCGCCTCCGGCCAGTCAAACATGGAGTTCGAGATGTGGAAGGCGGCCACGGCCGCGCAGGATATTCCCCACGCAGACAATCCGAACATCCGCCTGCTGTTCGTGAAGAAGCGCGCCATTGAGTACCCGCAGGACGATGTGGATTCTGATGGATGGGCGGCGTCAAGCCCTGAAACTGCCAAGAATTTCTCCGCGGCCGCGTGGTACTTTGCCCGGGATATCGAACACAGGGAGCACGTTCCCGTGGGTGTGATTGACACCGTCTGGGGCGGCACGCCGGTAGAGGCCTGGACGCGCACGGCGGCCCTGGGCGAGGATGCGGCTCTGGCACCGCTGTTTGCCGCATGGGACAGGAAGGCCGCGCTCGAACCGGACTTGCTGCTGGCCAACAAGAACTGGCAACAGCAGATCGCGGAGGCCAGGGCGCAGGGCCAGCCGGCGCCGCCGCCCCCGGTGGCTGGCCTCGACAGTTGGGGCCCGGGAATGCTGTACAACGGAATGATCGCGCCGCTCACGCCGTTTCCCATCCGCGGAGCAATCTGGTATCAGGGAGAAAGCAATACCGATTTCGCTAGAGCGCCCCTTTACGGACGCGCCTTCCGCACCATGATTGAAGACTGGCGCCGGCAGTGGAGCGAGGGCGATTTCCCCTTTCTTTTCGTGCAGATTTCAAATTACAAAGCCACCCCGGCCGCGGACTGGCCCACGGTGCGCGATCAGCAGTTGAAGACCCTGGGACTGAGCAATACAGCCATGGCAGTGACCATCGACATCGGCAACCCGGACAACGTGCACCCCACCGACAAAGTGGATGTGGGCCTGCGGTTGGCGCGTGCCGCCCGGGTTCTCAGCTACGGCGAAAACATCGAGGACTCCGGGCCGGTCTTCCGCCAGGCAACACCGGAGGGAACGGCGATCCGCGCCTGGTTCGACCATGCAAAAGGGCTTGCGGCAAAAGACGGCCCTGTGACCGGATTTGAGGTTGCAGGCAAAGACGGAAAATTCTCACCTGCCACTGCCACAATTGAAGGCACAACGGTGGTGGTAACAAGCCCCGCTGTAGCCGAACCGGTGTATGTGCGGTACGGGTGGACGAACAGCCCGCAGTGCAACCTGTTCAACGGCGAGGGGCTGCCGGCCTCCCCGTTCACGTCTATGCGTTAAGACGAAGCCTAAGGCTGGCTAGCATCCTTGGCGGGATTACGCGAGTAGCGGATGACCTCAACAGTCGAGGATGCAACCAGCCCCTCTTCGACCATGGCGTCGAGGTGAGGGAGCAGCTTGGCGATCTGGGCTTCGGTGTCGATGATGGTCATCTGGATTGGGGCGTCTTTGCTGAGCCGCCAAATGCTGGTATGACGAATGCGGCTGGCCGATCCATAGCCTTCAATGCCCCGGAAAACAACCGCTTCGGCGATAGCCAACTCCTTGCATATGTCCAGGATGGCTTCGTGCAGGGGTTTGCCCTGCCACTTGTCATCCTCGCCAAAATGGACGCGCAACATGCGCGCGGAAAATTCTTCCTTCATGGCCGGACCTGCTTTGATTCCGAAACGCTGCGCTGCTCCGCCGCTGCCGCGCCCGGTTCAACATCGAGCGCGCGATAAGCATACTTGATGATGTCCACGTCGGAGAATACAACCAATCCTTCTTCCACCATCTGGTCGACGAGGGGCAGAAAGGCGCGCAGCTTATCAGCCGTGTCAATGGCGGAAAGCATGATGGAACCGTGATGCGATGAAAGCAGCGGTTTGTCCTTGTGGATGCGGCGATGCGCTCCATAGCCGAGGATGCCGCGATAAACAGTAACTCCTGCAATGTCGTTGGCGCGCAAGGCAGCAACCAGGGCCTCATGGAGCGGCTTGTCTTTCCAGCGGTCTTCCTCGCTGAGGTAGATGCGCATCATCTGGGCCTTGCCCTCGATTTTGAGGTGGGCCGGCAGAACCGGCATCTTTGGCTTGGAAACCTGGGCGGGCTTGGCAACCGTGGTCTCCTGCATCTCAATCAGACCGCTGCCAGCCAGCACCTCCAGCTTGCCGAGGAGGTCATCAACCTTCTCTCGCGTCTCAATGAACTCGATCTTGATGGGCAGGCGGTCTGAGATTTCGACCAGATTCGCGGAGTGCATGTGGTGATCGGCGCCAAATCCCGCTACGCCCTTGAAGACGGTTGCACCGGCTACGCCGCGAAAGAAAAGAAAGTCGAGAATGCTTGAGTAGACCGGAACCCCTTGGTAGGTGGCGCCGTCGCTCAGGTAAATGGAAACCTTGATAGCCTTGCCGGCATTTAACATGCTGCCTCCCCTGCTGGTACGGTCCGCGCAGCTAACCCTCTATAGGGCACGCGAGGATTGAAGCATCCTCTACCTGCCCCCTGCAAGAGCGGGCGGCTGGGGACCACGTTCATGTAAGCGCCTCCGCCAGTAGAGAGCCGCCCCAGACGGAAATAAGCCCCAAAACCAGGCTGCCGGCAGCGTAAAGCGCAGCCAGGGTGAAAGCGCCTGCGCGCATCGAGGACAGCGTCTCCCATTCATATGTCGAGAAGGTGCTGTAGGCGCCAACAAAGCCAATGGGGATAAAGTATCTCCAGGCGGGATTCAGGTCCGCGCGCCGACCCAGATAGGTGAGCGAGAAACCGATGATGACACAGGCCGTAATGTTGACCACGAGGGTTCCGTAGGGGAACCTGGTCCCCAAACGTCCTGAAATCGTAGAGCCAACCCAGTAGCGGGCCAGCGAGCCTAGCGCGCCGCCCACGGCGATGAGCAGGTATTTCTGCAATCCCGGCCTCCTTTGTACAGGTTATACAAACAGGCTGCACCGCACTCATGAAGCGTGGCTACAGCAAGATTGCGGGAGCACACGAATGTTAGCGAGGGCGCCCGCTTTCATGATTTGTACTTAGGGATCGCGCCGGGACATGACTCACCGACAGGAACCCCTGTCAGGAGTCATCATCTGTCCGGCCTATCGGAAGGGACAGCGGTTAAGGGTGAACTCCTTCACCACAAGCAACAACTTAATTACACGATGGAATGCGTTCCGGTGTCAACATGCGTTTCGATCCGATACGGCATGAACAGCGGGTTACGTCAGGGACTTGCGGCATCGTTGCACCATGGCTGATACTCTCCTTTCTGTTTATTTATGGTTTCCTGCAGGAGGATATTCATGAGAATGTTCGGCAAGGCACTGCCGCTTGCAGCCGCATACGTACTCGCAACAGTCTTGATGGCCGATTGTCCGGTGTGCGCGCAGGCGCAGACGGCCACCGCTGCCCAACCGGCAATCACCGTTCTCGCCTCCAGGTCTACCGGCGACGAGACAAGCGCTGCGCCCATGTCAGCCACTTACAGGCAGGTACAGCAGCGGCTGGCGCAGGGATGGAACACATGGGACGTGAACAGCGTAACAACGCAGGTGTTATTGCCCGAGGGTCTGGCCATTCATGCCGGCCTCAAGCACAACTCCACACTGGGAGGCTCTGCGTTCCTGGAGAATGTATTGATCGGCAGGCGGGACCCGGGAGCCGAACTGGTGGTTCCCGGGCCGCATTCCTGGGATGGAAGCTATACCGACCTGCGCATTACGTGGAAGGGACATAGCTGGCGCATCCAGACCGCGCAGGACGGCGGTGACCTGGTGGTCCTGGCAACGCCACTGCCCTCGCAGCCGATTTCGCCGATGCCGCCGACGCTGGTTTTTTCGGCCGATTTCCTGTGGAATCATCCGGGGACGGCGCTCAAACACACGGATTTCATTGAGACACGCGGCGAGCAGGGCTCCATACCGGTGTATTGCACCTGCGCCCCAACCTCGGACCATCCCGCCATGGATTACGCGGACATTCCCGCCGGTGGGCCATACTTTTCCGTGGACTTTACAGGGCCTGTCGGGGTAAGCACCGGCAAGCGCCGCACCCTGGCCGAGATTACCGCCATTGTCGAGCGGCAGCGGCAGGCGTACCAGAAACCCATTGCGGAAAAAGGCGATTCCGGCCCCATCGTGGACGCGATTGAAACCACGCTCGGCTGGGACACAATCTACGAGCCTGATAAGCACAGAGTCATCTCCCCGGTGAGCCGACTGTGGTGTATCGGCTGGGGCGGTTACGTGCTCTTCGACTGGGACACGTTTTTCGCAGCGACGCTGGCCGGCATCGGCGACCGCGATCTGGCCTATGCCAACGCACTGGAAATCCTGCGCGAAGAGACGCCCGCGGGCTTTGTGCCCAACTACGCGCGTCCCGGCGGATGGAAGAGCTTCGACCGCTCGGAGCCGCCCGTGGGAGCCATTACCGTGCTCGGCCTGTACCGGCAATATCACGACCGCTGGTTTCTTGAGGACGCATTCGAGCCGCTGCTGAGCTGGAATCGCTGGTGGAGCGAGCATCGCGATCGGGATGGCTACCTGGCCTGGGGCAGTGATGGCGAAAACCTGCCGGGCGATCTGGACGATCACGCCAATGGAACACAACTGGGAGCCGTCCTGGAATCGGGACTGGACAACAGCCCGATGTACGACGGGGCGGTCTATGACCCGCAAACGCACACGCTGGAATACGCCGATGTGGGCTTGATGAGCATGTACATTGCGGACTGCAACGCGCTGGCGGAGATTGCAGACGCTCTGAAGAAGCCGGCCGCGGCAAAAGAACTGCGCGACCGCAGCAGCCGGTACCAGGCAAAACTGGAGACGATGTGGAACAGCGAGGCAGGCATGTTTCTCAACAAGGACCTGCATACCGGCGCATTCAACCAGCGGCTTTCTCCGACGAATTTCTATCCTCTGCTAGCACACGCGGCAACCCCGGCCCAGGCAAAAATCATGCTGGAGAAACACTTGCTCAACCCGCAGGAGTTCTGGGGAGAGTGGGTGATTCCTTCAATCGCGCGGAACGATCCCGCCTTCAAGGATCAGAACTACTGGCGAGGCAGAATCTGGGGGCCGATGAACTACCTGGTCTACCTGGGGCTGCTGAACTACGACGACGCGGCAACTCGCCGGGAGTTTGCGCAGAAGTCCTACAGTCTGTTTCTGAAGGAGTGGAGAGAAAACGGACACGTGCATGAAAACTACAATGCCGACACCGGGGTGGGAGACGACGTGAAAAGCAGCGACCGTTTTTACCATTGGGGCGCGCTGCTGGGATACGTGCAGTACCTGGAGCAGAACGGAACGGGGAAATCGCCCGCAGCCGCGAGGTAGAAAACAGGCGGATTGGACGAGCTTTTTGTAAATTTTACGGGTAATCCGACGTGTGCTGAGCGTACATGTGCGGCAAGCTGCGAATGCTATAAAATGCAGCCGGGGGATTATCCGCCATGGAGTCTGTCTTGAAATTGAAATCTCGAATTCCTTTGCTCCTTCTCCTGTTTGTAGGAGTGTTGTTTTTTGCTGGCCGCGCGTCGGCCCAGCGCAGCCCTGGCGATGAAGCCAAGGCAGCCGCCACCTTGCAGCCTGAAGCCCGCGCCGTGATCAGCCGTCTTTCCGGCATGAGGAATCTGCCCGATGGCGCCTGGAAGCTGCACGAGGGCGACCTGGCCCACGGCGAGGCGGTCGGTGTGGACGAAAGCACCTGGACGCCCGTCACCGCGAGCACCAAGGCCTCTGCCGATGCGGTCTGGGTTCGCCAGACCTATGAGATCCCCGCGACACTGAAGGGCTATGACCTGACCGGCTCGCGCATCTGGTTCCAGTTTCATGCCCGCGCCGACGGCCCCATCCCGCAGATTCTCTACTTCAATGGCCGGCGGGTAGCCATGGGCGACGATCTGGAACCGATCGTTCTGTTCGACAATGCAAAGCCCGGAGACAAGGTGGTAGTGGCGGTCAAGCTGCTGCACACCGTGGAACCGAAGAGCTTCCGCGGCGCTACATTGCGCATCGACTTTCCTGAGAGCCGCCCCAATCCCGAAGATATGCGCGAAGAGTTTCTGTCTGCCGCGCTGCTGATTCCCACGCTTGCGCCGGGCGATGCATCAAAACTGGCCACGCTCGACAGCGCCATCCGCACGGTGGATGTGGCCGCACTCGACGCAAATGACCAACCCAAGTTCGACGCCAGCCTGAAGGCTGCCCGCACCAAGCTGGAAGACCTCAAGCCGCTGCTTGAGCAGGCCACCTTCCACCTCACCGGCAACGCGCACATCGATGCCGCCTGGCTGTGGCCGTGGACCGAAACTGTGGACGTGGTCAAGCGCACCTTCGGCACCGCGCTGCAGTTGATGTACGAGTATCCGCAGTACACCTACACCCAGTCCGCCGCTGCTTACAACGAGTGGATGGCCCAGAAATATCCTGAGATGAACTCCGAGATTGCCAAGCGCATCAACGAGGGGCGCTGGGAGATTGTCGGCGGCATGTGGGTTGAGCCCGATCTGAATATGCCTGACGGCGAGTCGCTGGTGCGCCAGTTGCTGGTGGGCAAGCGCTGGTACAAGCAGGCCTACGGCGTGGACGTGCGCATCGGCTGGAACCCGGATTCCTTCGGTTACACATGGCAGTTGCCGCAAATCTACAAGAAGAGCGGCGTGGACTACTTTGTCACCCAGAAAATGACATGGAACGACACCAACCAGTTGCCGTTCAAGCTGTTCTGGTGGGAGTCGCCCGATGGGTCCAAGGTGCTGGCCTATTTCCCGCACGACTATGTGAATACCACGCTGAACCCGGTGCGGCTTTCGAGCGATCTGGCTGCCGCGCGTGAGCGCTCAACCGGCATGACGGACATGATGGATCTCTACGGTATCGGCGACCACGGCGGCGGACCGACGCGCGCCATGCTCGACGAGGGCTTCCACTGGGCAGGACCGTCTGCCGATGGAACCAGTCACGTCACGCCTAAATACCAGTTCGGCACCGCACAGTCCTACTTCACCGCGGTTGAGAAGCAAATTGCGCCACGGAGCCCGGTTTGGGACTACCAGTCGATCGCCAAGGGCTATACGGCTCCTCCGGCAGTAGCAGGTGAAGTTTCCATTCCCACATGGAATACCGAACTTTACCTTGAGTATCATCGCGGCGTTTTCACCACGCAGGCCAACCACAAACGCAACATGCGTCATTCCGAAGAGCAGGTGCTAAACGCGGAGAAATGGTCCTCGCTGGCCTGGCTCGACGGAAGGAAATACCCCGGCGCCGAGTTGACTGAGGATTGGAAGAAGGTACTCTTCAACCAGTTCCATGATCTGGCCGCGGGTTCCGGTATAGGCGTCATCTATAAGGACGCACAACAGGACTACGACGTGGTCAAGTGGTCGACCGATGAAATCGACACGGGCGCGTTGCAAACGGTAACGGAGCGGATCGGCACCGCCTCAAGGACCGCCGCCTCCGGTGTGCCGGTCATCGTTTTCAATCCGCTGGCCTGGACACGCTCGGGCGAAGTGACAGTGAAGTTGCAACTGCCGCAAGCCCTGCCGGAGCAGCACTCCTTCCCGGTGATAGATCCTTCGGAAAATGGTGCTCGTCTGGCCAGCGAAGTGCTGGGCTACGACGCGAAAACCGGATATGTCGAACTGAGGATGCAAGTGTCGGATGTACCCGCCCTCGGCTACAAAACGGTGTACGTTGTGCCCGAAGTGTCGCACAATGCCGCCCCGGCTGACGTCGAAGTGAAACCAGCATCGGACAGCCTGACGCTTGAGAATAAGGCCATCCGGGTAACGGTCAACAAGGCCAGCGGCTGCATTACCAGCCTCTTTGACAAGGTCGCTAACTTTGAAACACTGGCCTCCGGCGCCTGCGGTAACGAACTGCAAGCCTTCAAGGACACACCAAAGGAATACGACGCTTGGAATATCGATCCGGGAACACTGGATCAGCCGCCCACCCTGCTAGACAAGGCAGATTCGGTTGAATCCGGCAAGACCGAATCCGGTGGGGCTTTCATCCGCGTCACTCGCACCTGGCAGAGTTCAAAGTTCGTCCAGAGCATCATCCTGAAGCCAGGCGCAAACCAGGTAGACGTCGAGAACGACATCGACTGGCACGAGAAGCATGTACTGCTCAAGGCGGCGTTTCCGCTGGCGGCATCAAGCGGTTTTGCCACGTACGAGATTCCCTACGGAAGCATCGAGCGTCCCACCACCCGCAACAACAGTTGGGAAAAGGCGCAGTTTGAAGTGCCCGCCATGCGCTGGGCCGATCTGGGCGACGGCAAGCACGGCCTGAGCGTTCTTAATCAGACCAAGTACGGCTACGACGCAGTAGGCAACATGCTGCGCCTGACGCTGCTCCGCTCGCCCGTCGAACCCGACCCGGTTGCTGACCAAGGACATCACCACTTCCATTACGCGCTCTATCCGCATGCCGGAAGCTGGAAGGATGCACTCACAGTTCGCCACGGATGGGAGTATGACTACCCGCTGTCGGCGGTTGTCACCACGGCTCATGCAGGTTCCTTGCCAGCGCGGCACTCCTTTGTCTCAGTCACACCGGAGAATGTTGTGTTGACCGCAGTCAAGAAGGCTGAAGATACGAACGGACTTGTCTTTCGCGTGTATGAGTGGGCGGGCAAGAATGCAACGGCTGAGTTCCGCGTGCCTCCAGGGGCGACGGGCGCAACGGTAACCAACATGATGGAAGCGCCGGAAGGCACAGCGCTGGCAGTTGCAGGCGATGTGGTCAAGGTTCCCATCCATCCCTACGAGATTCTGACCATCCGCGTGGACTATCCCAGCGGCGGGCCAAAGATGTAGGGCTGGTTCCATCGGCAAAAAGGGGGTTCCGGAAACGGAGCCCCTTTTTTGTTACTCAGGAAGCGGTTAAGCGATTCTCCAATTGCTGTACACCGAAGCCCATGCTGCCGAGCGGCTTTTCCCGCAAGGAAAAACCACCTGCCATGATCTTGCCAGGAGTATATCTATTGGAGAACCGCTCTAGGAGCCTGCACATGAACATTACTTCCCCGTTCTTCGTCGTCCCCGTTATCGTTGCCGTTTTTGCGGCGGCCATTGCGTTCGCAACCAGCAGCAAGGAAGACGGCCACTCCACACACTGATACCAAGCCGATTCCCGGAACTTTTCAACCCATGTGGCCGTATAACAGGGCAAGAGGGCCATTGCCATGATTTGGAACAAAACGCCTAAAGCAACAAGTTTGCTGGCCGGACTGGCTTTGATTGCCGGAACTGCGGGATGCAGGGTACATGTTGACAAAGGCGTCAACGGCGAGGATAAAAACGTCCAGGTGGATACCCCCTTTGGCGGCGTCCACGTAAATACCGACCAGACTGTGGCCACGGATCTGGGGTTGCCTGTCTATCCCGGCTCCGTATTGGTGAAGGGCGACGGCGACCACAAGTCGGCGGACGTACATCTCGGCTTTGGCGAGTGGGAACTGCGCGTGCGCGCGGTTTCTTACTCCACCACCGACTCGCAGGATAAGGTGAACGCCTTTTACAAGAAGGCCCTGGGCCGCTACGGCAACGTGATTACCTGCCAGGGCCATTCGCCGGTGGGCACTCCAACCACCACCTCCGAAGGCTTGACCTGCGCCGACGACAAGAACAACACAACCACAGTCCAGATCGACCGGAGAGATTACGGCACCGGCAAAGATAGCCTGGAATTGAAGGCCGGCTCCAAACGCCACCAGCACATCGTGGGCTTTGAAAATCCCGCGGACGGTCAGACCCGCTTTGCCTTGGTAGCACTGGATTTGCCCGTCGGGACAGATAAGAGCTCAGACAAGAGTGACTGAAGTCTTGAGCTGGCTCCTGCCTGTTTCTTGCGGAATTCCAGATGCCGGCGGCATGGCTGAATATCGGTTTCGATGGAGGATGGCCTACAATTCCAGAAAATGGAAAATACTTCCTCTAAACGGAGCCACTTCTCATGCCAGTGAAAATCTTTCGCCTCTTCTCCGCGGTCCTGCTCTCCGTGGCTGTGTTCTCTTACGCTGCTGAAAAACCAAAATCCACCCCCCCGCCACCGCAAGCCGACCCCTACACCGAAATACAACCCGCCGCCGAATCGCTGGACCTGAACATGTACCAGCGGATTCGCGACGAGGGCCTGAACCATTCGCACATCATGGAGTTTGCCTCCGCACTGATGGACGGCATCGGCCCTCGTCTCACCGGATCGCCCAATCTCAAGAAAGCCAACGAGTGGACCCGCGACACGCTGACCAAAATCGGCCTAGAGAATGCGCATCTGGAAGACTGGGGCGAGTTCGGTCTGGGCTGGCAGCAACTCAATACCTGGGCGCGCATGGTCACGCCAGACACCGCCGTTCTGATTGTGCAGGCCACGCCATGGTCGCCGGCAACGGCCGGACCCGTCACCGGCGATGTGGCCTTTGTCAGCATCCGCGACGAGAAGGATCTGGATCAATACAAGGGCAAGCTGGCAGGTAAAGTTGTTCTCTTCGGCGCCATGCGCGAGGTTCCTCCGGTAGACAAGGCCCTGTTCGAGCGTTACAGCGACAGCGACCTCGAGGCGATTGCCGAGTTTCCAGTCACCGCCGGCGCGGGCGGCCTCCCACCGGAGATGCAGGCCCGCATGCGTGAACGCCAGGAGCGCTTACGCCTGATCGACAAGGTGGCGCAATTCTTCTATGACGAGAAAGTGGCCGCCGTCATCGAACCCAGCCGCGACGGCAAAAACGGCGGCGGCTCCGGCGGCACCTTCTTTGACGACAATGGCGCGACGCTCGGCCGCACGCCTTACATTGCCGAGAAGCGCGTGAAGATTCCGGTGGTGGTGGCGGCCATTGAGAGCTATGGACGCCTCTACCGGCTGACCCAGGCACACGCTCCGGTCAGCGTCGAAATCGACGTCGATACCAAATTCACCGGCGAACACGAGCATGGGTTCAACACGATTGCCGAGATACCCGGTACCGATCCCAGGCTGAAAGGGCAGGTGGTGATGCTGGGCGGCCATCTGGACAGTTGGATCGCTGGCACCGGGGCCACGGATAACGGCGCTGGAACCGTTGTTGCCATGGAGGCGGTGCGCATCCTCAAGGCGCTGGACGTAAAGCCGCGCCGCACCATTCGCATTGCCCTGTGGACCGGCGAGGAACAAGGAATCTTCGGCTCCAAAGGCTATGTGACCCAGCACTTCGGTTCGGCAAAACTCTCCACAGCGCCCGACCAACTGGCACTGCCCGAGTTCATACGCCGGGCTGCTGGACCGCTCGAAGTCAAGCCGGAGCAGAAGCTCATTTCTGCTTATTTCAACGTGGATAACGGCACCGGAAGGATTCGCGGCGTGTATACGCAGGGCAACGCAGCCATTGCGCCCATCTTTGCCCAGTGGATTGCCCCCCTGAAGGATCTCGGAGTGACCACAATTACGCTACGCAATACCGGCGGCACCGATCATCTGAGCTTTGACGCCGTGGGCATCCCCGGATTCCAGTTCATCCAGGAGATGTTGGACTACGAGTCTCGGACGCACCACTCCAACCAGGATGTTCTGGAGCGATTGCAGCCCGCGGACCTGAAGCAAATGGCCACTGTCGAAGCCATCTTTGTATATAACGCAGCTCAGCGCGACCAGATGATGCCGCGCAAGCCGCTGCCGCTGCCCCTTCAGGAAGAAATGAAGCGCGCTCCCCTTGAGGGCATCTTCCCCGGCGCAGTTCCGCCGGCGGAGCCCGTCAAGAAGTAGCGATTCACGGCAAGGCACTTCAAAAAAAATCCGCTCCATGCGTGTCAGGCATCGGAGCGGATTTTTTCGCGCTATAGCAGTTTCAGAAATGGTATAAACAGTCAGCGAAGCGCCCGGTCCAATGTCGCCGGGCATCCCTGCCACCCGGTACAGGTAGTTCGGCCCTGTACCATCTGATTACCCCTCCCCCCCTCCCCCTATGTATTTAATCAAGTTATTCATTCTTAAAGAGATAAGATGGGACCATAGCCGTAAGAATTAGATTATAAAGAAGTTATACGCAAAGATTCGACAACAAAGGAGTTACGGGAGTTTTTTGGTGCTTTTTCATATTTTCGTACCGCAATTCGGTATTTGGACCTTTTGCTCCGGGTCGAGTAGGCCTTCAGCGCATGTCCTTCGGGTCCGGAAAGGGGGCAAAGAACCAGGACTGAACACCCTGCTCACTCCGGAATTCGATCCCCCGGGTTACAAAAAATCACTCTGAAATGATTGTGCGCCTTGGGAGGGTAATTCACTGCAAAAGAGCAGAAATATTCCTGTTCTTCCTGGTTTGCTTTTTCTGGCGCCTGGAGAGGGTTCACAAATTACGGAGAGGTGTCAAAGGGGTTGCAGGGTTGCCGCGCCCCGATGGCCGCGCCAACCGAGCTTCATGGCTTCGCGCTATACCGTTCCTGAAACAGCAATAAAAATGCATAATCGTCTCGGTACGATTCCGGGCCTTGAATCGTACCTATTTCTTCATGACCGGTCCCTTTCCGCTTGTGGCGGAGTGGACCGGTCACTCTACGATGACTATTGGTTCTTGGATGCAACGAAGTAGCGGGCTACGGTGCGCACAAAGGGAACAGCGCTCTGCGGCACTGCTACGTTGCCTTTGAGAATGGACTCGAAGCTGTGGGTCTGTCCGTAGTAGTGTTCGGTGTCATCGAAGTTCTGGCTCACGCTGGTGCCGTCCAGGTCGATGCCGGCAAAGAGGCCCTTGTTGCGCGAGTAGCTGAGCAGTTCGGCGCTCATCTTCCAGTCCGTTGCGGCCTGCCCGCTGCGGCCCACCGGACCTGCGGCGGCTGACGCATCTCCGCCGATCTTGAACTTGCTCTTCAGCAGATCCTGAAAGCCGCGATCGTTGACCGCCACCAGAACCAGATCTGTGGACTGTCCGCCAATCTGGAAGCCAAACGAACCGCCCGCCATGCGGATAAATACCGGAGCGCTCCAGCCGTGACCAGTGCGGCAGGTCACCACGCCCTGACCATACTGGCCGCCGAAGACAAAAGCGCCTTTGATAAGGCCGGGGACAACGGCGACGCAGGTAGCCTGCTCCAGGATATTCATGGGAATACTGCGGTCCTCAGCGCCCATCACCTGGTCGAGGACAATCTTGGCGGCATCGAGGCGGCCCTGCAAATCCTCGCGCGAGGAGCCGGCAAACGCTGTCGAGGTCAGGATGAAGCAAAGGCAGAGGGAAGTAATGGTCTTTTTCAAATCGATATCCTTTCCACTCCGCGAAATTTCCTCCCGCGGATGGTTGTGAACTTAAGGAATTGAATAACAAACTGCAATGCCATGTATGGAAACCACGCGACTCGCAGATGCATCCTGAAACAGAGTACAGCATCTCTGCGCCGTTGGCGCGCTCATGCAGAGCGAACAACTCACTCTGGATACTCAGATGCAAGGATGGACATTGGGGAGGGCTGAATGGTCATTACGCAGAACTGTTTTTCGTGGCCAGCCGCGAAAATTTAAAAAAAAGAGGAGTTCCCAGGCTTCATGGAAAACATGCCGCCTGGGAACTCCTTTCCCCAGATCTGCGTTGTTTCTGTAAACGAGTCTGTGGGAAACGGTCATTAGTGCACAAGGGTACGGAAGGAGTGTGGCTATAGGTAATACATATTTTACACGTTAGTAATATTTACTAACAGGTAAACCTAGCGGCCAGAACACGAGTCCCAGTTCCCTGTTCCCTGTCACCTATAGCAGATTCAGGAATGGCATGGGGCAAATCCATGAAGCTCAGCCGGCGCGACCATCGGTGAGCGACTGCCTTGCAACACATTTGGAGACTCAACATAATTTCTGAAACTGCTCTAGTAATCTGTATGAGGTGACAGCAGAGTTTATTTCTATCTTCGAGCAGGAGTACAGGGCGTTGCGGCCCAGAGCGCCAATGCCTCCCATCGCGGTCCGGTTCCGCCGCTTTACTTCTCTCAATACAACCATACGGCTGCGCGAAGGGCAGATTTTTGTCAGCCTTTCCGACCTGCTGGAGGGCGCGCCGGAGTCGGTCATCCACGCCATTGCCCATATACTGCTGGCCAAGCTGTATAAAAAGCCCATCGACGCCACGCTCAACCTGCGTTACAAGCGCTTCGCCTCCTCGGCCGCCGTTACCCGGCAAACCGAACTGATCCGTCATGCGCGCGGCAGCAAGCGCTTCTTTGGACCCGAGGGCCGCTTCTACAATCTGGATGAAGTCTTCGACACGCTCAACCTGCGCTTCTTTGGCGGCCTGCTGGGGCGCCCCGACCTCACCTGGAGCGAGCACATGGCCAAGCGATCGCTGGGTCATTACGATGCGGCTCACAACACCATTGTGGTGAGCCGCGTCTTCGACCGGCCCTCGAGCCCTCGCTACGCTATCGAATACCTGCTCTACCACGAGATGCTGCACCTGAAGCACCCGGTGAAGATGCGCGGCTTGCGCCGCTGCGTCCACTCCCGCGAGTTCAAAGCCGAGGAAGCGTGCTTCCCGCAACTGAACGAGGCTCTGGCGTTTATCAAGCGGCTGTAGTGAAACGAGACATTTTACTGTAGCGAAACGAGACACTGCGGCATAGTGGGCCAGCTTGAAACGCTCAGACTCCGGTGCTATAAACCTTCGCCCTGGCCGATTTCCCCATTCGATTCAGATCGGTCGGGCTGCCCTACGCCGGCTTCTCCACCGCAGTCTGCTCCGTTTTGAAGGCGGGGCGCGTGGCGGCCCACCAGATCAGCGCGATTCCCACGAGCACGGAGCCTGCGCTGGCCAACTGGGCGTTGGATAACCCCCACAGAACCTTGGGGTTGCGGCGTATAAATTCAACCAGAAAGCGCGCCAGGCCGCTCAACATCAGGTACTGGCCCACAATGGCCCCCGTACCATGCGGTTTTCCGCCGCGCCGCCACAGCCACCAGCCGATCAGCAGCCCGGCTGCAAATTCGTAAAGGGGGGTGGGGTGAACGCGGACGAGAGTGGGCTCAATGCCGTTGGGGAAGCTCATGCCCCAGGGGAGCGTGGTCGGCAGTCCATAGCAGCCGTCTCCGGAGAGAAAGCAGCCGATGCGTCCGATGCCGTAGCCAATAGCCGCAGCCGGCGCAGCCAGGTCCAGCGTCCGCAGGCCACCTATCCTGGCCCACCAGCCCTGAAACACCAGCGCCGAGATGCCGAAAACGAGTCCGCCAAACCAGGCAAACCCCGCCGAATCCCACAACACGCGCCAGCCCTGATCGCGAAATTCCATGGGAGTGTCGATGACGTGCCACAGCTTGGCGCCCACAATGCCCAGAACAACGGCAACGGCCACCATGCCTACCGCATCGGCCACTGTCCCGTCTGCATTGTGGATGTGCGCGCGGCGGAATCCCCGATCCATGACAAAAGCCGCGGCCACGGCGGCCAGCCACAGCATCAGCCCGAAGGTGGGCAGGTTGAAATGCCAAACGTGTAAAAAAGGCAACATGTCTTTCAAGTATAGCCGCGCAGGCAACCGCAAGAGAGTGTCCCAGCCCTGCCCTGCAATTCAGCGAGGATTTGCACAGGCCTGCTTGCCCAACGGACCCATGCTCAGGCGATACTGAGTGCATGGCTAGCACGACTTATCCTGGGCTTGAGGTTCTTTATACCCGTCAACAGATCGCCGAGCGCGTCGCCGAGATGGGCGCACAGATTACCCGCGACCTGCAAGGTGAAAAGCTGGTAATGATCGGCGTACTGAAGGGCGCCGCGCCTTTTCTGGCCGACCTGTCCCGCACCATACAGGCTGACGCCACCTTCGACTTTGTGGCCACCTCCAGCTACGGCAAGGGCCAGCGCTCCTCCGGCGCGGTCAAGCTCATCAAGGATCTCGACCAGCCGATCGAGGGGAAGAATGTCCTGGTAGTCGAGGACATTCTCGACACCGGTCTTACCCTCTCTTACCTGCGCAAGCTGTTCATGCAGCAGCATCCCAAATCCCTGCGCATCGCCACGCTGCTTGACAAGCCCTCGCGGCGGCTGGAAAAGATTGAGGCCGACTACGTTGGCTTCTCCATTCCCAATCTCTTCGTCATCGGCTACGGAATGGACTACGCCGAGCGCTACCGGAACCTGCCCGACATCTGCCTCATGTCGCCAGACCACCCGGAGTAGCGGGATTCCCTGTTTTTCTCACTCTTCGCGCAGCACCTCAAGCGGGCGCAGGCCAAGAATCCGGTAGCTCGCAATCCACCCTGTTGCCGTGGCCAGCACCGCCGTTCCCACCAGCGCAATCAGCGTGGCGCCACACTCGATATGGAATCCAACTTCCATCTTGTGCAGCAGCACGCGCGTAAGCAGGTTGGCAAACACCACGCCCACTGCCCCGGCCAGCAACCCCAGCACGCTGAACTCCACGCTGAAGGTGCGCACAATGCGCATCCGCGTGGCCCCCAGCGTCTTCAGCACCACCGCCTCCCGCATCCGCCGGAAACGTGTGCTGGCAATGCTCGAAGCCAGAATCATCAATCCGGCAAAGATGGAGAAGCCCGCCAGAAAGCGCACCACAAACGTAATCTGATTCACTACGCTTTCAATGCGCACCAGCACATCGGCAAGATTAATCACCGTAATCGTGGGATAAGCCGCAAACAGTGACCGCTCCATCGACGCAACCTGTTTGGGATCGACATGCGCGCCGCCATACCATGTGGCCGGCTGGTTCTTGAGCAGGCCTGAAGGCAGAACAAACGAGACACGCGACCCCAGGTGCTGCCCATCGGCGCGGTACACAGCCGCCACCGTGAGCTTGTGCACCGTTCCACCAGTCTCCAACTCCACCATCGTGCCCACGCCGATGTGCAGCCGCTCGGCCACGCCCTGGCTCACGCTCAACCCGGCTGCACTCCCGTCGGTCCACCACGCTCCCTGCGTCACCTTGTCGCCCTCAGGAGGCGCATCGGCCCAGGTCAATTCGGCGTTCTGCAGCATCCGGCGGGGAAAGTGCTGCCCCTGCATCTGCTCCACCGGCTGGCCGTTGATGGAGACGAATCGCCCGGGAACCACCGGCATCAGGTCCAGCGACTGGCTCATCCCAGGCTGGCGGCTAAAAAAATCCCTAACGCCGGCAACCTCATCGTTGGTCACATCCACCAGAAAAATATTGGGCAACTTGGGCGAGGCAGTCTCGCGCAAATCGCGCAGCAGAGCCGCCTGCATCAGGTAAACCGCCAGGATGAGCATCACGCCCGTTCCCAGCGCCGCCAGAACCGCGGCCGACTGATTGCCTGGCCGGTACAGATTCGACAGCCCGTGGCGCAGCGACGACGGCAGCCGCAGCCGCACGCGATTGAGCAGAAAACGCAGCGTGCGCAGCGAGACAGCCGACAGCACCAGCAGAACCACCAGCGCCATGGTGAACAGCACGGCAAACCATGTTCCCACCTTGGCCGAGTCCGACAGCGCCCAGGCAATTCCGCCCAGCGCCAGCACCACGATCACGGAGATTCCCAGTTGCAGCCGGCGCGCCCACCAGCGCGCAAACCAGCCGCCAATGCCCTCCGGCCCTTGCTCCACCATCCTGCGCAACACCAGCACCGGCCTCACCGCGCGCACGTCCAGCAGTGGCGGCAGGCAGAACAACAGCGTCGTCAGCAGACCCGTTGCCAGCCCGGCCAGCGCCGACTGCCAGGGAAATGCCAGCACCGCATGAACCGGGAGCAGAGTGCCGAACACCGCAGGCAGCGCCACCATCACGCCTACTCCCACAGCCACGCCCAGCACGCCTCCGGCCAACCCCAGCCCCAGCGTCTGCAAGAGAAAGATGCGCAGCAGATCGGCAGACCCTGCACCAACAGCCTTGAGAATGGCCAGCATGTCCATGCGCTGTTCCAGGTGAGCATGCATGGCCATGGCCACGCCGATTGCTCCCAGCACCATCGCCACCAGGCAGATCAGGCTCAGAATCGCGGTCGCGTGGTCCAGCCCCTGGGTGAGCGCGGGATTTCCCTCGCGGTAGTCCATCACCTGCGCGTCAGGCAAAGCCTCTTCCAACTGCTTGCGCAGCGCTGCGGCTTCTGTCGCGGTTGAGAGCTTCTCCGGCAACTTGATGAGCAGCTTGCGGGTGGCGCGGCTACCCAGAGCCAGCAGGCCGGTACGGTCCAGCGCCGCCTTCGAGATCATCACCCGCGGCCCCATCCCGGCTCCGGCGGTGATTCGATCCGGCTCCTGCTTCAGCACGGCCGCGATTCTGAAGTTCCTGCCGCCCAACCGCAGCGTCTGGCCTACCTGTGCATTCAGGCGAATCAGAAACTCGTCCGCCACCACCGCCGAGTCGCCCTGCAAAGCCTGCTGCAAGGTCATTGCCGGCTCCAGCTCGGCCGTTCCGTAGTAGGGATACTCGGTGGGATCGACGGCCTTGAGCGAGACCAGCAGCGGAACCGGATCGGGCGGCGCCGAAGCCATTGAAATGGTCTCCGTAATCCAGGTCGAACGCATCCCGGCGGTTCCTTGCAGAATGGCTGCTATCTTTGTCTTTTCCTCTGTAGTGGGTTCTTGAAACAGGCGCGCGCTCAGGTCGCCGGCCAGCAATGATCGCGCCTCGGTTGAGAGCGTGCTGCGAAAGCTGTCGCTGAAGCCCCGTACGCCCACCAGCGCCGCAACACCCACCGCAACCGACAGCACCACAAAACCGAACTTGCCTGGCGCGGATTTCAGATCCCGCCAGCCGATGGCTCCGGCGCGCTTCCAACTCAGTGCCCGCTTAGCCATTCTGACCCCGCTCGGCAACCGTTCCCGCATCCGGGCTGCTCAACTCTGCCGTAAAGGACAGCGTGTCTTCCACTACCAGCCCGTCTTTCAGCACAATCCTGCGATCGGCGCAGCGGGCCACTTCAGGATCGTGCGTCACCAGCACCAGCGTGGTCCCGGCCCGCTTGTTCCGTTCCAGCAACAGGTCCAGCACCAGTTTTCCGTTCGTTGAGTCCAGATTGCCCGTCGGCTCATCGGCCATCACGATGGGCGGCTCAACCACGAAGGCCCGAGCCAGCGCCACCCGCTGCTGTTCGCCTCCCGAGAGCTGCACGGGATAGTGATCCACACGCTCCGCCAAGCCCACCTCGCCCAGCAGACGCCGCGCCCGCGCCAGGCCGCTGCCCTCTACGTTCAACTCATAGGGAAGCAGTACGTTTTCGAGAGCGGTGAGCGTGGCAATCAGTTGGTAGGACTGGAAGACAAACCCGATCTTGCTGCCGCGCACTTCGGCCAGTTGCGCCTCGGCCAGGTTGTGGATGGGCACGCCGTCCAGCCAGATCTCTCCGGAGCTGGGCGTATCCAGACCGGCCAGCAGCCCCAGCAGCGTGCTCTTCCCGCTGCCGCTGGCGCCCACAATGGCCACAAACTGGCCGGCTGGAATGGTCAGGGTGATTCCCTTCAGAATCTCCACGCGGCGCGCGCCGTTTTGAATCCACTTCTTCGCATCCCGTACCTCAATCACTCGCAAGCCTCCTGAAAGCTTGTAGAACTGTTCTGTCTTACCTGATCTCTATTCCCTGCTTTTCGCTACACTGTATTTGTGGACGTTTGCCGTACGATTATCGTTTCGCTTGGGCTGCTGCTTCTGGCCGGTCCTGCCTTGACCGCACAAAAGCCTGTCTCAAACCGGCCCGTCCTGGTCTGCTATGGCGACAGCATTACCGCCGGTTATGGCCTCGACGACGGGCAATCTTTTCCCGATGCACTGCAGCGCGATCTGGACCGCAGCGGCTATCGGCATCGCGTCAACAATCTAGGTACCAGCGGAGCCACCACCAAAGACGCCGTTGCCGGCCTGCCAACTGTCCTGCGCCTGCACCCCGATGTCGTGATTGTCGAGTTCGGCGGCAACGACGGCTTGCGCGGCCTGCCTCTCGACCAAACCAGCCGCAATCTCGATCAGGTGCTCACAGCGCTGGAAAACGCGCACATCAAAATTCTGCTTGCCGGCATCACCCTGCCGCCCAACTTTGGCAAGGACTACATCCACTCCTTCGACCAGGTCTTCCGCAGCCTGGCTGCCAAACATCACACCGCCTTTGTGCCCATGATCTACAAAGGCCTGGTCAATGTTCCCGACACTATTCAGAGAGACGGCATCCATCCCACCGCCAAAGGCTCTGAAATCATCGCCAACACACTGCTTCCCACCCTCAAGCCTTTACTGCGCAAAGGCCAGTAGTCAGTTGTCAGTTGTCAGTTGTCAGTTGTCAGTAGTCAGTTGTCAGTAGTCAGTTGTCAGTTGTCAGTAGTCAGTTGTCAGTAGTCAGTAGTCAGTTGTCAGTAGTCAGTAGTCAGTTGTCAGTAGTCAGTTGTCAGTTGTCAGTAGTCAGTGAACAGTTGTCAGTGAACAGTTGTCAGTGAACAGTTGTCAGTGAACAGTTGTCAGTGAACAGTTGTCAGTTGTCAGTAACCCCCGCACGATCTACTGGCAGCCGCAATAGTTCGAATCTCCGCAAAACCAACTGAAAACTGACCACTGTTCACTGGCCACTGAACACCACCACCGGCTGAAACAGTGTTCCCGCCACGCGCTTCGCAATCCCCACCAGCTCCCGCTGCCCGGCAAACACCTTCACCAGCGGCGCTCGCGAAAGCTCCGGCAGATTGGCTTGAGCGCCGTTGCGCAAGCGTCCCAGGGCCATGGCATCGCCAGTAACCGAGGGCATCTCTGGCAACAGGCTGCGCGGATGCACGCACAAGCCTTCCAGCGCCTCCACATCTCCGGCCAGCACTTGCAGTTCCTCCAGCGTGTGCGCCTCGCCAAGGGTAAATACCCCGGCCTGCGTCCTCCGCAGCCGGCTCAAATGCGCCCCGCAGCCCAGGTCCTGGCCCAGTTCGTGCGCTATGGAGCGCACATAGCCACCTGCGCTGATGCTAATGGCGAAGCTAGCTTCCGCGCCCTCCAGCCCGGTGATCTCAAAGTCTGCAATACGCACCTTGGCCGTCTTGAGTTCCACCGGCTTGCCCTCGCGGGCCAGCTTGTAGGCCGGTTTGCCGCCAATCTTTTTTGCGGAGTAAGCCGGCGGCATCTGATCCATCTCGCCATGGAAACGGCTCGCCGCCGTGCGCACCTGATCGAGCGTCAGCACCGGACACACGTCCTCGCCGGCTGCTTCACCCTCGGCGTCATACGTGTCTGTTGAAAACCCGAAGCGGATGGCCCCGGTATAACTCTTTTCCGCGGAAGAAAAGTATTGCGCCAGGCGTGTGTACTTGCCCAGCAGCAGCGGCAGAACGCCAGTCGCCATGGGGTCCAGCGTACCCAGGTGGCCCACGGAGCGCTCGCCTGTAATCTTGCGCAGCCGCCCCACCACATCGTGGCTGGTCATGCCGCCCGGTTTGTCGACTATCAGAAGCCCATTCACCTATCTACTGTAGTCGACAAGCCCTGCCGCTCACATGCCGCCCGTGCTTGAATGCCGCACCAGCGTCAGGAACTCCGCCCGCGTCTCTTTCTGGTGGAAGCAGCCCACCATGGCCGAAGTGACCGTGGACGAGTTCTGTTTTTCAATGCCGCGCATCATCATGCACAGGTGCCGCGCCTCAATCACGACGCCCACGCCCTGCGGCTCGATGGCGTGCTGAATCGTGTCGGCAATCTGCCGGGTCAGCCGCTCCTGCACCTGCAAACGGCGCGCAAACACCTCCACCAGGCGGGGAATCTTGCTCAGCCCGATGACTTTTCCTTTGGGAATATAGGCCACATGCACTTTTCCAAAGAAGGGCAGCATATGGTGCTCGCATAGTGAGAACATCTCGATGTCCTTGACGATCACCATCTCGTCATAGTCCACGTCGTACATGGCTCCGCGCAGAATCTTGAGCGGGTCCTCGTCGTAGCCCTTGGTTAAAAAAGCCATCGACTTTTCCACGCGGGCCGGCGTGGTCCGCAAGCCGTCGCGACCTGGGTCCTCGCCCAGCCGGATCAGAATCTCGCGATACATCTCCTCGGTGCTGAACGCGTTCAGCCCTTCGTCACTCCCAACCCTCCGAACTGCCTTGCTCACTGCAATTGGCTGCGCCATGGTCCTCGTCCTCTCGCCCCAGGGGATAGGGCGAATTCCCTCGCAAAACTCACTTCCACTTAACTTTCAAAAAATCAATCGCCCGTACACTCAAAAAAATTGTTCTCTGTCTCTTCCACTCGCACCTGCGTCAGCCTGGCTGGCGCAAGTTCGCCATCGAGCAGCGTGAAGATCGCCTTACTTAGATTCTCGGTAGTCGGCACATGATTCGCAAACAACGGGTCGAGATTCAAGTTGGTGTGGTCAAACCGATCGAGTACCCGGCTGCGCACCGCCTCGTCCAGCGCCGCCATATTCACCACCATGCCGGTCTCCGGGTCCACCGCTCCGCCCGCCATTACCTCCACCACATAGTTGTGCCCGTGTCCATGGGGATTGTTGCACTTCCCATACGTTGCCCGGTTCTCCTCCGCGGTGAGCGCATCGGCATGAAGCCGGTGGCTGGCACTCAGCAGATAGCGGCGGCCAAAGTAGGCAGTCCCAGAGTCAGCGTTCATAGCCCGCCCCGGTATTCGGCAAAAATCTCCGGCGTCTCATACACGCGAACCCGGCTCAACCGCGCTCCCCCGGCTAACGTAACCACCGGTTCCAACCGTTTCCATGCCGCAATCGCAATATTTTCTGTCGTCGGAATCAGCTTTCCCGCGGCAAACTCCGTAACCTCCAGGTTCAGATGGCGATGATCCCAGGCCGACAGCACTTCCCGCTCCATCACGTCCTTCAGCCACTTCAGATCGACCACAAATCCGGTAACCGGGTCCGGCTCGCCCGCCACCGTGACCTCCAGCGTGTAGTTGTGCCCGTGCCCGTTGCGATTGGCGCAGCGTCCGAAGACCTGCTCATTCTTTTCCGCAGGCCAGGCGTCGTTCCAGTAGTAGTGCGAAGCAGAAAACGTAGCTCGCCGCGTCAGAAAGATCATCCCTGGTCCTCTTTACATAAAGATGCCACTATCCGCTCCATGGTTTCACCCAATGCAGACCACACTTCATGTCTTCAAAATTCAAGCCGAAAACCTCGTGGTTGAAAACTATCCACCCGTTCGGCACGAACAGCTAGAGGCTAGCAGCTAGAAGCTAAAAGCTGCTCTTCATCCCGGATACGTCCTGCCCTTCCAGCTAACCTGTTTCAGGATTCGATGCTGAAACCAGCTACGATAAAGCAAAATCACAAACAGCGGCAGTCCAAGCGGCGCCAGCGCACAGTCCACAAACGGAAAGTTGGACTTGGCCACCCGCGCATAAAACCGCACCAGTGTCCGCACCCACAGCAGGGCCAGCACCCACCCCGCACCCAGCCATTGCAGCGAGTGAGCGGCAAAGCGGGCATTCCACAGCCACACGGCCAGCAACGGCAGCCCGAACAGAAGGAAAATATCCAGCGCCCGCCACAGCGACAGCACCAGCGTATTGTCGAACAGCAGCGCCAGGTTCTTGGTCCAGCCCTCGATCATTGCAGTCGTCGATCGGTACATGCGCGCCGCCAGCGCATCGTCGGCATAGCGGAAGCGCAGGCCCACCTTGCGCCGCTTGGCAAGCACCGCCAGTTCCACATCCTCCAGCACCCTGTCCGCCACGCTGGCGTGGCCGCCCAAGCGCCGGTAAGCCTCGCGCTCCACCAGCAGAAACTGCCCGTTGGCCGCGGCAATCCGCGTATTCGGGTCGGAGACTTTGGCCGGCGGATAAGCCAGCGACAGCTCGCTGAAAACCAGCGGCATCAGCGACCGCTGTGCCAGACCGCTCGTCGCCTGCCGCGGCGAATAGCTCAACATCCCCACCTTGTGCCGCACTGCCTCATGAATGGCCCGGCGCAGATCTCCCGGCTCGTGCATCGTATCGGCGTCTGTAAACAGCAGCCAACGCCCCCGCGCCTGCTTCGCCGCTTTCCAGATCGCACTCGTCTTTCCTGTCCATCCCTTCTCCAGTTTCCCCGCCTCGATCACCCTCACCCCTGCAAATCCCCGCGCAATCTCCGCCGTCCGGTCTGTCGAGTGGTCATCCACCACCAGCAGTTCCCAATCCTTGCCCAGCGCAAAGATCTCCTCCGACTGGCTCACCAGCGACTCCAGGCACGCACTCAGGCAATCCTCCTCGTTCCGCGCCGGAACAATCACCGTCAGTTCGATCAGTTCCTCCGGCTCCGGCTGGTCAAACACCGTCCCAGGCACGGTCTTGCCCGCCCATTCCCGCCAATCCGTGCCTTCAACCAGTCCCACCGGATCGTCTGAAAGCCCAAGCACCGGCTTCCACTTTCCTGCGTTGCCCGCGCCATCCGGCTTCGGCTCATCCATGCTCATTACGCCACACCCTTTCGTTCCAGCCCCGTCGCTCCGTATTATAAGTATGTGCGGTCCTCTCGTTCCCTACCCTTCATTCTCCTGCTGCCGTTGGCTCTGCTGGTGCCGGCTTGTAACCGCGGCGTGCATCCCGCCCAAATTGGCCGTGCCGCCCCCGATTTCACCATCTCCGACGGCACAACCTCCATCCATCTGGCCAACTACCGCGGCCAGGTGGTGCTGCTCAACTTCTGGGCCTCCTGGTGCGAACCGTGTGTCGTGGAGCTGCCTTCCCTGCTCCAACTCCACCACGACCAGCCCAATCTGGCCATTCTTGCCGTCAGCATCGACGAGGATCCCGACGCGTACAGCAACTTCATCCTCCACCGACACGTTGACCTGATCACGGTCCGCGACCCTTCGGAGTCCGTTCCCAAGCTCTACAAAACAGAAATGTGGCCGGAAACCTACGTCATCGACCGCAAGGGCGTTGTCCGCCGCAAATTCGTCGGCGCCCAGGACTGGTCCAGCCCCGAAGTCCGCGCCTTTCTCAAGAACCTGTAGAACAGGTTTTGAGGCACTACAACCGCGCACCTTGCTATCATTCCTCTATGACCACGGTGGAAATTCTCTATCGGTACGCCACGCCGCCCACTGAGCCTGTAACCTTCGCGCTGGCCAACACGCGGGATGTCTACGGCATCCGGCGGCTCAGCTTCGATCACGACGCCCGTACTCTGCGCGTCGAATTCGACGCCACCCGGCTCAGCGCCGCCACCGTGACCAAGCTCGTCCGCCAGACCGGCCTCGAGATCGCCGAGGAGTTGCCGCTGATTCCTCCCCCGCCTGTTCCGGAGACGGTGCCCGCGGCCTGACAACACGCATTGCGCCACCGCAAGAACCCTGATAATCTGTGTATGGTTCATTTGCAACCAATGTGTGCGCCCGTAGCTCAGCTGGATAGAGTATTTGGCTACGAACCAAAGGGTCGGGAGTTCGAATCTCTCCGGGCGCACCACTTCTTCCCTTCCCCAGAAATTCAATGACTTGGACGTAAAAATGGCCTCTCGAATCCGAGAGGCCATTTTCATGTTGTGAATGTTTGAGTGACTGTTGACTTTGCACGTCCGTGCTGCCGGCAGTGCGAACCGCTCACCCGGCGGGTTGGCAAAAGCGCGGCCTGGTTTGCCGCTACAGCATTTTCGGAATCGGTGTATTCCGAAAATGCTCTCGTGAGTTCCCTAATGGGCACTCACACTTTCGCCCCCCCCGCTCAGGGTTGCGATCGCGTTCGTTCTCCTCCGCGCGAAACTTACTGTTGCGCGGCAGCCGCCGGTTCTGACCGCCCCAGCGTGTCATACAAGGGTTCAGCCGAGGTCACCTGCGGGTTCTCTTCCGCAACGGAAACCGCCAGAATGCGTACCTTGTCGTTGCTTGGCAGCGTGATGGTGCTTGCGCCACGCGGCAGGTCGATGGGATACGCGAACAAGTACGAATACGAGTACGGCACGTTCTTCCCTGCCGCATCGTGGTGATGATCGCTGTACCAGGCAAGAGATGCACGCTTGATGTAGCCCGGAGCAATGCCCGTCATTTCAGCGTAATCGTTCATCTCGGTGCGAGCCGGCCGTCCCTGCCGCGCCGGGATTGTCACCTGCTTTGCCTGCCATTGCCGGTTGTCCCACTGGCCAATATATCCGCCCCAGTCTTCAACCTTCAACGTGCTTTCCAGATTTCCTGCCTTGAAGGTGGCATCCTGATCGCCGTTGACAGCAGTAGCCAGCACATAAACGCGGTTGTAGTTGCCTGCGGGCAAATGAATCGTCTGTCCCTTGGCTACAACGGCATTGGCCGTACCGGTCGTTGCTGGCGCAAGCTGGAACGCCACGCCGTTGAAGTCAATCTTGCCCGGCAGCATCTCGGCTGGCAGTGTATTGCCTTTTCCGTCGATTCCTCCGGTGACCGAAGCGCCGTCATTGCTGGACGTAGCCAGATCGTATTGCAGTTGCACCGGATGAGATTTGACCGGGGCAACGTGCACAGCAGAAGGATCGAGCGTGATGGCAAACGTCCGCGGCTGATACGCCGTAAACGATGTAACCAGCGCTCCGCCTGTGACCTTTGCCGCACCCACCGGCTGCTCCTGCCCGTTTACCTCGCGGGCCGACTTGATCGGCGCCGCAAACGAGACACGGACATTCGACTCCGGCTTGCCTTCGAGTTCCACAAGCCGCACAACCACTTCATCGCTCAGCTCGGCATGTTTCAGCGCCATGATTTCCACTTTGGGGCTGCTGGCTTTGACCAGCGAGAACTCGCGGCCCAATGCGCCGGGATGTTTCGCCGTCTCAAAGGCAATGAGGGGATCGTTCAACCGCTGTCCCTGCCAGTTTGTCTGTCCGTCGCGCCAGTCGTCCGCGTGCCCGGCCAGTCCGTAGCTGAATTCGTGATGCCCCAGGTCCTGCGTCGCCTGGTCAGGATACCCGCCGCGAACCCCGGGCGTCCGGATCAGCGTCAGGCGAATCGTATTGTCATTCGGCTTGTCGGACCCGTTCTTGTAGTCGGTCAGAATCGTCGTGCCCCACACACCGCTTGCGTCGGTCAGGTCGATCCACTGATGCGCCAACACCTCGAACTTCTTGGGCTGCGCATTCGGCCGCTGGATCGTTCCAATCCCCAGGTTGTACGTGGCCATCCGGTTGGAAGCGGTCAACTGAAATACCGCTTTCAGGTTCGATTCCCTGGTCTTCCAATCGACCACGTTGCCGATGTCCACACGCTTTCCCGCATCCCCCGCTGCAAGCATGATGGTTTGCACAAACTTTGAGCCGCCGGTTTCACGGGTGACCTCAAGGGCAACGCGCGCCGGACCGTTCTCCACAATGTGCAGCGAAGCAGGCCCGTGAACGTAATCCTTGGGAGGCGCCTGTTCCTGGTCCCAATCCATGTTCCATGCCGGCCACTGGATCGGATTGTCGTACGAAATCGCCAGCCGCATCGGCCCTGCCAGCAGTTCCTTGCCGATTTTCTTGTCGAAGACGCTGGCAATGTCGCCGTCGCTGTTCAGCGTCACGCGGTAGTACGCATTCTCAAGAGAGTGCTCGGTGACCTTTAGTGAGGAGGTCTCAGCGGTTTTGGCGGTTGCCGGCCGGATGCTGTAGACCGTGTATCCCACTGAAGGAACCTTGGCCAGGAATGTTACTTTTCCCGCGGAAATTTGCGCGGGAACTTCACGACCGTCCGGCCCGGTGACTGACACCACATCCGGCGCGGCGCCAGGGAACTTGACCGCCGCCTGCACCACATCTTCCCGCGCAATGCTCAGCGGATTGTAGACCACGATGGGAGTCCCGTCGGTCGCCGTGTTCAGCGCCGCCGCAACCGCCCGCGTCGCGTCGCCCAGCACGTCCGCAAACTGGTTCATTGCGATCACATCGTCGTTCCACGCGAACTCATAGGACTTCGGCGTCGCCGTACCCGGGGCCACGTCATGGAATTGTCCGCCCATCATCAGCGTCCACGCGCCGTTCAGCCGGTCCATCGGATACGTGCGCCCCCCCAGCATCAGCGCAGCAACGGAAGACTTCTCCGCTGCATCGGCAAGCAACTCTTCCTTGCGAAGCCAGCGCTTTTGGTAGGCCTGCGATGTCAAAGATCCTGCCGAATGGTTGGTCAGCTCCATCTCGCCCGTGTATTGCGGAAGCCGCGCTTCCTCTGCGGGTGTAATGTCCAGGAACATCTGGTCGGCCTTCGCTGAGATCACATGCACCGGGCCGTCTCCAACCGCTACCGCCGGAAACTCCTGATGCGAACGCCTGCCGAAGGGGGAAACAAATCCGGCCGGGGGCAACCCGACCTGGCCCTTGGTGACGATCGCCTCCAGCCGCTTCACTGAGTCCTCGTCGGGAGATCCACCAATATCGCCGGTCCCGTAGTAGTGATAATCGGTATAGACCCCAGTGGCCTTTCCGTTATTTTCCACACGCCCTGCCCAGTCGCCCTGGAAGCGGTTCAAATCTTCGTCCTGCTTTGCCTTCGTCAGGCTGGCGACCTGATTTCTCAGGGCCATCATGGTCTGCATATCCTTTTGATCCAGGGCCTCGCCGCTGGTGAACGCCTTCTGCATCTTCGTTTGCAATTCCTGCATTTTTGCATGGGCTTCGTTAAGCGCTTCATCCGGCGCGGCGGGTGGCAGCGGCTTGCTCAGGTCGGTCGAGATGCCACCGCCATAACTGCCGGGGTTCACCCCTGCGAGCACGCTCTCTCCATCCGGACCTATCCAGACGCCCACATTGAACGGTGTGCCTTCCGGTGTTTTCTCCGGATAATCCGGGCCGCCCTGCGGGACTGAGGAGCCCCACGTCAGCTTTTGCGTGGAGAACCCCTTCACGCCGGAATGCGCCAGGATCGTGGGCAGCGATGCCGGAAATCCGAAGCAGTCAGGCAGCATGTACTCGGCGCTGGCCTTGCCGAATTCCTTGCGAAACCAATTATTTCCATAGAGAATCTGCCGGATGATGGACTCGGGGCTGGGCGCGTTCACGTCGCCCTCCTCCATCGAAGAGCCGGCAGGAAACCACTGCCCCGTCGACACGTAGTGCTGCACCTTGGCAAAGTCAGCCGGGTAATACTCCTTCATGAAGCGGTATCGGTTCGCCCCGGAAAAGTTGAAGACGTAGTGCGGATACTTCTGGAACAGCGCGAAGTTTTCCTCCATCGTCTTCTTGATGTACTCGTTTATCACCTGCGGATATTCCCACCGCCATTCCGTATCCAGGTGCGCGTAGCCCACCACATAGAGGGTCGGCTGGGTCGACAGATCGGGCTTTTGAGCTTCTTGCGCCCTGGCTCCACTGAGCGAAATAGCAAGAATGAAGAAAATCGAAGAGAAAAAAGCTGCATAACGACGCATACGTGTACTCCAGGCTTGGGGTTGAACCAACCCAGGTTATTGTGCGGACAAATCCGAAGCTGCGGATACAGCGCTCGCCGTACTCAGGTCCTTCGGCTCTTGATCTTGCTCCACAGAGCCCGGGCGCTCTTGCTGCATGGCGGCAAAGGGGGCCAAAACCCCGGTGGTCGCCTTTTCCAGGCCAATCTGTGGTGATTTTATTCTCAGCGCCAAAGGCTATGCGCAGTGAGAGGTGTTGTCAAGCCTGCGTAAAGAACCTGACAACATTGTGGTAAGTCTGCCAGGTGCGCCACTTCTTCCATTCCCTCCAAATTAAGGAAGATTGTCGATAATGGCAGTGCGCGTTGTCACCTGCAATCAGGCTCCAATGTTTCTTGCAGCGGCACTGCTTTGACAGATTGCACAATGTGCGGGATTCCACGAACCTCAGCAAGCCTTACAGCTCGCCCGCGCCTGTTTCAGCCCAAAATAAAAAGAGAGCGCAGCGCCCATGCGCTCCGCTCTCTTTGTCTGCAACCGCTCAAGCCCTTAATACAGGCGGAAATTTACCTCGACGGTAATCATCACTGGCACCGGCGTCCTGCCGTCCTTCATGGCTGGCCTGAACTTGTACTTGCGCACGGCTTCAATCGCCTTCTCGTCCAGCCCCATGCCCAAGGCGCGAATCACGCGCGGATTCTGTGGATTCCCCTGCGCATCCACGATCAGCGAGATCAGGCAAACACCCTGATACTTGGCCCGCCGCGCCTCGTCGGAAAACTCAGCTTCCACACTGTTCAGAGCCACCGGCGCTGAAACCCCGCCACCGATGTGATACAGTCCGCCGCCTGTGTTCCCGCCATACCCAGGCCCATAACCGTTGCCGGTTCCAGAACCTAAACCGCCGCCGCTGCCTGAGCCCATCCCGCCGCCTGATCCGGGGCCGTTCGAGGCCAGCCTTACATTGGTCGAATGGGCCACGCCGATATTCGGCAGATTCGGATCAGGCAGCTTGATGTCCGGCTGCACATTGATTGCCGATTCAATCGCCAGCTTGGGATGGTCGACAACGGGAACCATGGGAGGCGTTACCGGGTTCTTCTCCAGTTTGGGCAGCTTGCCCTTCATGGGGTCCACAAGATCGTGCGCCCCGCCGCCGCCGCCGCCGTGGGCCGCGTCTCCCTTGGGGCCTTTAGGCGTATACACTCCTACGTCGATGTTGGTTGTAATCTCTTTGGTCTTTACCGTATCGATGATCTTCTTGCCGACAAAGAAAAGCGCAACCAATAGAATGGCGACATTCACGCCGGTTGAGATCCCGATTGCCCAGGGGTTAGGCTTCACCGCCATCCGGTCGGGCACCGGTATCGGCTTCGAGGTCAGTTGCAGCGGGGGCAGCTTGCGCGGAAAGAAAATGTCGCGGACGCTCTCGTAAAGACTCGCCCAGATCGACTTCTCTTCAAAACTGCGTCCCAGAAAACCATCGAACTCATGGCCGTCCGCGATGACCGCGACGGCTTGTGAGTCCGTATCTGGCTGTGTCAGTAAGTCGTTTGCCATATTTGATGCTGGCTCTGGAGCCATCGGCTGCTCCGATAGGAGCGTCCCTGCTTCCGGACCTGTCCCACTATTATGCTCGACTGCGCTGGCATTTGTCTCGGAACGGCTTGTTGAACGTCCAGGGCCTCATATTCTTGCGTAGTAAGGTTCCTATAAACAATAGACGAGGATCGCCCGCAGTTGTTACCGAAAATATCTTCCCCAGCCATTTACACTAATAAATGAACAAGTTCGCACCATCTCCGGTGCGTTCACAATCCCAGGAGTAGCGATGTCCGTTGCTGTGCCGGAGTTGAAGGCAACCCTTACCTTGCCGCAAACCGCCTTTCCCATGAAGGCCAATCTGCCCCACAATGAACCGCTTCGGCTGGCCCGCTGGGCCTCGCTGCGGCTCTATGAAGAACTGCGCAAAGCCGGCCGAGGCCGCCCTGCCTACCTGCTCCACGACGGCCCTCCCTACGCCAACGGTCCCATTCACCTGGGCCACGCGCTCAACAAGGGCCTCAAGGATTTTGTCGTCAAGTCCAGGACCATGGCGGGCTTTGACGCCCCCTACGTTCCCGGCTACGACTGCCACGGCCTGCCCATCGAGATCAAGGTGGACGAGAAACTAGGCCGCAAAAAGCGCGAAATGCCCGTCCCGGCCGTGCTCGAAGCCTGTCGCGCCTACGCGCAGAAATACGTTGACCTGCAAACCTCTCAGTTCGAGCGCATTGGCTGCTTCGGCCGCTGGAGCAAGCCCTACAAAACCATGTCCCGCGACTACGAGGCCCGCACCCTCGAAGCCTTTTACGGATTCCTGGAGAAAGGCTTCGTCTACCGCGGACTCAAGCCCGTTTACTGGTGCATCCACGACCGTACCGCCCTGGCCGAAGCCGAGGTCGAGTACGACATGCACACCAGCCCCTCGGTCTATGTGCGCTACCGGCTCACCTCAGACCCCGAGGCAATCGCCCCCGCTCTGGCCGGACGCAAAGTCTATACCATCATCTGGACCACCACCCCCTGGACCCTGCCCGCGTCCCTGGCCGTCGCCTTCCATCCCGACTTCGACTACGTCGCGCTCGAAGCCGGCGACCGCCCCGACGCCCCGGTCTACATCGTTGCCGCCGAGCTCGCTGCCTCTGTCGCCGCCGCCTGCCATCTCGACGCACCCGCCGAACTGACCCGCTTCAAAGGCAGCCAGCTCGACCGCATCACCTTCCAGCATCCCTTCCTCGACCGCAGCGTCCTCGGCGTCAACGCCACCTACGTCACCGCCGACACCGGAACAGGCGCGGTCCACACCGCCCCCGCGCACGGCATGGACGACTTTTTTACCGGCGTCCGCTACAACCTTGACCCCACCTGCCGCGTCGATGCCGGAGGCCACGTCCATGTGGACCCCAGCGTCTGGAACCGTGAAGCTCCGCCCGCATTCGAGGGGCTCACCGTCTGGGCCGCAAATCCCGTCATCATCGCCATGCTTGAGGAGTCCGGCGCTTTGCTGGCCTCCCAGGACATCAACCACTCCTACCCGCACTGCTGGCGCTGCCACCATCCCGTCATCTACCGCGCCACCGAGCAGTGGTTCATCGGCATGGAAACTCCGGTCGAGCGCGAAGACGGCTCCAAAACCACCTTCCGCCAGCTCGCCATCGAAGAAATCGACAAGGTAGTCTGGGACCCGGCCTGGGGCAAGGAGCGCATCACTAACATGATCGCCACCCGCCCCGACTGGTGCATCAGCCGCCAGCGCATCTGGGGCGTGCCCATCGCCGTCTTCATGTGCACGGCATGCAACCAGCCCATCCTCGACGCCGCCCTCAACCGCTCCATCGTCACTCTCTTTGAAAACGAGGGCGTCGAGGCTTGGCACACCACCGATGTCGCCAAGCTGCTCCCGTCAGGCGCTGCCTGTACCCACTGCGGCGGCACGGAATTCCGCAAGGAAACCGACATTCTCGATGTCTGGTTCGACTCCGGCACCAGTTGGTTCGCCGTCTGCGAATCCGATCCGGAACTCAAGACCGCCTACACCTCCTTCCAGAACAACGAAGGCGTCGAGACTTTATACCTAGAAGGCGGCGACCAGCATCGCGGCTGGTTCCACTCTTCCCTGCTCACCTCCGTGGCCCTGCGCGGTCGCGCGCCTTACTCCCACGTCTCCACCGCCGGCTGGACCCTCGACGAACAGGGCCGCGCCATGTCCAAGTCGCTCGGCAACGGCGTGGACCCGGTCGATATCGCCAACCGTCTGGGCGGCGAAATCGTTCGCCTCTGGGTGGCCTCCGTCGATTTCCGCGAAGACATGGCCGCCAGCGAAAACCTCATGCAGCGCTGCGCCGACATCTATCGCAAGCTGCGCAACACCTTCCGCTTCCTGCTTGGCAATCTCAACGGCTTCGATCCCGCGCGCGACCGCGTTCCCGAGAGCGAGCTTCTACCCTTGGACCGCTACATGCTGGCCCGCACCCGCGACCTCACTGAAAAAGTCCGTGCCTGGTACGAGACGTTCGAGTTCCATCGCGTTTACCACGCCGTCAACGACTTCGCGGTCATCGACCTCAGCTCGTTCTATCTCGACGTGCTCAAAGACCGCATGTACACCTTCGCGCCCACCAGTCGCGAACGCCGCTCGGCGCAGACCGTGCTCTGGCAGATCGCTGAGGCCCTCGTCCGTCTGGTCGCGCCCATCCTCAGCTTTACCGCCGACGAGGTCTGGGAGTATTTACCTAAGGTGGAAGGCCGTGAAATCTCCGTCCACCTCGCCCAGTTCCCCAAGCCTGAGGAAGTCTTCTCTGAAGACCCCGCGCCGATTCTCGCCGAGTGGTCGCAGCTCTTCGCCGTCCGCGATCAGGCTCTCCGCATCCTGGAAGAAGCCCGTCAGAACAAGATCATCGGCAAGGGACTGGAAGCAGAACTGGAAATCGCCGCATCCGGTGAACAGTTCGCTCTCCTG
>JARLGF010000036.1 GCA_031296165.1 Occallatibacter sp. | reverse complement strand
TTTTTGGCGTATTTTGCCCTTAAAAACAGGCTGGATTTCTGTGGGAACGCATCCATTTCACGATGGAGCTGGGAAATGGGGCACCGGGCTGCTGGTCTGAATGCGCTCGTTCAATGGATGCGAGTTTCGTCCCGTCCCTACGGGACTGGGTGGGCTGTGGGGGCGATGACCCAGGGTTTCGTCCGCGCGGCGGACTCCACCCATGGGCTATTTTCGTGTCCTCCCTAACGGGAGACTTTCCGGGTAGCCAGAGACTTTTCGATTCACACGTTGACGTTTAGAGATCGTGGTGCTTCAGCCCGAATGGGCATCCGGCGGCGAAAATCTGCGAAATGCGGCTCTCCAGAGGCGGTGAAACCTGCTCGCCAGCGCGTCATTTCGGATGGATTGGCTGTTTTTGGCGTGTTTTGCCCGCAAAAACAGGCTGGATTTCTGCGGAAACGTATCCAGTGTGGCGAGTCTGAAGTTCATCGAAGAACAACCGCAGATTCTTCGACTCACCACCCCCGAACTGAAAGACGTTCGGGGTCCCGTTCGCTCAGAATGACAGCCAGTATTGTGTAGCGTAATTCAGACTCAGGACGCTAGCCTTTCAGCAGCTTTTCAACCTCGGCGTGCAAGCGCGCGGTGATGGCTGCCTCAGTCTCCGCGGGCGAAAAACGCAGCGGCTGGCCGATGACCACTTCAATGGCGCCGGAGCGGAACCAGCGCCCCCGGCTTGCCTTCAGCTTGCCCAGGCCGCGGATGGCCATGGGCAGCACTGCCGCTCCGGACTGCCTGGCCAGCAGCCCGATTCCCGGCCGGAACTGCGCCAGCTCACCAGCCGCCGAGCGCGAGCCCTCGGGAAAGACCAGCACGTTGAATCCGTGGTCAAGCGCCTCGCCGGCATGGGCAAAGCTGGGCTGGAAGTCCCGCCGCCGGGGCAGCGGAAAGACGTTGAAGAGCGCGGTCATGAGCAGATAGTACAAAGGACCCGGCAGAAAGAATCTTCCGCTGGGATGAAGCGGCTCAGGGTTGTGGAAGCAGCGATAGGCCTGGAGCATTTCCCCGGACATGGCCACCGCCATGCGCCGGCGGATGGGGCCGGGCAGCGCGTATTCCAGGAATGGCACGTCATAAGCGGTTACGTGATTGGCAACGATGAGCATGGGCGCCGCGGGGTTCAGATCAGGGGGCGCAACCACGCGAGGATTGGCCAGCAGCCAGACCAGCGGGCGCATGAATGCCTCAGTAAAGGCCGCGCGCAGCCAATGGAAGGGCTTGAGCCAGGGCCAGCGGGGGTAGATGTGCCTGCCCGGCGAAGATGGCTCCGGCTGGGCCGGGGCGGCAGTTGCAGCGGTTGCGACGCTCCGGGCTCGATCCACGGCTTGTCCGTTTCCTGGGTACATTTCCGCTTCCGGCTCGGCTGTGAGCAAGCGCCGCAGTTCGCCGAGGGTCTGCACCTGGTCAAGCAAGCCGTTCTCCGTGGTAATTCCCAGGCGTTCCTCAATGGCCGCAGCCAACTGCACGCGACCCAGGCTGTCAAGATGCAGATCTTCGGTGAGGCGCAGCTCGTCTCCGATGCCGTGCTGGGTTTCGCCGGAAATTTGCGCGATCAAGGCCAGCAACCAGTCTGCCGAGGCTCCGAAAGCGCCCATGTCGACGGGATGCGCGGCGCCCGTGCCGGCAGTGGCCGTTGCAGAATAAAGTTGGTCAAGCCACGCTTCCACTGCCATGCGCCGGACTTTGCCGGTGGAGGTGCGGGGTAGGTCGGGCTCCGGCCACAGAGCCCAGCGGCGCAGGCGTTGATACGGCGCGAGGCGTGCGTTGGCGTGCTCGATGGCGACCGCGGCTTGCTCTTCCGGCCCGCGAAAGGCCAGGACTCCAAAGGGTTCCGGGCCGGACGCTGTTTCAACACCCAGCACCGCACAGGCCACTACTCCCGGCTCCTGCTCAATGGCCGCTTCCAGATCTTCGGGGTGCAGATTCAGACCAGATGAGGTGACAATGACCTCGCTTTTGCGGCCCAGAAAACGCAGCTCGCCGGAGGGTTCGGTCTGAGCCAGATCGCCGGTGGCCAGCCACTCGTTTTGGCGCGGATGCAGGATGCCGCCGGACCAGGTTGCTGCCGCAATGGAAGCGCCACGGACCATCACCTCGCCATCCGGGCCCAGCTTTACTTCGCGCCCCGGCATGGGCTTGCCGATGGTTCCCCTGGCTACGTGGAAGGGGTGATTGAGCGTAATGAGAGCGGTGGTTTCCGTCATGCCGTAGCCCTGGATCAGGACGAAGCCCAGTGCGTTCCAGAACTGCTCAAGGGGGCCGGGCAGGGCTCCGCCGCCGGAGATGAGCGCCCAGAATTTGAGTCCGAAGGCCGCATGAATCCGGCGGAAGCGAATCCAGCGCCGCAAGGCTCCAAGGCGCGAGGAAGCGGCAGCCCGATCGGCCAGGCCCGGATAAACGCTTTCAAGGTGAGTTTTGAGCAGGGCCAGAACCCTGGGCACGGCGGCGAGAACCGAGATGCGCTCGCGGCGGATGGTCTCAATGAGCCGGGAAGCGACCGGGCGGTTATCGAAGTGCAGTTCAGCCGCAAAGATGGGCGGCACCCACAGCCCCATGGTCTGGCCAAAGACGTGGCTGAGGGGCAGGGTGTGCAGGATGCGCAGAGGATGGATGAGCTTTTCGTAGCGCATGTACGGCTGCGCCCCGTTCTCAATGGGGCCGATGCTGGCCAGCACGTTGCCGTGGGTGAGGACGACGCCCTTGGGATCCGCGGTGGTTCCGCTGGTGAAGAGAATCTGCAGCGGAGTGGCGGCGGACAGGCCGGCAACAGGCCCGGCTTCCTCGGCGGGCAGCACGTTGAGCCAGTCTTCAAAGGTAAGCTGGGGCCATTCGCCGGCCAACTGCCCCAGCAGGAGCTCATCGCCCACGGCCAGGCGGGGAGAGGTGTCGGCTGCAACCCGGCTGGCAAAGTCCACGCTTCCACTGGCGTCCAGAGGAACGACGAGCACCCCGCGCAACATGCATCCGTGGAAAGCGGCAATCCACTCGGCGCTGTTTTCAGCCCAGAGCAGCACCCGGTCGCCCGGTCCAATCCCCCGCTGGGCCAGCAGCGCTGCTAAGCGGCCGGCCAGTTGCGCCAGCTCACTATAGGTGGTTACCCTGCGCCGGTTGCCCTGGTAGCGGACCACGGCAGTTTGGCGATCGTAACGGCGAAAGTCGTTCAGCAGTGTTGCAAGGTTGTCGTACAAGGCAGCTCCAACAGGCTCCAGAGTAATTGATGCTGCTGCCTCTGTGTTGGGAGCGCTATTCTCAAAAGAATATGAGCCGTCCTGCCGAGCCCGCGGAGCCGATTGCCGAGACGGACCCGTTCGCCGGGTTTCATCCGGTCACGGCGGAGTGGTTTCGCGCTGTTTTTGACGCGCCCACCGCCCCGCAGCGCATGGGCTGGCCGGTGATTGCGCGCGGGGAGAGTGCGCTGATTCTGGCGCCCACCGGCACGGGCAAGACGCTGGCTGCTTTTCTCTGGTGCCTGGACAGGCTGATGCTGCACCCGCAGCCCGTGGGGCGTAAACCCGGGGTCCGCATTCTGTATGTTTCGCCGCTCAAGGCGCTGGCCGTGGACGTGGAGCGCAATCTGCGCTCGCCGCTGGCCGGCATGGCCAACATGGCCCGGCGCATGGGCGTACCGTTCCACGAGCCCACCATCAGCGTGCGCACCGGCGATACGCCGCAGCAGGAGCGGGCGCGCTTTCTGCGCCATCCGGCGGAGATTCTGATTACTACGCCGGAGTCGCTCTACCTGCTGCTCACCTCGCAGGCATCCGAGACGCTACGCACCGTGGATACGGTGATTATCGATGAGATTCATGCGCTGGCGCCCACCAAGCGCGGCGCGCATCTGGCGCTTTCGCTGGAGCGGCTGGAGGCTCTGACCCAGCGGCGGTTGCAGCGCATTGGGCTCTCTGCCACGCAGCGGCCGCTGGAAGAAGTGGCGCGCTTTCTGGGCGGGGTGGAAAAGCAGGAAACAGGGACTGAGGGACTAGGGACTAAGGGACTAGGGACTAAGGGACTAGGGACTAAGGGACTAGGGACTAAGGGACTAGGGACTAAGGGACTAGGGACTAAGGGACTAGGGACTAAGGGACAAGGGACTAAGAGACAAGGGACTGGCGACACCGACTCGAGACGAGCAGTCGTGAGGGCTGGCCTTGGTGTTGAGGAACTCGATAGGTGTCGACTTTTCGAGGAAACCGCCGTCGCGGATCAATCGAAAATCCTTAGTCCCTCAGTCCCTAGTCCCTTAGCCCCTGACTCGGCGCCAACCGATTCCCTTCGCTATCGTCCCGTCACCATTGTCAACGCCGCCGCGCCCAAGCAGCTCAAGCTGCGCATCGAAGTTCCGGTGGAAGACATGGCCCGCCTCACCGAGCTGGAAGAGATTCCCAGCGGGCCGGCCTCGCAGGCTCCGCGGCGCGTCTCCATCTGGAACGCGATTCATCCGCGGCTGCTGGAGATCATTCGCGAGCGCAATTCGACCATTCTGTTTGTCAACAGCCGCCAGGTGGCCGAGCGGCTGGCCGGAGCGCTGAACGAACTGGCCGGCGAACCGATTGCCCGCGCCCATCACGGCTCGCTGGCCGCCTCGCAGCGCACCATTATCGAGGAGCAGTTGAAGGCCGGGCAGATTCGCGCGCTGTGCGCTACCTCCACGCTGGAGCTGGGCATCGACATGGGCGCCGTGGACCTGGTGATTCAGATTGAAGCGCCGCCTTCGGTGGCCAGCGGGATGCAGCGCATTGGCCGCGCCGGGCACCATGTGGACGCGGTGAGCGAGGGGATTCTCTTTCCCAAGTACCGCGCCGATCTGGTGGCCTGCGCCGCCGTGACCCGCGCCATGCACGAGGGGCACATCGAGTCCACGCGCTTTCCGCGCAATCCCCTGGACGTACTGGCGCAGCAGTTGGTGGCGATTGTGGCGCATCCGCCTTCAGTTGCAGCGCCGGTGCGCACGGCTCTGAAAAGCGTCCACCGGGGAAAGAGTCTCACTGCTGAATTGAAATTCGGGTCCGACGATGCGAATGCAGACGAGACGAATTCCGCAGCGATGGGGGCCGAGGCTGCGAAGCCCGAAGTCAGCGTTGACGCTCTCTACGAATTGGTTTGCCACGCAGCGCCTTTCGGCGCGCTGACTCGCGCGGCATTCGAGGGCGTGCTGGATCTGCTCAGCGGGCGTTACCCCTCCGACGAATTTGCCGAGCTGCGGCCGCGCCTGACCTGGGATCGCATCCGCAATGTGGTCACCGCGCGCGATGGAGCTGCGCGGCTGGCCATTCTGAACGCGGGAACCATTCCCGACCGCGGCCTGTATGGCGTTTTCCTGGCGCACAGCGAGGGCAAGTCCGTGCGCGTGGGCGAGCTGGACGAGGAGATGGTGTTCGAGTCGCATCCGGGCGAGACGTTCATTCTGGGCGCGTCGACATGGCGCATTGTCGAAATCACGCACGACCGGGTGCTGGTGACTCCTGCTCCCGGCGAGCCGGGCAAGATGCCGTTCTGGAAAGGCGACGGCCCGGGAAGGCCGCTGGAATTTGGGCGGCGCATCGGCGCTCTGGTCCGCGAGTTGCGCGCCCTGCCCAAGCCGGCGGCGCTTACGCGGCTTGTGGCCGAACACGACTTGGACCCGGGCGCGGCGGAAAATCTGTTGCAATTTCTTGCCGATCAGGAGGCGGCCACCGGCGCTGTGCCTGACGACCGCACCGTGGTCATTGAACGCTGCCGCGACGAGCTGGGCGACTGGCGGGTCTGCGTGCTGACCCCCTTCGGCAGCCGCATCCACATTCCCTGGGCCATGGCGGTGAGTGCGCGCATCCGCGCTGCCGGCGGGCCTGAGGTGGAGACGCTGTGGGGCGACGACGGTTTTGTGCTGCGCTTCCCGGACACCGATGAGCCGCCCGATCCGGATTGGTTTCTGGTTGAGTCCGTCGAGGCCATGCAGCTTGTGCTGCGCCAGTTGGGTTCGACTGCGTTGTTTGCCGGGCGCTTTCGCGAGGCTGCGGGCCGCGCGTTGCTGTTGCCGCGCCGCCGCGCCGATGCGCGCACGCCGCTGTGGCAGTTGCGCAAGCGCTCCTACGACCTGCTCAGCGTGGCTTCGCGTTACCCGTCGTTTCCACTGCTGCTGGAGGCGTATCGCGAATGCCTGCGCGATGTCTTCGACATGCCCGCGCTGCTTGAGACGCTGCGCGCCGTGGAGCAGCGGCAGTTGCGCGTGCATGTGGTCGATACGCACAAGCCTTCGCCCTTTGCCGCGTCGCTGCTGTTCAGCTATGTGGCCAACTTTCTCTACGATGGCGATGCGCCGCTGGCCGAGCGCCGGGCGCAGGCGCTCACCATCGATCAGGACCAGTTGCGCGAACTGCTGGGCGAAGCCGATCTGCGCGAACTGCTCGACGCCAACGCCATTGCCGAAGTTGAAGAGGCGGCGCAGTGTCTTGCGGAGAATTATCGCGCACGCTCCGCCGATGGAATTCATGATTTGTGTTTGCGCCTCGGCGATCTGTCGCGCGAAGAACTGGCCCGCCGCGTGGTTGCGCCGGACTTATTGGCGAACGTGGACCGGCTCATTCGCTCGCGGCGCTTGCTTGAGTTGCGCATTGCCGGCGAACGCCGCTTGATTGCCGCCGAAGATGCGGCGCGCTATCGCGACGGGTTGGGTATTCCGCTGCAGCCGGGACTGGCCGCGGCGCTGCTGGAGCCGGTGGCGCATCCCGTGCTTGAGCTTGTACGCCGCTACGCGCGCACACATGGGCCGTTCACGCTACGCGAGGCGGCGGACCGTTTTGCGCTGGATGCGGCGGCGGTGGAAAATGCGCTGCGGCAACTTGCACACGAGGGCCGCGTGCTGGAGGGCGGATTCCGGCCCGGCGGCCTCAACCGCGAGTGGTGCGACGCGGAAATCCTGCGCCAGATTCGCCGCAAATCTTTGGCTAAATTGCGCCGTGAAGTTGAGCCGGTGGAGCAGCACACGCTGGCCCGTTTTCTCACTCACTGGCAAGGCCTGCTGACGCCGCGACGCGGCCCCAGTCTCGATGCGCTGCTCGATGCGGTCGAAAGTTTGCAAGGCGCGCCGCTGCCGGCCTCGTTGCTGGAGACTTCGATTCTTCCCGCGCGCATTGCGGACTACGCGCCCGCCGGTCTGGACACGCTCATCGCCGCCGGAGAAGTGGCATGGGCAGGCGTCGAACCCATCGGCGAACGCGACGGCCGCATCGCTCTCTTTCTTGCCGACAAGCTGCCGTTGCTGGCGCAATCCCGGCCTCTCACGGAACCTCTCACGGAGCGCGAAGAAAAACTATTGGCCGTGCTGGAATCCACAGGCGCCAGCTTCTTTGACCCGCTACACCAGGCCATGGGCGGGGGCTATCCGGGCGAGACGATTGAAGCGCTTTGGAGCCTGGTCTGGCGCGGCCTCATCACCAACGATTCGCTTCACGCCTTGCGCGCTTACATTGCCAAGCCCGACAGCGCGCGCACGCCGCGCCGCCTGCAAACAGGTGCTGTGTTCCGCTCGCGCCGCACCACGCCACCCACTGCGCAGGGCCGCTGGTCGCTGCTTGCACTGCGTGCGGCGGGCAAAGAACGGGAAGGAATTCCCACAACCACCGAGGCCAGCCACGCGCTGGCTCTGCAACTGCTCAATCGCTACGGTGTGCTGCTGCGCGAATCGGTTGCGGCGGAGAATGTTCCCGGCGGTTTCAGCGCGGTGTACGACGTGCTGAAGGCCCTGGAAGAAAGCGGACGCATTCGCCGCGGATACTTTGTGGCTGGCCTTGGAGCCACGCAGTTTGCGCTGCCCGCCGCCGTGGACCTGCTGCGCCAGTTGCGCAATGCTCCGCCGGCGGAGAAGCCGGAGTTCGTACAGTTGGCCGCCACCGATCCGGCCAATCCTTACGGCTCGGTGCTGCGCTGGCCCGATTTGCCCGTTGCCGAAGAAGACGTGGAGACCGCGCCACGTTTGTTAACGCGCGCCGCTTATGCGGAAGTAATTCTGCGCAACGGCCAACTGGTTGCGTGGCTCCGGCGCGGCAATCCCAACCTGCTGGTGTTTTTACCTGCGGAGGAACCGGAGCGGTCGCAAGCCGCATCGGGGCTGGCGCATTTCATGTGCGCACGCGGTCAGCAGAGTCTCCGCGCCAACGCACACATGGGCATACTCATCACCACCATCAACGGCCAGCCGGTCGCGGCGCATCCCATGGCGCGCTTCCTCATGGATGCCGGTTTCCATCCCGGTCCGCTGGGCATGCATCTGCGCCGCATTCCGCTACCCGTTGCGCAACACGAGCCGCACGCCGGCGAGGTGCAGTAGTTCATGCCTGAAGGCGATACCATCTTTCGCACCGCACGCGCCCTGGGCCGTGCGCTGGCCGGCAAGCCCATCACCGGCTTCCGCTCGACGTATCCATTGCTCACGCGCTTTGACGACGATACGCCGCTTGCCGGCCAGCTTGTAGAGCGCGTGGAGTCGCGCGGAAAGTGGCTGCTGATTCATTTTTCAGGCGGTGGGACGCTGGCGACTCATATGCTCATGAGCGGCAGTTGGCACATCTACCGGCATGGCGAGCGCTGGCAGCAGCCGCAGGCCAACATGCGCATCGCGATTGAGAACAGCGAGTACATTGCGGTGGGATTTCGCGTGCCCGTGGCCGAGATGCATACTGTGCAATCGCTGGCCCGCAATCGAAAGATTCCGCTCCCAGCCAGCGACGTACTCAGTGCGGAGTTCGATGCTGGGGCAGCCGCACGGCGCCTGCTTGAACACGGAGAGGAAGAGATTGCCGACGTGCTGCTGAATCAGAAAGTGATGGCCGGCGTGGGCAATGTCTTCAAGTCGGAGATTTGTTTTACTACGGGCGTCCATCCATTTTGCAAAGTCTCGGCGCTCAGTGCGGACCATGTGCAAGCCTTGGTTGCCGCCGCGCAAAAGCTGGTTGCAGCAAATGTGCTGGAAGATTCCGATGACACCATCGTGACCTATGGCGGACGCAAGCGCCGCACCACGCACGAGTCCGATCCCAGCGCCAGCTTGTGGGTTTACGGGCGCGGCGGCGAGCCTTGCCGCCGTTGTGGAGAAGCGATTCTGAGGCGCATCCAAGGACCAGACGCGCGTGTAACTTTCTGGTGCGCGCGCTGCCAGCCCATGCCGGACGGCACCGAGATTGGCGGATAGGAAATCGTCTTCGGGATATTGAAGGGAATTTTATCAGTTCATGTTTACCAATCGGTTCGGTAGAAAGACACGAGAGTATGAGCAAGGAACTACTTTAAGGGCGGGCACAGGTTTACGGGAGGGACATGCCACAATCCGCATGCCGCTAGCGCCACGCCCACCAGGAAGCAAAGCAGACCCAGTGCCATGAAGGCATACGCCCAGTAGTGGAAATTCACAGCGGAGCGCCAAATGCTGAAGTGATACTGCTGGCTAAGCTCGGCATTGCCGTAATGCAATTGTGTCAAATAGGCGAAAATCATCGCCGGTATCACGCTCGCTGCGCCTAGGGCGAACGCAATTAGCGCTCCGACCAGAAGACCGGAGCCAACCCTCATGTTTCCGATAAAGGTCAGAACTGCTACTGATGCGGCGCCGTTGAGAAGGAAAAGCAACTTGACGCCTTCAAGCGCAAACTTTATACCCTCAGCCCAGTGCCAATTTGCCTGATCTTCCGCGCTGGCCATATGAAGCACCTCTGGAAAAGCCGATTTTGGGTGCCCCTGAATGTTAGCGCAATTTCAGTTCGCCGGTTTGCCCAGTCCGAAGATTTTCTGAATCAGGTTGCGTTTGTCGGCGGGATGGTCGCAGGTGTCGGTAGGCGCGGTGCCGTCAAGGAAGGCCGCGTCATAGCTTTCCGGGCAGGACTCGTCGCTGAGCAGATTGGTGGCCCTGTCGAGACTCACGATCTCTATGCCTTCCGGTGCGGCGAATCCGTTGGTGTCGGAGTACTGCGGCAGTTGCACCGCCTGCCTCATAAACGCCGCCCAGATGGGCGCGGCAGCGCGGGAGCCCTCGATTTTCACATCGGTGTAGTCGTCGTTGCCGACCCACACCACGCACAGCAGGTTGGACGTGAATCCGGCGAACCATGCGTCGTGGCTGGTGCCGGTTTTGCCGGCGGCCGGCGCGGTGAATCCCATGCCGCGCACGCCTGCGCCCGTACCGTTGCCCTGCAGTACGGCTTCCATCATGTTGAGGGTGAGGTAGGCCACGCGCGCGTCCAGAATCTGCTTCGAGGTAGGCGTGTAGTCGGTAATCACGTCGCCGGTGGGCGTGCGCACACTGGCCAGCATCCAGGGGTCCAGGTGCAATCCATTGTTGGCGAAGACGGTGTATGCGCCGGCCATGTCAAGCGGCGTGGCGTCGTAGGCGCCAATGGCCACGGCTGGCGTGCCGCGGGCGCTCTTGATGCCGGCGTCGCGTGCCAGTTGGGCTACGCGATCGAAACCGACCATGGAGGCCAGACCGATGGTGGCGTTGTTCAGGGAGCGCATCAGCGCCAGGCGGGCCGTAACCTCGCCGTGATATTCGCCTTCAAAGTTCTTTGGTGTGTACTCCTGGCCGCCGACGTCGTACGTGGTTTGTTCGTCGCTGAGGATGGTGACCGGAGAGAAGAGTTTGGTTTGCCCCGGCAGCATGGTGCCTTCGGCGGCTGTTTGAAAAGCCGTGGCATAGACGAAGGGCTTGAAAATGGATCCGGTGGGCCGCTTGGCAACTGCGTGGTTCAACTGCGAGGAGCCATAGTTGCGCCCGCCCACCAGCGCCAGCACCTGGCCGGTGTGGGGATTGAGCGCTACCAGCGCCACCTGCGGATAGATATACGATTGGCCGAGTTTTTTCTCTTTTGCGTGCAGCCTGTCAACCTGCTCGTCCACCACGTGAATGGTGGATTCGACCGCAGCCGTGGCCACGCGCTGCAGTTCGGGATCGAGCGATGTGTAGATGCGCAGTCCCTCGCGGTTGAAGTCGCGCTCGCCCAGTTTCTGCATCAATTGCTCATGCACCAGATCGACGAAGTAGGGCGCCTCGCTGGCGTCCACGCTGACCGCGGCCAGGTGCAAGGGCTCGCTCTTGGCGTGTTCCGCCTGATCCTTGGTAATGGAGCCGGTTTCCACCATCGAGTCCAGCACCAGGTTGCGCCGCTCAATGGCGCGGTCGGGATGCCGGAAGGGCGAAAAATAGTTGGGGCGCTGGATCATGCCGGCCAGCAGCGCGCACTCGGCCAGGTCGAGTTGGCGCACATCCTTGCCCAGGTAGGACTGCGAGGCTTCTCCGAAGCCGTCAATGGAAAAACTGCCGCGCTGGCCCAGGTTGATCTGGTTGGCGTACATCTCGAAGATCTGCTGCTTGTTGAAGCGGTGTTCGAGCTGGAAGCTGATGACGATCTCGATGATCTTGCGCTTGAAATGTTTTTCCGGCGAGAGGAAAAAGCCGCGCGCCAGTTGCATGGTCAGCGTGGAGCCGCCCTGCTGCTTCTGGCCGGTGGTCACGTCGCGTATGCCGGCCTCAAAAAGCCGCCAGAAGTTGACGCCGCTGTGCTCAAAGAAGCGGCGGTCTTCAATGGCCACCACAGCATGAACCAGGTTCGGCGGAATTTCGTCGTAGGTCATCAGCCGGCGCTTGGTGCGGTTGGCGTCCTCGCTGAGGCCGGTGATGAGCAGAGGCTCCAGCTCATAACTGGAAAGCGGCTGGCCGTGGTCGTCGGCAATCGACTGGACGACGCCGGAGCCGATGCGGATGATGGCGCTGTCCTGTGAGTGATAGGACTGCGGGCCAGGGCGCACGGTGATGGTCTGCACGCCCTCGGAAAAGGTTCCCAGCGGCGACACTTGCGAAGCGCCATCGGCAGAGTAGCCGGCCTCGCGCAGTTCGTTGGCAATCAGATTGACGGTGAGCTTTTGTCCGGGGCGGACCTCGCGCGGCGCGGCAAAAATCTTGGCTGTGTTGGCAAAGATCGGCTGACTGAGCCGATTATTCACGATGCTCTGATACTTGAAGTAGTAAAAGCCGCCGACGACCAGGACCAGCAGCGCAACGGCTGCAACGGATAACAGTGCAATGCGCAGCGCGAGCGTTGACCAGGGATGCATGCCCGCGGGTCTTGCCCACCTGATTCTCAACTTCATCGCTGCTCCTTTAATTTCAGCTTCCAGCTATTAGCTCCGCGCCGGAAAAATCTCCAGGGGAAAACTCAGCGGCGCACTCCATCAAAAAAGCTGGGAACCCGTCGCTAAAAGCTAGAGGGTGGTTGCTGTTTCCAGCAACGCATCTTCCGCAATGCGCTGCTTTACCAGCGCCACTACTTCATTCAACGCCACATCCACGCTGGTTACAGTGGCGCGCGTCACCAATTCCACTTGTCCGGCGGCAGCATTCCTGCCCACGTTGATGCGATAGGGAATGCCAATCAGGTCCGCATCCTTGAATTTAACGCCGGCGCGCTCCTTGCGGTCGTCAAGAAGTACGTCAATGCCCGCGGAATCAAGCTCGGCCGCCAGCTTTTCGCCGGTTTCCACGAGCAAGTTGTCGCGCATATCGGTGATAGCAACCACCACGGCGAAAGGAGCGATCGAGGCCGGCAGCCAGAATCCGTTCTGGTCGTTCGACTGCTCGACTGCCGCGGTCAAAATGCGCTCGATGCCGATGCCATAGCTGCCCATGATCGGCGTGACTTCTTTGCCGTTCACGTCGAGCACGCGCGCGCCCATCGATTCAGAATACTTATAGCCGAGCTTGAAGATGTGGCCGATCTCGACAGCCTTGCCCACCACCAGCTTGCCGATGCAGCCGTCTTTCGGGCAGCCTTCGCCCTCATTCACGCTGCGAATATCGGCCAGTAGCGTCCAGGTAAAGTCGCGGCCCGGGGTCACGTTGCGCAGATGGAAGTCCAGCTTGTTGGCGCCGGCAACCAGATTTTTGCGGCCTTCCAGAGACTTGTCGACGACGACGGTCAGACCGTCTTCCAGCGGCTTGGCATCGTGCTTGAGGCCCACCGGACCGAGGAAACCCGCCGGTGCGTTCAAATACTGCGTCAGCTCTTCGGTCTGCATCGGACGGAGTTCCGCGCCTCCGATGGCTCCGAGAAGTTTGGTCTCATTTACCTGATGGTCGCCGCGCAGAAACGCCGCCACACCGTGCCATGTGTCGGGCTTTCCGGCCGCGCCGCGCTTCAGCGCCATGTAAGCCACGCACTTGATGTCGGAGGATGGACTCATTTTGAGGAACGCGGAGATGTCGGCGATGGCGCCCATTCCGGGCGTCGAAATCTCCTCCGGAGTTCCGTCTCCTGTAGCCTCCAACTCGACTAAAGGCTCGAGCAGCGAAGTTGCCTTCTCCAGATTGGCCGCGTAGCCGCAGACCGGACAGCTTGCAATCAGATCCTCGCCGGCGTCGGTGTACACCATGAATTCCTGCGACTGCGAGCCGCCCATGGAGCCGGAGTCCGCCTCGACGGCCACAAACTTCAGCCCGCAGCGCGAGAAAATTTTGCGATAGACGGCGTCGTGCAGCGCGAAGCTCTTGTCCAGGCCGGCCTTGTCGATGTCAAAGGAATAGGCATCTTTCATGATGAACTGGCGCACGCGCAGAAGGCCCGACTTGGGGCGCGGTTCGTCACGGAACTTGGTCTGAATCTGGTACCAGATCTGCGGCAACTGCTTGTAGCTGTGCAGTTCGTTGCGCGCGATAGTGGTCATGATCTCTTCATGGGTCATGCCGAGGCAGAGGTCGGTGCCCTTGCGGTCCTTGAGCCGGAACATGTTGTCGCCCATGCCCGTCCAGCGACCGCTCTGCTCCCACGGCTCCTTGGGAAGCAGGGCCGGCAGGAAGAATTCCTGGCCGATCTGGTCCATTTCCTCGCGCACAATCGCGATGATCTTATTCATCGAGCGCTGGCCGAGGAAAAGGTAGTTGTAAAGGCCCGCGCCGAGCTGGCGAATGTAGCCGGAGCGGAGCAGAAACTTGTGACTGGCCACTTCGGCGTCCGCCGGGGCCTCGCGAAGAGTCGGGATAAAGAGCTTGGACCAGCGATGCATAAAAAGACGCACAAACTTTCCCGTCCGCCGCGGCAGACGCAACCAAAAATAACAGCAGCAACCATTCTAAATGTTAGAGCGATTCGTGCGATGAGCGCAGACAAAGCTACCTGGGAATCCCCGCAATGGTCCGCACCACGCCTCTTACCTGCATGAGCACATCGTCAGGCAGCCGGCCAAGATACGTGGCCTGACGCACTCGCCAATCGAGACTGCGCATGTGCTCGCAAAGGACGCACCGTGGACTGCGAGACCTGGCGGTAAAACAACCTGAAATTGGTAGCCCTTCACTTTGCTTGAGATAGGGCAGGCAAAGGCTACCGACGATCTCAGGTTGAAGTACTTTGAAGAGAGGATAACGGCTGGCCTGAGTCCGGCTTGCTCGTGTCCAGCTTGCGGATCGAAGTTCAGCCAGACCACTTCGCCTGCATCCGGAACGTAGGGGTCTACCAAACTTCTACCCCGCGAGGAGGCCCCCAGTCGTATTCACCGAGGCTGTCGCCTTCGTTCAAACCTTCCATCAGTTCCTCGATGGTCATATCCGCAGGATTTTTCCGTACCGCCGAATTCGAACGGTTGACGAGTGCAATGCTGCCACTGCCATTCGGAACCCATTCCACGGGTTCACCGACGGGGAGCGAGGCCTGGGTAACCAATTCCTCGGGAATTTCGACGGTCAGAGTGTTTCCGACGCGAACAATTCGGGTCGTCATTGGGCCAACTCCTGCAGAAATCATAGCGCGAATCGGGGTTGAGGCAACAAATTGCTTTTCAGATCAGTTCCACACCCCACAGATCGTGCAAGTGCAGCACGCCTTCCACTTTGTTTTCGGCGTCTACGACGATCAGCGAAGTAATCTTCCGCTCCTCAAGAATCGCCAGCGCCTTTGCCGCCAATTCTCCCGCGGTAATTGTTCGCGGATGCGCGTTCATCGCTTCGCCCGCGTGGCGGCTGAGCGCCGCGCCGCCTTCGCGCTCCAGCAGACGGCGCAGATCGCCGTCGCTGATGACGCCGCAGAGCCGTCCTTCCTGCTGCACGGTGGTTATGCCCAGCTTCTTCGACGACATTTCGTAGATCACGTCGGTCATCGGCGTCGCCGTGGTGACGACCGGAATCTCGTCGCCGGAGTGCATCAGGTCGCGCACCTTGGCCAGCCGCTTGCCCAGCTTGCCGCCGGGGTGCAGTTCCGCAAAATCCTCTGCGCGGAAACCCTTGCGCAGGCTCACCGCAATGGCCAGCGCGTCGCCCAGCGCCAGCATGGCCGTGGTGCTGGCCGTGGGCGCCAGGTTCATGCCGCAGGCCTCGCGCTCCACGCAGCAATCCAGAGCCACGTCGCTGGCCTGAGCGAGGGTTGAATTCACATTGCAGCAGAAGCTGACCAGCGCGTCGCCTTTGCGCTTGAGCGTGGCCAGCAGGCGCAGAATCTCCTCGGTTTCGCCGCTGGCCGAGAGGGCGATGACCACATCGCCGGGCATCAGCACGCCCAGGTCGCCATGCACCGCCTCGGCGGGGTGCAGAAACAGAGCGGGAGAGCCGGTGGAGCTGAGCGTGGCAGCGATTTTTTGCGCAATGATGCCGCTCTTGCCCATGCCGGTGACCACCACGCGGCCGTGCTCCTGGCCGCAGTGCAGAATCAGTTCGACGGCTTGCGCAAAGGGCTCAGCCATTGGCCCTTCCAGGCGCGTGGCCAGCGCCAGCAGCGCCGCCGCCTCAGTGCGGACCAGATCGGCCGCCCGGGGTGTTGCCGGCTCAGGGAAACCAGCTTCAGGAATGTCTTTCATCGGTTTCCGATAGTAACAGTTTCAGCGTGATGCCGCCGTGCCCTCGCCTTTCGTACAATGAAGCTGTGAGGTCAATCCCCGTGAAACGCAACGCGCTGGTTCTCTGTGCCGTTCTTGTTATTTTCGCCACCTTTGCCTGGGCGGGGTGGGCCAACTGGGAATACCGCAAACAGGCCGCCGAGCGGCTGCTGGCTACGGCGGCGCAGGGAGAACTGGTGCCCGATGCGGCGGGCGGTGCGGCGCAGTATGTTTCTCCGCTCAAAGGCAAGTCAGCTCCGGCCTTCCTGCTGGAAGACCTGAGCGGCAAAAAAGTTTCGCTGGCCAGCTACAAGGGCAAGGCCGTGCTCATCAACTTCTGGGCGACGTGGTGCGCTCCGTGCAAAATTGAAACCCCGTGGCTGATCGAGTTGCGCAATCAATACGCGGCGCAGGGGTTTGAGATTCTGGGCATCTCCACGGAGGGCGACGACCTGCAGCCGAACGACAAAGCCGGCTGGGCCAAGGACAAGGCCGCTATTCAAAAATCCGTGCAGCAGATGCACATTCCTTATCCGGTGCTGATCAACGGCGACAGCCTCAGCAAGGCTTATGGAGGACTGGACGCCATGCCCACTTCGTTCTTTGTGGACCGCAAGGGAACCGTAGTGGCTGCGCAACTGGGCCTGACGTCGAAGGCCGATATTGAAGGCAACATTCGCAAGGCGCTGGGAAACTAGGACAGCGGAGTTAGTGGGGCTGGCGGAGTTCGCGGTGTTAGCTAGACGGTGAGCTGGCAAGCTAGTGTTGGAGTTGTTGGAAAAGGTAAAGATCGGTGATTGAAATGAAAACGAAAATCCGCGTCGCGGTAGTTGCAGCTTTTGCCATGTTTGCTTGCCTGGCGCAGGGCCAGAGCGGCGGAATGAGCCGCGCCAGTGCGCAGCCTGCGGCGGTGCAATATCTCTATCCCGAGCAGGTGACTTTGGTAGCCGGCAAACCGGGCAGCGTGGCGCTGCACTTCCGCATTGCGCCCGGCATGCATATCAACTCGCACACCCCGCGGGAAGACTACCTGATTCCGACTACGTTCTCCATTCCCGACGGAGCGGGCGTGCATCTCAAGGATGCGGTCTATCCGGCGGGCTCGGACCTGACGTTGCCCATCGACCCCAAAACAAAACTCAGCGTTTACACCGGCGAATTCATCATTCAGGCGCACATCGTAGCTGTGCCGGGCAACCACCTGGTCGAGGCCAAACTGCACTTCCAGGCTTGCGACAGCAGTCAATGCCTGCCGCCGAGAACCATTCCCGTGACTTTCGACGTGATTGGGAAGTGAAGAAGCAGGGAACAGGGATTAGAAGGACTCGCGCGGGGTGAGGTTCGAGGTCTCCCAGGTCTCAAAATCGAGACCTGGGGCACCCTCAGTATTTGGGTCGGGTCAAGGGTTGGGCACCCGGTTTATGCGAGCGATCAGCGAGCGTCTGCCGCACCGCAGGTGCTTACGCTCCGGCCTTTTTCTCGATCTTGGCCCAGGAGTCTTTCAGCGGAAGCGTGCGGTTGAAAACCAGATTGTCCGCCGTCGAATCCGGGTCGAGGCAAAAGTAGCCCACGCGCTCAAACTGGAAGTGGTCCCCGAGCTTGGCGTTGGCGAGAGAGGGCTCAAGCTTGGCGCCGAGGAGAATCTCAAGGGATTTGGGGTTGAGATTGCTGAGCACGTCCTGGCCTTCTTCCAAATCGTAGGGATCGGCCTTGCTGAAGAGCTTGTCGTAGAGACGAATTTCAGCAGTGATGGCGTGGGCGGCTGAAACCCAGTGCATGGTGGACTTGACCTTGCGGCCATCGGGCGAGTTGCCGCCGCGGCTGGCGGGATCGTAGGTGCAGTGCACCTCGACGATGTTGCCGGCCGCGTCCTTCACCACGCTCTGCGCGGTGATGAAGTAGGCGTTGCGCAGACGGACTTCCTTACCCGGAGACAGGCGGTAGTACTTGGGCGGAGGCACCTCGCGGAAGTCGTCCTGATCGATAAAAATCTCGCGGGAAAAGGGCACAGGGCGGGTTCCGGCGGTTGGGTCTTCGGGGTTGTTGGCGACCTCGAAGAATTCCACCTGCCCGGCGGGGTAGTTGTCGATGACCAGCTTGAGCGGATTCAGTACGGCCATGGCGCGGCTAGCGCGGCGGTTCAGGTCGTCGCGCTGGTAGTGCTCCAGCATTTCAATGTCGGTGGCGCCGTTGGTGCGCGAGATGCCGATGGCGGCGCAGAAGGCGCGGAGTCCTTCAGGAGTAAAGCCGCGGCGGCGGATGCCGGCCAGGGTAGGCATGCGGGGATCGTCCCAGCCGCTGACGTGCTTGTCCTGCACGAACTCCAGCAGCTTGCGCTTGCTGAGCATGGTGTAGGTGAGGTTGAGACGGTCGAACTCCCTCTGCTGCGAAGGGAAGATGCCCAACTGCTCGATATACCAGCGGTAAAGAGGCTGGTGGTCGGCGAATTCAAGAGTGCACATGGAGTGAGTGACGTGCTCGATCGAATCCGATTGGCCGTGGGCGTAGTCGTACATGGGGTAGATGCACCACTGGTTGCCGGTGCGCTGGTGCTCGGCGTGGAGAATGCGGTACATGACCGGATCGCGCATGTTGATGTTGGGCGAGGCCATGTCGATTTTGGCGCGGAGCACGCGCGAGCCGTCGGGGAACTCACCGTTCTTCATGCGGGTGAAGAGGTCGAGATTTTCCTCGATGGAGCGGTTGCGATACGGGCTGTCTTTGCCGGGTTCGGTGAGGGTGCCGCGGTGTTCGCGCACCTCATCGGCGGAGAGGTCGTCAACGTATGCCTTGCCAGCCTTGATGAGCCGCAATGCCCACTCGTAAAGCTGGCCGAAGTAGTCGGAAGCGTAACAGAGGCGGTCCCACTCAAAGCCCAGCCAGCGGACGTCGGCCATGATGGAGTCAACGTACTCCTGCTCTTCTTTTTCGGGGTTGGTGTCGTCGAAGCGCAGGTTGGTTTTGCCGCCGAACTCGTCCGCAAGGCCGAAGTCGATGCAGATGGCCTTGGCGTGGCCGATGTGGAGGTAGCCGTTGGGCTCGGGAGGAAAGCGGGTCTGGATTTGGGCGTCGCCGTACTTTTTGGTGCGCACATCCTCGGCGATCATGTCGCGGAGGAAGTTGGTGGGCGTGGGGGCATCCTGAGTTTGAGCGGCGTTGCTTTCCGGATTCAAGTTGGTCATGGCTTTCGTCCATTATTCCACGGGAGGGGCTTTGCTCAATCGGAGCGGCGCGGAAGTGGAACGAACTGGCACTGTAACTTGGAAGGCGCGTACTAGCGGCCGCAGACTGGCTTTCAAGCGGCTGCTTTGCCGGCAGGGATGGGCTGGGCTACTAAGCGTACGCCGAGCGCCGCACAGACGCGGCTGATGGTGTCAAAGCGCGGGGCGCTATTGGGCCGGAGGGCTTTGTAGAGAGCTTCGCGGGTAATTCCGGCTGCTTTAGCGATCTCCGTCATGCCGCGCGCACGGGCAATGTCACCCAACGCCGAAGCCAACAGGGCTGCGTCATTGGCTTCCAGGATTCCGGTCAGATAGACGGCGATGCTCTCTTCGTTGTCCAGGTACTGTGCGGGGTCGAATTCAGGCAGGTCGTCCACGTTCATGGTTTTTCTCATCGCAAGTCCTTTTTGCTTCTCAGCAATGCGGCCAAAGCCTTAGCCCGTTGGATATCTTTCTTCTGTGTGCGTTTGGAACCGCCCGCAAGCAGCACAACGATCTGCGCGCCGCACTGCGTGTAATAGAGACGCCAGCCCGCGCCGAAGTCGATGCGCAGCTCAATCACGCCATCGCCAATCGCCTTGAAGTCGCCCAGTAAGCCGAAGGTGAGGCGCTTGATTCGTTCCACCACCGCGCCGCGTACCCGCAAGTCTTTCAATCCATCAAGCCATGTTGTGAATTCGGGAAGCGGCCTGACGGAAAACATGGTTGGAATGTAATTGATCGATTACATAATGTCAAGCAAGAATCGGAAGCAGTGAATCTGTTTGCAAGGCTAGTTTTCCGCTCAGGCGAGCGATTGAAGGCTTTCCAGGGCCTGGCGGATGCGGGCGAGGCAGACGTCGCGGCCGAGGACGGCCATGGTTTCAAACAGCGGCGGCGCGTTTTTGCGGCCGCAGACAGCGACGCGGATGGGCTGAAAGGCCTGCCCGGCCTTTAGACCTAGTTGGGCAGCGGCAGCGCGGAGAGTCTCGTCGAGCGAATCGGTGTCAAAGGGGATAGTGGCGAGAACCTGCTGGGCATGCTCAAGGACGCGGCGGGCCAGAGCGGCATCGCCTTTCTGCGGGACCAGCTCCTTTGGGTCATACGGCGCAAGTTCTTTCACAAAGAAGAAGTCTGCGGCGGAGACGGCGTCGCGCAGGAGCTTGATGCGCTCACGGATGAGCGGGGTGACGGCGAGAAGCTTTTCCGGCGGCGCATCGAGGCCGGCCTGCTCAAAAAAAGGCTGGATGCAGGCGCTCAACTGCTCCACGGGCAAGGCGCGCAGGTGTTCGGCGTTGAGCCAGAGAGCCTTGGGATCGAAGGGGTCGTCCTCAGTGAAATTAATCACGGCGTTGGCGCGGTTGACAGCCTCCAGAGTGAAGGCCGCGGTGAGCTCGTCGAGCGTGAGGAACTCGCGGTCGTTCTTGGGAGACCAGCCCAGCAGGCAGAGAAAGTTGACGAAGGCGCCAGCGAGAAACCCGGCGTCGCGGTAGGTGGTGACGCTGACCACCGGCCCGTGCTTGCGCTTGGAGAGCTTGGCGCCGTCGGGGGCGACCAGCAGGGGGAGATGGGCGAACTGGGGCGGCGGTGCGCCGAGGCCTTCAAAGATAAGCAGATGCTTGAAGGTGTTGGTGAGGTGATCCTGGCCGCGGATGATGTGGCTGATGCGGAGGTCGGCATCGTCGAAACAGGAGGCCAGATGGTAGGTGGGCATTCCATCTGACCGCAGCAGAGCGAAGTCTTCCACTTCGTCGGCCTGCTTGGACTGCTCGCCGTAGACGCTGTCAGTGAAGCGCAGGGTTCGGCTCTGGCCGCGGGGGACGCGATAGCGGAGCGCGAAGGGCTCACCGGCGGCGGCGCGGCGGTCGCTTTCCTCGCGGGAGAGTTCGCGCATGCCGGGGTTGAAGAGCCATGCGCCCTGCGCTGAGGATTGGCCGCTGGACGTATCGTCGGCTTCCGCGTGGGCGGGGGTAAAGTCGCGATACGCAAGGCCCTTGGCGAAGAGGTCCTGGGCTGCCTGGCGGTGCAGGGCAAGGCGCTCGGATTGCTTGTACTCTTCGTCCCAGCCGAGACCCAGCCAGCGCAGCCCTTCAAAGATGGATTGAACGCTGGCCTCGGTGTTGCGCTCGACGTCGGTATCGTCCAAACGCAGGACGAGCGTTCCGCCGGTGTGGCGGGCATAGAGCCAATTGAAGATAAAAGTGCGCGCTCCGCCCACATGCAGGTAACCGGTGGGCGAGGGGGCAAAACGGACGCGGGGCTTGTTTGCAGCGGAGGGAGCTGAATCGGACATCGTGTAGGGTTCTTTCCTTACACGATGCTAGCATTCTAGGCCCGCTTCGGCGTGCATGGGAGCGCTCAGGCCTGAGGCGGAGAGGGCGGCTGCGGCGGCCAGCCCGCCGGGACCGCCGGGATAACAGACCACTCCGCGAAGGCCACCACGTAGAGCAGAACCAGGGTGCCCAGCGGAACGATGTTGATGAGCGAAAGCCACGGCGAAAATCCGGCCTTCTTGAGGATGAACCAGAAGGGCACAATCACAAGCGCAAGCCCAACCACAATCAGGATGGGGATGAGCGTGAGGATGGTCACGGCCATACGCTTGGCGAATTCAGGATCGGGCGGATTTTGCAGCATCAGCGCGACAAAATGCATACAGAACACTCCGGGAGTGGATTGGGAACTCGCAGCAAAGGTAAGGCCAATCGCGTGATTCCGCAATCAAAATCGTGGAGTCTTTTGTGCAGCGAAGACGAAGTGGCATGAAATGGAGGCACCGGAAGGCTGGTAAGTTTGACCAGCTTGACCAAAAAAGCGATCAGGTCCACAATCGAGAGCGTACTTGACCAACTTGACCAACTGCGCGGGCCGGTACACAATCGAAGCAGAGGAGATTCGTTATGGCGGCAAATCCCATCCCGAAACCTGAAAAGAAGACTGCCAAGCCGGTGCAGGTGAATTTGTACGAGGCCAAGACGCAGCTTTCCAGCCTGGTGGACCGGGCCGCGAAGGGGGAAGAGATCGTGATTGCCAAAGCGGGCAAGCCGATGGCGAAGCTGGTTCGCCTGCCGCAGGAAGCGAAGTTGCCGCGCAAATTCGGGCGGAATGCGCTGGGAATCACCTATATCGCCGCCGACTTCGACGCTCCTCTGCCAGAGGATGTGCTTCAGGATTTCGGGCTATAGCGCGATGAAACTGCTGCTCGACACGCATGCCTTCCTGTGGTGGGATTCAAACGATGCCCATTTGCCCGGCGCGCTTCGCGCAGCGATTGCCTCGCCCGGGAATGAAGTCTATGTCAGCGCGGTGACGGTTTGGGAGATTGCCATCAAGCGGGCATCGGGGAAGTTGATCTTCGGGAAAGCGGTTGCAAAGGCCATTGAGGAACATGAATTTCTGCCGTTGCCGATCACTGTTGAGCACGCGGAGTGGGCCGGTTCGCTTCCGCAACTGCACCGCGATCCCTTCGACAGACTGCTTGTCGCACAGGCGCATCTGGAGGGAATGGTCCTGGTCACAGTGGATGAGCAAATTCTGCGCTACGAGGTTCCCCATCTGTAATTCGTTCGTCTCTGACCACTGACCACTCGCTTACGTAATGTCCTCGGTGTCGTAGACCGGGTTGACGCCGCGCTTTTTGGGCACGCCGTGGACGGAGCTGAGCAGATCTTCGACCACGTCCTCAAGCTGGCGCTGGCTTTCAATCACGGCGGTCATGCTCTTCAGGTCTTCCTGCTCGGCCACGCGCTCGACCAGGGCCACGGCGTGGCACTGGGCCACATGGTCCAGGTTCAGACCCTCGGGGGTCTTGGCCTTGATGCTGATCTGGTCGATATCGATCTCCAGCAGGTCGGCGACGCGGGCGCGCATCTCCGGGGCCACCGGACCGATCTTGGGTGCGTTCAGGATCAGCGTGGTGTCGATGTTGACGATGCGGAAGCCGGCGTTTTGCAGCTCTTCCAGGGCCAGGTTGAGAAAGATGGCCGAGTCGGCGTCTTTCCAGCGCGGATCGCCGGGAGGGAAGAAGCTGCCAATGTCCCCGGCGGCTACTGCGCCCAGCAGGGCATCGGTAATGGCATGGAGCAGCACGTCGCCGTCGGAGTGGCCGGCCAGGCCCTCGGGGTGGTCGAACGAGAGTCCGCCAATGTGCAGGGGCACACCTGGTTTGAAGACGTGCGAGTCATAGCCAAATCCGATGCGTGTATCCATGGTCCTGTGGGTCTCCGTGCCTGGTCTTCCGATCCTGCCGCCGGCGGTCTCAATCTTTGCGTTGAGCCGACGTCAGCGAGCGCGCTGCCGCAGGTAAAACTCAGCCAACTCCAGGTCGCCCGGCTGGGTAATCTTCAGATTAACCTGAGAACCGGGCACCACGGCCACCGGATGCCCGTCGCGCTCGACGACCGATGCTTCATCGGTTCCGATAAAGCCGTCCGCCGTAGCTTCGGCAAAGGCGTGCTGCAGCACACCGTAGCGGAAACCCTGCGGGGTCTGCGCCAGCACCACGAACTCGCGCGGGATGGTGGAGGTGATCAGCGCCCCGTGCGCGGTGCGCTCCACCTGCTTGATGGTGTCTACGGCGGGCATGCCCACAATCGCTGCTCCGTGCAGGACGACCGCGTCAATGGTGCGGTCGATGGTGGCCACGTCGATCAGCGGGCGCACCGCGTCGTGGACCAGTACGATGTCGTCGGCCTCGGCGGGCAGAGCGGCCAGAGCGTGGGAGACAGACTCCTGGCGGCTGTCGCCGCCCTCCACCACATGCACCCGGCCGGCAAAACCATACTCGGCAGCGTACTCGGCGATTTGCGCCTCGACACGCTCGATCTCGGTCTTGCGCACCGCAACATAGATCGCCGTCACCCGCTTTACCGCCGCAAAGGAGCGCAGCGAGTGGATCAGGATGGGCAGTCCGTTGAGGGCAAGAAACTGTTTGGGCTGAGGTCCGGCCATCCGGGTACCCAGTCCTGCCGCGGGTAGGATCACAAATACTTGCATACGGGGTGAAGTATACAACGGGCATTGCCTGCCGGTATCGGGTGCGGCCGGCATTCGATGCGGCAGGCTCCGCTCTGGCGGGCGCGGAGGCGGCAAGTTGGCCGGCAGAGGGCCGCATTGCCCGCTTATCATCAGGGAGATGAGCCGAAAGTTCTCCTCAACGCCGCCGCTCGCGTTGCCCATTGACACAGCGCTGCTCAGGCCGGGTCTGCGGCTGGCCGTGGGCCTGTCCGGCGGCGCGGATTCCGTGGCCCTGCTGCGCGTGCTGCACCAGCGGAGCGGGGAACTGGGCCTGGTGCTGCACGCCGCCCATCTGCACCACGGCCTGCGTGGCGAAGAGGCCGACGCCGATCTCGACTTTGCCCGCGCCCTGGCGGCGGAACTGGGTTTGCCCTTCCATGAAGCGCGCGTAAACACGGCTGCCGAAGCTCAGGCCAATCCGGCAACAGGCAAGCCCGGCGAATCCATTGAAGAGGCTGCGCGCCGGTTGCGCTACGGCTGGTTTCGGCAACTGCTGGCCTCAGGCGAGGTGGAGGCAGTGGCCACTGCGCACACCCGCGACGATCAGGCTGAGACGGTATGCGCCAAATTCCTGCGCGGCGCGTGGACCGAGGGGCTGGGCGGCATTCACCCGGTGGTTGCGTTTCCCGAGGGTCGAATCCTGCGTCCGCTGCTGGGCGCTGCGCGGACCGAGGTTGAGGACTATTTGAAAGGGCTGGGCCAGAGCTGGCGGGAGGATTCCTCAAACCGTCACCTGACCTATACACGTAACCGCATTCGCCACGAACTGCTGCCCTTGCTGGAGAGCTGGAACCCGCAGTTGCGCGAGCACCTGGTGCAGATGGCCGTGCTGGCGCGCGACGAGGAGGACTGGTGGCAGGCGGAACTCGCCCGCCTGGCTCCGCAAATCCTGCTGCCGGGCCGTCCCGTGCGGGGTGGGGGCCGCGCCTCCGCCGAAGGCCTTGCTCTGGATGTGGTCCGTCTGGCTGCGTTGGCTCCGGCCTTGCAGCGGCGGCTGCTGCGCCACGCGGCTGGCCAACTGGGCGTGGCTCTCGATTTTCCTTCTACTGAAACGGTCCGTTTGCTGGCTCTGACCGGACGCGCCGGCCAGAAAAGTGAGTTGCCCCAGGGGCTGCGCGCCGAGCGCACGCACCGCGAACTGCGCCTGACGCTGGAAGCAGCTTCGGCGGCTGAGGCGGGTCAGGCGGCGGCAATTCCCGAGTACATAGTGCCCATTCCCGGCGAAATTGTGGCGCCCGCCTTTGGACTTCGGCTCAAAATCGACCTGACCGATGTGTCCCCGCTGCCTGCGGTGGTTCAGGTCCAGCATCCTGTTCCAGTCCGAACTGCCACTCTCCGCAACTGGAGGCCGGGCGACCGGGTTACCCTGCGTCACTCCGGCGGCCCGCGCAAGGTAAAGCAGGTGCTGGAGCGGCTGCGGGTTACAGGCACCGGTCGGGAGCTGTGGCCGGTGCTCGAACTGGACGGCCGCATCGCCTGGATGCGGGGCGTGGAACTGGAGCCGGAAGCGGGAATCTCTATCGTAGTAACCCCTCTGGATTGTGGAGATTAAGGATTAGGATTGCAGCCTCAACGGGATGGAAGTTCCGGGCAGGGTTGAGGCCGCGGACACAGGGCCGGATTTGGCCTCTTGATTGTGAATAGAAATCCCGGCTTGGGAGTACAATCGGAGTACTGCTCATCCAGGCGGCAGAGCAGGTGTGTCTGCCGTTCAGGGGTTGTGTACTTTTTGTGACTTCGGGCACGGTACGGGCGTCTAAGGATGATGCGGGCGGTGTTGGAGGTCATGTCAGCGGCCTCTCCCCCGCCGGGAAAGAGGAATCCTGGTGAATTCGAGCGTTAAGACAGTCATGTTCTGGGTGTTTATCCTCATCTGCCTCATGCTTCTGTGGGGCGTTGTGCAGAGAGGCGCCAGCATGGGCAAGGATACGGAGATCCCCTACTCCGACCTGTACAACAAGGTTCAGCAGGGGCTGGTGCAGGATGCGGCCATTCAGGGCAGCGATCTGCGCGGCCACCTGAAAGCCACGCCCAAGGAACAGTTCCACACCACCGTCGGGAGCAACTACGAAGATCTGAAAAAGGCGCTGCTGGCCGCCAATGTGAACTTCTCCATCAAGGAGCCCCAGAACAATATCCTGCTGCCCTTGCTGTTCAATGTGGGCCCGTTTGTTCTGCTGGGCGCCATCTGGTTCTTCATGCTGCGGCAGATGCAGTCGGGCGGCAACAAGGCGCTGTCGTTCGGCAAGAGCCGCGCGCGCCTGCTCTCCATGCAGCAGAAAAAGATCACCTTCAAGGACGTGGCCGGTGTGGACGAGGCCAAGGAAGAGCTGAAGGAGATCATCGAATACCTGCGCGAGCCGCAGCGGTTCCAGAAGCTGGGCGGCCGCATTCCCAAGGGCGTGCTGCTGGTGGGCCCTCCTGGAACCGGCAAGACCCTGCTGGCGCGTGCCGTGGCCGGTGAGGCCAATGTTCCGTTCTTCTCCATCTCCGGCTCAGACTTTGTGGAGATGTTTGTGGGCGTCGGCGCAAGCCGCGTACGCGACCTGTTTGAACAGGGCAAGAAGAACGCGCCCTGCATCATCTTCATCGACGAAATCGACGCCGTCGGCCGCCATCGCGGCGCTGGCCTGGGCGGCGGACACGACGAGCGCGAACAGACCCTGAACCAGTTGCTGGTCGAGATGGACGGCTTTGAATCCAACGACGGCGTGTTTCTGGTGGCTGCCACCAACCGGCCCGATGTGCTCGATCCCGCGCTGCTGCGTCCCGGCCGCTTTGACCGCCGCGTGGTGGTGGGCCTGCCCGACATTCGCGGCCGCGAGGAGATTCTCCGCGTCCACGTCAAGAAGGTTCCCGTCTCCGACGATACCAACCTCAACGTGCTGGCCCGCGGAACACCGGGCTTCAGTGGCGCCGATCTGGCCAACATGGTCAATGAGGCTGCCCTGAACGCCGCTCGCGTCAATCGCAAGCAGGTCACCATGTACGACTTCGAGCTGGCCAAGGACAAGGTGCTCATGGGCGCCGAGCGCAAGTCCATGCTGCTGACCGACGAAGAGAAGCGCGTGACTGCGTATCACGAGGCCGGCCATGCGCTGGTTTCGTTCTTCCGCGTCCACTCCGACCCCATCCACAAGGTCACCATCATTCCTCGCGGCATGGCCCTTGGCGTTACCATTTTCCTGCCCGGCGACCGGCACAACTACACCCGCGAGTACCTTGAGGCCAAGCTGGCCATGTCCTACGGCGGACGCGTGGCCGAGGAGATCTTCCTCAACCAGATGTCCACCGGCGCGGGCAGCGACATTGAGGTCGCCACCGATCTGGCCCGCCGCATGGTCTGCGAGTACGGCATGAGCCGCCTCGGTCCGCTCACCTTCGGCAAGAAGGAGGAGCAGATCTTCCTCGGCCGCGAGATCGCGCAGCATCGCGACTTCAGCGAGGAGACGGCCCGGCAGATCGACCTTGAAGTGCGCCGCCTCATCGACGAGGCCTATCAAACTGCGCACAACATCGTCGAGACCAACGCCGACGCCATGCACCGCATTGCCGCGGCGCTGCTGGAGCGCGAAACCATCGACGCCGAAGAGGTGAGGATGCTGATCGAGGGCAAGGAACTGCCGCCTGTCCGCTCCGTTCTGGCCTCACCCACCGACACCGGCGGCAGCGTGCAGCAGGTACTCAAGCCGGAGGCACGCGGCGGTCCCAGTTTCCCCGAAGGCTCGCCTTCACCGGCATAAACCTCCCAACCTCCGTAATCACAAAGGGCCGTCTCGCAAGAGGCGGCCCTTTGTGATTACGGATGCTCCAAAACGATAAAATCAAACTCATGAATACAGCGCAGCACGACGTCGAAATCCACGATCAATTTACCAGACAGGCCGAGCCATTTCTTGAGCGCCATGGCCGCGGCAAAGATGCGTTACTTGGCCTGATGGCCGAGTGCGCGGCGCCGCGCCCCACAGACACGCTTCTCGACGTTGCCTGCGGCCCCGGCATCATCTCCTGCTTCTTCGCGCCGCTGGCAGCGCGCGTCACCGGTCTCGACATGGTCCCCGCCATGCTGGAGCAGGCGAGGCGTTTGCAGGCCGAAAAGCAGTTGCCCAACATCGAATGGAAGCTCGGTCAATCGACAGAACTTCCTTTTGCCGATGAGACCTTCGACTGCGTGGTGACGCGGTTTTCCTTCCATCACTACATGGACCCGCAAGCTGCATTGCGCGAGATGAGGCGCGTGTGCGAATCCGGAGGCACGGTTCTGGTCGCCGACGTGGCTCCGCGCAGGGAAGTGCAGGACCGCTTCAACCACTGGGAGATTCTGCGCGATCCCTCGCACACTTGCGCATTAACCCTGGCCGAGATGAAAGCTCTTGGGGAAGGCGCAGGTCTGGAGTTGCGCAGACAGGAAAATTTCAGCTTTGTGATGGAGTTGGAAGATCTGCTCGCAGGCTCATTCCCGAAACCCGGAGACGGCGACAGGATTCGTGCATTGTTTGCAGAGGATATTGCTGCAGGCCGGGACAGTCTGGGTGTCGCCGCGCGCCGTGAAGAAGGAGTAATCCGGCTTACTTATCCGGTCGCCGTCCTGGCCTGGCGCAAACCGTAAAGCCAGTCGCTTTTTGTGCCGCTTCAGAAAATCTTGTAGCTCAAGCCCACGCTGGCGCCATAGGGATACAGTGTAGCGGGGGCCGTTGACCATCTCTGGTACTCCAGATCGAAGGCGCGAATGCTGAAACGATTGTTGAGCCGGTAGTCCACGCCGCCGCCGAAGGCCAAATTAAAGGTGCTTCCGTACAGAAAGTCGCTCTTGCCGTAGCCGACCAGCACCTTGCCGTAAGGCTTGACGCGCGGGAAATGGCGCACAGAGAAGGGAACGCGGGGACCGATCAGGTAGTTGTCTTCCCCATTCTTCTGATACTGATTGAAGCGCAGCCAGCGGGCTTCTGCCTCAATCTGCACCCAACGCGTAACCTTCAGGTCCGCGTATGCGCCCACTCCGTAAAGGCGGTTGATGCTGGTGCCCACATTGGTTCCGGTGAAGTCGGGCTGAAACGCGGAGCCAAAGCCGCCGGCAGTAAGGGAAAGCCCCTTTTTGGTGGCCGCTGGAACCACTTGCGCACGCGCGGAAAGAGTTCCGGCGGCAAGCGCACAGCAAAGCAGAGCAATGATTGTTCTATTTCCAAGCACGATGTACGTCCCGTTCTGGTGAATCTGAGCTTGAGTGAGGTGGATTTCAACGGCGACTCAGGGTAGAGGCATCAGCCGGGATGCGCCATGGTCTGCGTCCCGGCCGGTGCCTCCGTTCGTGCGCTATTGCGGTGGCGGGTTCGAGGTGCCCGTGAGTTGCTGCTGGGGGGCGCCTTGAGCTGCGGGTTGCTGTGCCGCGGGTGCGGTAGTGTCCGGGGCAGCGGCGGGCTGGTCAGCAGGCGGCGCTGGCGCTGGTGCAGTCGCGGCCGGAGCCGTTGTCGTATCCGGGCGGGCGGCATCGTAGCGCTGCAGCTTGTAGAAGATCGGCGTCACTTCAAACGGCATTTTGTCCCGGGCGTTCATGGGCGCATACCGCTTGGCATTCAGCATTTGCTCCTTGTCGTCCCAGGGATCGGTCTTGAGCCAACTGCCCAGCGGCAGAGCCGCGGTCTGCGTCAGGTCGTCCCAGTTCAGCTTTGGAGCCATCTTGGCCAGATCGGCCATCCACGGGGTTCCGTCGGGCTTCAGCAGCGAATCGCCCAGCTTGGGAGAGTTCAGGTTCTTCAACACCTTGGCGCGGTCCACCAATTGCGCATAGTAGAGGCCGGCGTTGGCCAGCTTGTCCTTGTACATGGAGTTTTGCAGATACTCCATGGCCCGCTTGGCCGCGTCCACGTTGTCGTGGTCGGTGTGATACATGTCGATGCGCTGGAAGGTCGACTCGTCGGGAAACAGCAGCCGGTCGTTGAACGCGTAGCGTGTGTCGATGTGGTGGCCCATGGCGATGTGCGCCAGTTCCATGGCTACAACCGAGGCGATCGATTCCTCGTTGGGCAGCGTGTCGATGAGCCCCTTGCTGATGAGGATGGTGTTGCCCACCGTGGTGGCCTCCACCGTATCCGAGAGCAGGATGCGCGTATGCAACTGGTCGGTGAACGCCAGGTTATTGGGCACCACCAGGTTGACAACGATCTGATCCAGAACCTTGTTTTCGTATCCGCCCTGTTCGAGAGGCGCCACCAGGCCGGCCTCCACCAGGCGGTCGATCACGTTATTTTCAGCTTGCGTGACCCACATACGCGAAGCCTGCAGCGGGCCCACATCCTGCGAGTCCTCGCTTTTGTCCACCGCGTCGTCTACCTTCACGCTCACGTTCTCGCTGTCCCGCGTGGGCAGCTTGAGTGAGTAGCCCCAGAAGTGAGTCTGGGCCTTCAGCCCGTAGAGCTTGGAGCCCTCGATACGCTGCGTCTCTTCCACGTATACCGCTACCGGCAGCCATATGCCCGGCTGCACGTTCATCCGCCAACTGTCGAAGTGGAAGTAGTACTTCGAGCTGTCTTCAGAACTGGGGCCGGTGTAGGTTCCGTTGAAGCGGACCACGTTGCCGCCCTCGTCCTCAACCCAGATGCGGCCATAGAACCGGCCCATGCCGCTGACCTTGGGATGCACGTCGAAGACCCAGGTCCGCACCGAGCCCAGAAACTCCCGGCGCACATAGCTGAACACGTAGTGGCTCTGGTCGAACCCGGTCGGGTCCAGAAACATCATTTGCATAAAGCCGGTGGGCGAATAGGTAAACCGCTCCAGCCCCAGCAGCTTGGTCAAGCCGGTGATCGCAGCCAGCGAATTCTTGAAGAAGCCCAGCTTGGACTTGGATTGGGACTCGCCGCTTGCCCGCTCCTTGGCGGAGCGCGGCTCGTATGGTTTGTCTACAAAACTCTTGCCGAAATCCACCCGGCTCAGCACGTACGTGTCCTGCACCGGGACCTCGTAGAGCTTCACATCCGGCTTCGTGTTCTGGATGTAGGTCTCCACCAGGGGCGTGCGCTGCTGGATGTTCTTGATCAGCACCTTCTCCTGGAGGACAGCTTTGTCCACCAGGGCGGCCTGTTCCGGGGTAAGTTGGTGCGCCTGCTCGTACTTTGGCTGCTTCTTCGCGTACGCGCAGGACGCACCCAGGATAAGGATCAGGAAGGTGAGGGGGATCTTCCGCAACGTCATGTCAAGCTCCTAGGTGAGGTCTTCCAAATCTTCCGCTGGCCGCAAATGCCGTTTCGGCGTCGCGCGGCAGTGTTCAGCCTGTGTTCTTGTGGGCTCTATTATGCTACGCCAATTGAAACGTAATGGTGATATTGGTCGTCAAGTCCACCGGCTGGCCGTTTCGCGTAGCCGGCCTAAAATGGATCTGTTGCGCCACTCGGCGCGCTTCTTCATCCAGGCCGTGGCCCAGTCCGTGCACCACTCCCTGCACCACCACCCGGCCCGAGGCCGTGAAGGTGACGCGCAGAATGACTTCGCCCTGGACTTTTAACTGCCTGGCTTCACTGGTGTACTGAACAGGAGGTTTCGACAGAACCTCCAGGTTGGTGGCAACCTGCGTTTCAACCGCTCTCTGCGCGGGTGCGGCAGCGGTCATGGCGGGAATACCGGCTGCAGCCACCCTGCCGCCGCCGTACGTTCCTCCGCTGCCTGTGCCTGTCGCGCCCGGTATGCCGGCCGAAGCTACTCTGCCCACGGTCCCGGCGTTCGAGCCGGACTTGAGTCCATTTCCGATTCCCGTCGAGCCAACTACGCCGTGCGGCGCAACGGATGGGCCACGCATGCCCCCGTACGGGTTACCGATGGCAGCAATCGTGGCCGGCCGCGTGGCGTTGGGATTCGGTGTCACCCCAAAGGTCTGGCCAAAATGCACCGGCACCGTCGAGGGCCTGACGCGGTTGTCCTGTGCCGGCATGGCCGCAGTCAGGGCCGCCTTGGGCTGCGGAGCCAGAATAATCGAAGGCCGGGCTTCCTTGATCGCCGGCGCCGTCAGCTTGGCTTCCATCTGGATCGGCTTCACGTCCGGCTTTGGTTCCGGCTTGGGAAGGCTGATCTTGGGAGCCGCCAGATTGACATCCTCCATCTTTGGCGGCGGCGGCATCTTCGGCGGTGGAGGCAGTTTTACCTTCTCCGGCGGAGGCGCTGGCTTGCTGGGGATGATCAGCACCGTCTCCTCGTACTTCTGCTCGATCACCTGCCGCGCCATTGTTCCTATATAGAGAACCAGCGCCAGGATCATCCCGTTGACCACCATGCTGGTGATAAACGACCTGGACCGGCCTTCGGGCTCGGGAAGCGGTCCGAAGTTGGTTCGTCCGGGGGTGTAGTTCATCGCCATGTTTCCTGTCCTCGCTTGCGGTCGTCGTTACAGCGCAGTATCGGTTCCACTGAGCTGGCAGCCTTGCGGGCTGTGCGTTGCGCATCCCGCGCCGCGCTGTCCGCATGGCAGGCAACTCCTGCGCCGTGCCCTGGTGGCCGGTCCGCTGGCAGTTGCTCTTGCAGATTTCCGATGGGGAAACAGGTCGTTGCAAACTCCATATGGGTTAAGGATGGCCAGGAAAATCCGGCGCAGTTGCTGCCTGTCCACAATTCTAGTTCTATCGCGCCGGTGGGATTGTCAGACACACGGACCTCGGACATTCAATTTCTCCGCTATCGCATCCAAGGCATCCGGCAACAATAGTCTCAATCTCTGCGCCAGGGATGACCATCCCCTGAACAGGTTATAGGACGGGGCGCCAGGAGCAATCCATTACAACGCATCATGAATTCCAACATGCACTTACTGCTTGAGTGGCCTGCCACCTGCACTGGCGGTCTCTTGGCCGGTGGACGGAAGGTCATTCGATAGCCGATTGCATGACCGCCCAGCCTTGCACTACTGTAATAGACTCAAGGTTACCGAATCTGTTCTCGAAAGGACAGTGTTTTTTGTGAAGATATTGGTTACCGGCGGCGCCGGGTACATAGGTGGTACAGTTGCGGGACTGCTTGCCGAAAAGGGAAATCAGGCAGTTGTTTATGATAATTTGAGTCACGGCCGCCGCGATCTGCTGCCCCCTGGCGTGGAGTTTGTGGAAGGTGAGCTGGCTGACCGCGCCCGGCTCGAAAACCTATTCATCTCCGCAAAAAATCAGGGCCAGCCCTTCGACGGCGTTCTCCACTTTGCCGCCCTCATTGAGGCCGGCGAGTCCATGGTCCACCCCGAGCAGTTTTTCCGCAACAACACCGCCTCCACGCTCTCTCTGTTTGAGGCGATGCTCGCTCACGGGCCGCGCCGCCTGGTTTTTTCTTCCACCGCGGCTGTCTACGGCGAGCCGGAGTCCGCACCCATTCACGAGGATGCGCGCCTGCTGCCCACCAACGCTTATGGCGAATCCAAGCTGCTGGTGGAGCACATGCTCACCTGGCTGAACCGCATCCATGGCCTGCGCTACGCCTCCCTGCGCTACTTCAACGTGGCCGGCGCTCCTGAAGGTCCCCAGGGCGTCACCCGCGGCGAAGCTCACGCCCCTGAAACCCACATCATCCCGCTGATTCTCGACGTCGCTCTCGGCCGCCGCAAGTCCATCAAAATCTTCGGCGACGATTACCCCACCCCGGACGGCACCTGCGTCCGCGACTACGTGCATGTCTCCGATCTGGCCGATGCGCACCTGCTGGCTCTCAAAGCGCTTGAGACGCAGGACCGGCTCATCTACAACCTCGGCAACGGGGAAGGCTTCAGCGTTCGCCAGGTCATTGAATCCGCCCGCCGCGTCACCGGGCATCCCATCCCTGCCGATGTCCAACCCCGCCGTCCGGGCGACCCCGCCGTGCTGGTTGCCAGCTCTGCCAAGGCCATTCGCGAACTGGGCTGGAAGCCGCGCTACAC
>JARLGF010000035.1 GCA_031296165.1 Occallatibacter sp. | reverse complement strand
GATAGATCGCGGGTTGCGAAACTGATTTGGGAGACATAATCCAATTTTGTGATGCCGAAAACTGCCATTTCGGGGGCAGTGTGTGGGCAAATTAACACCAGATGGAGTCGAAAACCGACGGACCCGGAGTTTTTCCGCACTGCGGCTGTCAAGAGAAATCCAAATGCGATTGCCCTGGGAACCTCTCCGTCAGCGATTGCCCTTCCACTCAACCGGCTCCGGCCGGCTCTTGCGCCCCAGCAGAACCATCTCCACCGGGCCGCCAATGCCGCTGAGAGAGGGCGTCAGTTGCGTCGTACGGCTGGCTGCTTCAATCACATTGCCCGCGGCCGCAACAGCTTCGTCCAGCCGCGCCTCCGCCACAGGCTTGTCCACAAGCATGAAATTCAGCGTGGCGTCCGTCAGGTACTTTCGCCCCGCGCCTGCAAACACAGAACGATTCAGATAATCGGATTCACCATAGGACCACACCCCCCGCCGGCTCTGCGGAGTCATCGCTATGCGCGTAAACCTGCCGGCCTCCACCCGGTGCGTCGCCCCGTCGATCCGCACCGCAAAGTTCAGCACCGTGGCCGTTTTCAGGTGCGCATCGTAGCTGGCAATCACCACCGAGAAAATCTCGCGGCCCACATACGGTTCCAGCGCCAGCGGCTCGTTCTCTCTGAAGCGTTGAACGGCGCCCACGCACTCCGCGCCCAGATCTTCAATCCGCAGCTTTGCCGGATCGGCATGCTTCCGTTCCAGATAGCTCTTGACCACGGAGGCAATATCCAGCAAGCGCGGCGCCGATTTCAGGTAGCCGCACACATCCTGCTCCTGCGCATCCGGCGGCTTGATGAACGCCACGTCGCCCGTAACCGCAACCACGGTGCGTTTCGGCCTGCTCAGTTCCGTAATCTTGTTTGGATTGTCGCAATTCGCGCCGTTCAGCGATGTCCGGCTATCGGCGGCAACCACCAGCCCGTCCGCCGACGGAACAATCACCACCAGCGTTCCCCGCGCCGGAACCGGCAGCGTCAAAATCAAAAGCACGGATGCGAAAATGCGCGTCATTGCAGTTCAGTATCGTGTACGCATCCCTGCTTCCGCAAAGCACCGGATAGGGTGGCTGGGAACCCGCCACCTTGTCCGGTCCACGATCAATCTGATCGCCGTCCTTACATCCCGTCGTCCCGAAACATCGGATGCGGAATCAGACGCCGGTAATCCTCCTGGTGCGCTCCATCCAGGCAGGCCTCGATAATCTTCTTCCCCAGCGGGTCCAGATCCGGCACCAGAAACTGCTTCAGCTCCTTGGCAAAAAACTCCCGCCACTGCCGCGCGCCTTCTTCGTACACGTCCAGCCCGCCCTGGATTTGCTCCTCGACCCGCAAAAACACCGGCGGAATCATTGAGCCTTCCACGCGCAACTGGTTCGGAATGTATCCCAGCAGCGGACAGATCGCCTCCCGCACCTGCTCGCGGGCAAACTTCGCGCTGCCCCGCCGCGCCAGGTACTCGCGCGCAATCCACTCCGCCATGAACCCCACCTTCCACGCTCCTATGTGCTGGTTTGGAATCAGCACATAGCGGGTGTCCGGCGTTTCCAGAATCTGCTTGAGCAGCAGGTTGGCCTGGTCCACGCGGCGGCCCGTTGCAAAGGCCCAGTACGAGCCAACGCCCTCCGACTGCATCTCTTTCGACTTCTGCGCCTGGATGCTTGGGTTGGCGTGCCCCCTGGGCGCCACCAGCCTCCACAGCCATCCCAGGGCCGGACTCAGCACGTGCAGCATCGCCAATATCCCATACAGTTGGCTGTCCTTGTGCGTCGGCGGACAGCGCACGCCAAAGCTCCGCACATCCACCCGCTGCGGCCCGTCCAGAATGTCTTCCAGCATCCGCCTCGGCAAAATCACCCGCGGATTCGGGCACAATTTCCCCGGCGCGTCCTCCACGTGCTCCCACGTCAGGCACGTCCCCCCCGGAACAATGTAGTGATTCAGAAAAATCAGCGGCTCCGGCGGATCGATGCACAACCGCTCCAGGTTCGGCGCCGTCCCGTAGCTGTGAATGTGGTCCACGCGCACAAACCAGCCGTTTTCGGCGTCGGCCACGGTCAGCCGCTTGCTGTTGCCCTTGATCCTGGGATGCGCGCAGGCCATGTCGTCGGCAATCGGCCGCAGATGGCAGGCTTCGGGCAGGTTCAGCGTCCGCACTTCCTTGGTCACCACGTTGGTGCCCAGCAGCAGCCGCCCATCCTCCATCCTGTGGATGTGCTCGGTCATCTCGCTCTTGCCGCCGCCGCTCGCCCCTTCGTGCATCAGGATCAACTGGTTTTCATACGGTGTCACCACGGCCACCGCGGAGCAGTGGTTGGTGATCCAGCCCTCGTGCTCGCCCTTGTCCAGCAGCATCGAGTACACGCCCTTCTTGGCGCTCGGTCCCGGATACAGGTTGTACGCAAAAATCTCCTGGTGCGTCTCCATCCGCTCGTGCACCACCACCTGCCGCCCGCCAAAGTGCGTATGCCGGAATGGCGGAGCCACAAACAGCACTCCCCCCGTGATCTTGAATCCCGCCGGAACCTGGCTGCGCGGAATCATCCCCTGCAAATCGCCCAGCGCCGCCGCAAAAAACGCCGCCTGCCGCGGCACAATCAGCAGCGCGCCGTACTCCAGCGCATCCGTCCCCGCATAGAACGGCATGGCCACAAGCTCCTGCGTTTTCAGCCAGTCCAGCGTCTCCTGCCGCGTCTTGTCGAAGGGCTCGCCAAACCGCTGCTCATAGGTCGGCTTATCGGTCGGCAGCTTGTCGCCAATCACCATCGCGTCCGGGTCCCGGCGCCGCATCGATGGGTCGGGAAAGTTGATCGCCAGCCCGTTGCGCGCCTTGGTGATCGTCGCCTCGGTCACGCGCCCGCCGCCCGGCGTCTGAAACACCGCCTCGTACTGCCCGTGGTCCTCGCGATTGCCCAGCGTCCAGTCGGTCTCCCCCGACGTCCGCCCCAGCGCCCAGTCCAGCAGTTGCGTCCGCGTTTCCGGCGTCTGCACCAGCGGCGCCGCACTCAGCACCTCGCATACAGCCGCTGGCAGCTCCAACTCTGCCCAACTCGCCTGAAAATCGACAAAAGATCCTACATCCGCCGCCGTGGCCATGTTTTTCACTCTTTCTCAGGGAAATTCGGCACCCTCGGAACTGCTTAAAAGCCCAAAGGAGCTCTCTCTTTTATCTCATCTCATATCACACCTGGCAGTGCGCAGCATCACATCCAGGCAGTCGATTCTTATCTCTTCACACACCCAGACCCGCTTTTTCCGCGTTCCGGTTCATATCCGACCAATTTCGTCGTATATAGTGTGTAGAGCGGAACTGTTCGTGCGTTTTGTGAATAGAACGGAATGAGGAAGTAGAGCAGTTCTCCAGTTTATGTAGCGCGACCTGCGTGGTAGTAGGTGGCTTTTCTTAAGGAAAAAGCCACGGAGCCGCATGGTTTCCCCCTGCAGCAACTGGAGAACTGCTCGAGGGACCAGGGTCCCGCGGAATATCTCTTGGCGGAGACCGCGAAGACCCTGGAGCTGCGGCCGACTCGGCTACAGGCTGTCTGCATTATAGGGTCGCCTTCCAGGCGGCTCAACTGCGATTCTCCGTTTCAATCCGTATTCCCAAAATTTGTTCCGGTTGACGTGCTGTTCTTCGTCCGCGCTTCACCGCGCGCGCCAAAGAACTCCGGGCGTTGCAGCCGAGGCCGAAGTGTGTGTTCTTTCGCCCTTTGCCTGGCAGCGAATTTGGGATCGGCAAACCACCGCGCGTGAAGTTCTTGAAAGCGTCGCAGTGCTTTGCCCAACAACAGACTTCTCCTGGGAGGACTATGAAACAGAAAATTGGCAACAGAGCTGGAAGCAAGAAGGCAGGCCGGGTGCACAGGCCGAATCATGCCCGCAACTGGATCGCAATGGGAACTCTGGCGGCCTATGCAGCCATGGGAGGAGCGCGATCCACACTCGCAGCAACCTCCACAACCGATCCCAATCCGAGCGCTAATCCAGCGGCTACGCTCCCGCTGAAACGCTTCAATATACCGTCCGGACCTCTGGACGAAGCCATCGCGGCATACCAAACAGCCACCGGACTCAAGGTAAAAATCGTGCTCCCGGCGGGCACTTTGGCCGGATTCAATTCGCCGGGTGTAGTCGGCCTCTATCGCGAAGACGAGGCTCTGCGGAAAATTCTCGAGGGAACGGGCTTGAACTATGGGCCGCAAGACGCCACCACCATGGTTGTCGGCCTGCAGGCTCGAGATACGGTCTCGGTAACGTCTTCTGGATCCAGCCCTATCTCCATGGCCAAATTTACTGAGCCGCTGCTTGACACACCGCAAAGCATCGCCGTCGTGCCCCAGTTTGTGATTCAAGATCAGGGTGTATCCACACTGCGGGACACCCTGCGCAATGTTCCCGGAATCAGCCTCGCGGCCGGTGAAGCAGGCGCGCAGGGAGACAATCTCACAATTCGTGGCTTTACTGCGCGAAACGACATTTTCCTCGATGGAATTCGTGACTTTGGCAGTTACTACCGCGACTCGTTCAACTACGAGCAGGTTGAGGCGCTGGAGGGCCCCGCCGGCATTCAGTTCGGCCGCGGATCGACCGGTGGCGTCATCAACCAGGAGAGCAAGGTTCCGCAGGTCGACAAATTCGTGAACGTGCAAACCGAGTTCGGCGCCGACTTGACGCGCCGCCTCACAGCCGACATCGATAGTCCTCTGGCTGACCGGTTAGGCGGTACTTCGTTCCGTGCCAACGTAATGGCGCAGGAGGGCGGAGTTGCCGGGCGCGATGCCGCTGAGATTCGCCGCTTCGGAATTGCGCCATCCATCTCCATCGGCATGAATACCAACACGCACGCCACCTTGAGTTATGTGCATCTATCGGAAGACGACACGCCGGACTACGGATTGCCGTGGTTATTCAACAAGCTCGCGCCCGCAAACCGCCATAGCTACTTCGGATTTTCCGATGAAAATTATCTCAGGACCAACGATGACATTCTTACCTTCAAGGCGGAGCACGAGTTCACCCCGCGCCTCAACCTCCATACCATTGCGCGCGCGGCAAACTATCCGCGCCAGGCCCAGATCACCGAGCCGCAAATCTGCTCCAACGCTTCTGTGAGCGTGCCGGTGGGCAGTGTGGTTTCAGCGCTTCCCACGCTGGCTTATAACTCCGCCCTGACTTGTCCCTACACCCCAAACACCCCCGCCAGTGAAATTACCCAGGTAAACCGCAACCAGATCCAGACCAAAAGCGTCGAAAGTATTCTCTGGGACCAGACTGAAGTGGCAACACAGTTTAATACTCTGGGCGCGCGGCATGACCTGGTAGCCGGCGTCGAGGGCGGTCAGGAAATATCCAACCCCATCCGCGTCAGTTACACCATCGACAAGATCGACACAGTCCCCGCCGCAACCCTGTTGAATCCCAACGAGGAACAGCCTTTCGCGGGAACGGGATACATCTCCTCCGTTGTGCATACCAAGGCTAAGAGTGTCGGCCTCTACTTCATCGATACCATGAAGCTGGGAAGGCTCTTTGAGTTAAGCGGCGGTGTGCGATGGGATCGATTCGATACCGGGTACAACCTCTATCAGCCGACTCCGCCGGCAGGCGGAACTATAACAGCGAAAGTAGCTCCCATCGACAGGATCGACGAGCAGCCGGGTTATCGCGCAGCATTCGTATTCAAACCGTCGCACCGGGGTAGCCTCTACTTCGATTATGGAACCAGTTTCAATCCTTCTGCGGAGTCGCTTAGCCTGAGCGTTGGGTTGGTGAATGGAAATGTTGCGCCGGAAGAGAATCGGTCCTATGAGGCCGGAGCGAAATGGAACTTCCTCGATGAACGGCTATTGATAGAAGGCGCCTGGTTCCGCACCGAAAAAGACAATGCCCGCGAGACCAGTCCAACTAACTCCAATGACATCGTGGCCGCGGGCAACCAGTTGGTAAAAGGCGTGCAGTTCAGCGTTGTCGGTCGGCTGCCCGAAAGGATGGATCTGGTCGCAGGCTATGCCTATCTCGACAGCTCTGTGATTTATTCCCAATTCTTCCCGGCTGCGGTTGGTTATCCGTTGGCGAATGTCCCCAAACAGACTTTCAATCTGTTTGTAACTCATCGCCTTCCTCTGCGGTTGAATGGCGGGCTGGGCGGCAACTACGTCGGCAGCAGAACGGCCAGCTCAACCGTGCCGTATGTGCCCACGGGGTTCGCAGTCAATCCCAATGGCGCTGGCTACGTGGTAACAAGTGTGGCCATGCGGCAGGTTCCCGGCTATTGGACGTTCAATGCAATGTTAAAGCGTCCTTTGACTGAAAAGCTGGAGCTACAGGCCAATGTTAATAACATGTTGAATCGTTATTACATTGACCTGCCGCATCCGAGCCATCTCATTCCAGGAGCGGGGGCAAGCGCACTAATCGGCGTGAACTTCAGATTCAGGTAACCCCGGGAAACAATCCAGGGAAGCAGGCTCGCGGTTCCGTTTGTAAGCGGGACTGCCTTCCGTTTCATAACTCAAACTACGAGGAGATAGACAAGTTATGTTGATTACGATTCCCAATGTGCTCAGTGCGGATGAAGTGGCGCAGGCTCGGGCCGCTCTTGACGCCGCGGACTGGGTCGACGGCAAGGTGACAGCCGGTTATCAGGCACAGAGCGTCAAGGAAAATCTCCAGTTACCCGAAGGACACCCGGTAGCCGTCAAGCTGGGCGAGATGGTACTGGCCGCGCTGGCCCGCTCGCCGCTGTTCATGTCTGCGGCCCTGCCTCTGCGTGTCTTCCCGCCCATGTTCAATCGCTACACGGGCGGCGGACACTTCGGCGCCCACGTGGACACCGCGATTCGCGCCACAGTCTCCACCGGACAGCGGATTCGCACCGATGTTTCAGCCACCCTCTTCTTATCCGCTCCCGAGCAATATGACGGCGGGGAATTGCTCGTCGAAGACACCTACGGCGTGCACAACGTCAAGCTTCCGGCGGGCCACATGGTCCTGTATCCGTCCACCAGTCTGCATCGTGTCACTCCTGTCACCAGGGGAGCGCGTGTTGCGTCGTTCTTCTGGATTCAAAGCATGATTCGCAGCGATGGTGACCGCACGCTGCTGTACGATCTCGACACAGCAATTCAGCGCCTGGCAAAAGAGGTTCCCGGAACTCCGGTCGGTGTGCAGTTGACCGGTGTCTATCACAATCTGCTCCGGCGCTGGGCTGAAATGTAAACATCCGCCGCAGCTCACCAAAGGCCGGCGTCAAGGCATCGCTGACAAGCGCCTCGCTGCCGGCCTCATTCCATCGGTCGCTCCGTTTCCAATACCTGCCCCAAAACTGTTTCCTCCCTAAAACAAGAGCTAGCCATTTGCCGCGTCTCCCGTATAGTTTGATGTGTGCCCCCGCGTAAGACGGCTGGGCCGCACCCTGTTTACGCACGGCCATTGCCATCCCCACCGCGTGCTTGCCGATGCTGATCATGCCGGAGGTCCGGTCGTTTGAAGAGTTTTGACTGTTTCGCGCTCGACACGGCCAATCAATGCCTGTGGTGCAACGGTGTGCAAATCGCCCTCGCGCCCAAGCCTTTTGCCGTCCTCCGCTTTCTGGTCGACAATCCCGGCCGCCTCATTACCCACGACGAACTCCTCGACGCTCTCTGGCCGGAAACCTATGTCCAGCCTCAGGTGCTCAGAACCTACATGCTCGAACTGCGTAAAGTCCTCGGCGACGACCCCGGACAGCCGCGCTTTATTCAAACCCTGCCCAAGCGCGGCTACTGTTTTGTGGCCCCGGTCGCGGAGCGATCCGCCATGGATCGCGGCCGCCCGTCGCCAGCCTCCGCAAAAGACGTCAAAGCCGCTGAAATCGTCGGCCGCGCAAACGAGCTGGTCCGCCTGCACGCCCAGTTTGAAATCGCGCAGAGCGGAAAGCGCCAGGTTGTGTTCGTCTGCGGTGAAGCCGGCATTGGAAAAACCGCGCTCGTCGACGCCTTCTGCCGCCAGCTCGACTCTGCGCAGGCGGCAACCCTGGCCCACGGCCAATGCGTCCAGGGAATTTGCGGCAATGAAGAGTTTTACCCCGTAATCGAGGCACTGGGACAGCTCTGCGCCTCGCCCCAGAGAGAAGCCGCCTGCCGCATTCTGTCCCGAATAGCCCCGGCCTGGCTCGCGCACGGGCGCGAACCTGAAGTTGCTGCTGCCTCGCCGGCTCCGCCCAACTCTCGGCAGCGCCTGGTCGGCGACCTCTGTGCCGCGCTTGAAGAACTCGCGGCAGAGCAGCCCCTCCTCCTCGTCTTTGAAGATCTGCACTGGGCCGACGATTCCACCCTCAACCTCATCTCGGCTTTGGCGCGCCGTCATGCGCCCGCCCGGCTCATGGTGCTGGCCACTCTCCGCTCCCGCAAAAGCTCCGCCGCCCATCCCCTCAAGGAACTCAAGCAGGATTTGCTCATGCGCCGCCTGTGCGCGGAAATTGTCCTGGCCCCGCTGCCCAAATCCGCGGTCACTCAGTTGCTGAGCAGGGAACTGGGCCAGCCAGATCTGCCCCCTGAGCTGGCCGCCTTTGTCTACCGCCGTTCCGAGGGCAACCCGCTCTTTGTGATTGCCGTTCTGGAGCACCTTATCGCCCAGCACATTCTGGTCCGCAAAGACGCCGCGCCCCTGGCAGCCTGGCAGCAGGCCGCGCCCCTGGCTCAGTTTCCTGAATTGGATGACAGCGTACCCGACCAGTTGGCCCAGATGATCGAACTTGAAATCGAACGCCTCAGCCCCGAGCAGCAGCACATGCTCGAAGCCGGCAGCCTGATGCACGTTGCCTTTCCCGCCTGGGCCGTGGCCGCGGCTCTTGAACTGGATGCCGCCGACACCGAGGAAGCCTGCGATGAATTGGCGCGCAAATTGTACTTTGTTGAACGCGCCGGGCAGGATGAGCTTCCCGGCGGCGCCTGCTCGGCCTTCTACGTCTTTGCCCACGGCCTCTATCGCGAGGTTCTCTACCGCCGGCAGCCCGCCACGCGCCGCGCCAAACGGCACATCCGCATTGCCCAGCAGCTAGGCCAGCTCTTTGCGGGCCGTGAAGCCAGCGTAGCGCGCGAAATCGCCATGCACTATGAAGCAGCCGGCCAGCCGCAGCGCGGCAAATTCCGCGCAAGCTGATCGGCGCGCGTCAACCGTTCACCTGTATTCTCATCCCCCAAAAATAAAACTTGTTTCGATCCTTGCGGCCGCTCACCGCGCAAACCCCGCACAGCCTTTCACGCCCCCCAAAAAACTTTGACAAATTCTCGACGGGAATTTGACACATTCATTTTTCAGGACAGCTAGTGTGGTTTTCGTACCAAGGAGGTCACACCATGAAGTCCAATCTCTTCTCCCAGATTCTGGCGCCGGTAGTCCTGGCGGCCGCAGCCGTAACCGCAATCCCCGCGATGGCAGCAACGTCCACCGTCAAGGTCCCTTTCAACTTCACCGTCGGCGGCAAGCCTTGCCCCGCCGGCGAATACTCCGTTGACTTCAACCCCATGTCCAAACTGGTCAGGCTTCAGAGCGTGAGTACGTCAAAGTCCTTCATCTGGCCTGTCCGCGCCGCCGAACAGAACATTGGCGGCGTAGTTCTCAAGTTTGACGAGCAGAGCCAGACGCATGCCCTGCGCTCCATTCAGTACGGTTCCGCCGTCACCGCTCAACTCGACAACATCAAGAAGGGAAAAACTGAAGACGCCTCCGCGGGAAGCGCCGCAGGTCACTAGCTTTGCCTCGCCATCGCCCCAGGCAAAAAAAGGGAGGACCATCGCACAGCCGATGGCCCTCCCTTTTTCTTGTGCTGAATGTTAGTGTCCTGAGTCTGAATTACGCAACACAAAACTGGCTGTCATTCTGAGCGAACGGGGCCCCGAACGTCTTTCAGTTCGGGGGTGGTGAGTCGAAGAATCTGCGGTTGTTTTCTTTTATTTCTGACACGAACTTTAGACTCTGAATGCTAGCTTCCCGCCGCCGGAAACCGCTCCTTCACCAGCCTCAACGCCTCGTTCTCCGTCCCGATCGTCCCCTCCAGTTGCGCGTCCTCAACCGCCCGCAGCATCTCCTTGAACCCCGCTCCCGGCCGGTATCCCG
>JARLGF010000034.1 GCA_031296165.1 Occallatibacter sp. | reverse complement strand
GGTTCAGGACCGGCAAGGCTACTTCTGGAAGGAAGCCATCGTCAACGAACAACTGGAAACCATTCTGCGCGACAGCTTTGACGATGTGGTGCGCTACGCCGAGGCCCACAATGTGAACAATCGCATTGCCGCCTACATGCTTGCCATCGACCGCGTTGCCTACACCATCAAGCAGCGCGGCTTCTACGCCTAGGGCCTGTTCCGGCCTCGCATACAAGAGCGGAATGGGCTTTATGCCTGTTTCGCTCTTTGTTTTTCCTGGCACGCGCAAATCGGCATGCAGGATGCCGGGCCGCCTGCCAGTGCAATAATGGAGCCAAGGCCGAAGTCACTTCTTCCAGCCTTGTGCAACCCGCATGAATCTGCCCAACTCCATCACGATGAGCCGGATCGTCATGATCCCGCTGCTGCTTTGGATTCTGTCGTCGCATTTCCCCTGGCAAGGCCACAACGGCGAACAGGAGATCCTGGCGTCAGTCCTTTTTGTGCTGGCCTCGATTACCGACGGTCTCGACGGTTATCTGGCCCGGAAGCGCAAACAGATCACAACCGTGGGCATGTTGCTGGACCCCATAGCCGACAAGATCATGGTGACCGGCGCGCTGATTGCCCTGGTTGCCTACAACCCCCAGGTAGTCAAGGTTTGGATCGTTGTGGTCATCATCGGCCGCGAGTTCCTCATCTCCGGCCTGCGCTCCATCGCGTCGTCTGAGGGCTTCACCATCCAGGCCAGCGACCTGGGCAAGCTGAAAACGGTCATCCAGATCGTGTGTGTGGTCTCCGCCATCCTGGCCCATGGCTGGTATCAGTGGCAGTTCGGCTGGCTCATTGTGCCGGTCAAGTGGATTGCAGTTGCCGCCATCTACTTTACTGTGCTGGTTTCCGTAATTTCAGCGATCGACTACTTTGTGGGTTTCTGGAAGAGGATCGACCACGCCTCCAAGGATCGCCGCAAGACGTTTGTGCTCACCCGCCCCAAGAGCACAAGCACACTGTAGAGGCGCCCGCGCTCTAACCTATAGCAATTTCAGGAATGGTACCGTCGCTCCTTGTTACATCCCCCGCGAGTGGACAAACGGCCCTGGGAGACTTTGCAGATAATTACCTGCCTGAAGAGCACAATTGTTCTATGGTGTCCTTCATAACCCCGGGATTGAATTCTGCAGGGAGCAGGTGGCTTCAGCCCCAGGTCTCAGCTGCTTTTTCCGGACCCGAAGGACATGCATCTGAAGGCCTTCTCAACCTGGAACGAGCGGTAAAAATCTCGTATTGCGGTACGATAACCTCAAAAAGAACTAAAAAACACCCGTAAGTCCCTTGTTATCTAATTTTTGCGAATAACCCCTTTAGAATCTAATTTTTGCAATGGTACCCCCTGCTTATCTCGTTGAAACTGGAGAACTTGACTAAATACATAGGGGGGGGGGAGGTAATCAGGTAATCAACAGATTGCTTCCCAGGCAGCCTGAATGCCCCTTATAGCCGTCTCGGAATTGGCAGAAAACGAAGTCCGGCGCGGCCATAGGCGAGCGGCGCCCAGCAGCACCTTTGGCGACTCAATGTAATTTCTGAGACTGCTCTCAACAGCACAGCCCCGGCCATGGCCGGGGCTGTGCTGTTTAAGTGCTGGTTCGGGCCTTATGCCAGGACCGGAATTGGCTCCGGAATGAAGAGCATTGGAGTTGAAACGGACACGGTAGCCTGAGGTTGTACGGTCGCGGCCGGTTGAGGTTGCGGATGCGCCGGGCGCGTGAGCCTATGAACAAAGTGGTAAGGCGGCCACGGACCCGAGATTTGCATCTGGCACTCGCGCATGATGGCGCTGGTGGTGGCAAATTTGTTTTGGTAGCGCTCAATGTGTTTGCGGTCGATCAGGTGGGAGATGTCCAACACCATTTTGCCGCTTTCGGTTAGCCGGCAGCTGACCTCTTCGTCGAGTGGCTGGAACAGGCGGTGCATCTGGAAGCTCACCGCGCGCGCGCGGGTCTGCCGCTCGCGCGTACGAGATGCGGTCTCCCGCAGGTTGGTCAGATACTCCCGGCCTACGCCCTCGGCGGGAAGACGCCGCTCGATCTCGCGGACGCAGCAGTCGTCGACAAAGATTTTCAGGTGCATCTCGGTCTTGCCGCGCAGCTTGTCGATGTTGTCCTGGAACTGCCTCTGGTTTGACCGGATTGACTTGCGCAGACATTCGTCGTCGTTGAAAACGGTTCCAAATCGAAACGGCAGCACTGTGGAATGCTGAAAACAGTCCGCAATGACCCGTGCATGGTCCACGCCGGATTTCTGGTTCAGAGTTTCCTGTGGGTTGTGTTCGCTCACTACGATGGCAAGGTCGCTGGCGGGATAAAGAAACACTTGATTGCCACTAACGCCAAGGACGGATTCCATTGGTACAGGTTTGCGGTGACGGGCTATTTCTGGAAAAGCAAGTTTTTCACCGATGCAGTAGGCATACCATGCCATGACGAGACACTCCGTATGCGTGCGCTTTTAAGCGCCGCTCGTTGGTGAAGCTCTGTGAACTAGGGATAACTGCATAGTGCTTAAAGCCGGACCTTAATGTGCAGCCCGGTTGAACTATGCCGAATACTAGCCCCCCGAAAATACGACTGGCAATGTCTCAAATCACGAAGTTCATAAAAGGTAGCAAAATCCATCAAATTCGTATTTATATAAGCAATACAATAATTGACGATATGAACTCTGGTGCATTTTGGGACAGCCAGTCCATTATGAAATCTGCCATGAATCCGCGCGGGATCAAGCGTTTCATCGGCTTACAGCGCTTAACGCGCTTTACTGGTTGTAAATACCGGAATGTGAATCGATGGGTGCACTGCGATGAGGAGACTTAGGGAAGAACGCGCTGGATATGCAGGTACAAAACCACATTCACGATGATAGAGATGGCCAGCAGGCACAACGCGGTGAGCGCAAGCAGATTGACTTTGTTGCCGACGCCTTTCAGATCCTCGATCAGTTCCTGTTGCTCCAACGTATTGCGGTCGGTTGCTTCACGGACCATTTCCAACTGGTCTTCTACCCGCTTCAGTGATGAATTCTGCTCCACCATCTGCTCGCGCAGATCGCGATGCTGTGTCTGCAGGTCGGTCAGGCCATCTTCGATATGGGCAAGGTTGACTGCGGAGTGCTGCGGAGTTTGTGGATGCGGGCTGAGAATATTGGAGACTGTACTGGCGATATTGCCGTCCAGCAGCGGCAATATCCGTTGCACGAACGGCAGCGCCAGCCGCAGCGCACTCACAGCCCGCTGAATACTGGATGGCTGCTCTGCCTCAGAAGCAGTTGTCGAGGAACTGGCCAGCGCGCGCCCCGGAGGCGGGACAGACGAGACAGGCTTCCTGTCGTCCAGGGCAGGCGTCCGCGAGGATCGTACCCCGGCCCCTACCGGCAGCGGAGAACCCACTGCACGCGGATGAGATTCGCCCACGATTTGTGCCAGACGGCCCTGATCGTTCAAGCCAAAATCCTCGGAATCGTTCATGAGCTTCCTTCATCCTCCACTATATAAGGATTTTCACGGCCTCATGAGCACACTTATTATGCGCTAAACATAATTTTCAAGCCCCAGAGAAGACCTGCCGTCACAGCGCCAATCCGCTGATCGGTCAGACCTGCTGCGGAGATTCGTCTGTCGTCAACTCCTCGCCGGCTTGTTCGCTTTCCACCGTTACCTTGCGCAGGCTTACGTGCTCGAAATGTGCCCAGATCAGTCCCACAGGCACGATGGCCAGGAAGGATACCAGCAGAATGGTGGCGGCACATGCAGTAGCCGCCTCAGGCGCTGCGCCATAAAAGCTGGCAAGGGCCGCGGCTACTACGCCGATCTGCGTAAACCATCCCAGTACCGGCAATTGGAAAATGCTTGTAACTCCGCTAACCGCCAACAGCAACACGCACTTGGCCGCGGTCATACCGGCCAGCTCCGGGCTGGCGGTGAAGGCTTGCATCGTCTCCAGATAGGCGAGAGCAATCAACAACCACATACCCAGCGAGAGCCCGGCAACAACACCAAAGTCGGAGAATGTGCGCATCGTGTCGAGGCCAGTGCGAAAGCTGCGAATCTTTTGTCCCACTGCATTGCCCAGGCGCTTGGATACGATGCCAAAGGCAGCCTCAAGAAACGAGGCCACAGCTCCACCAGCCAGGCGCACGGCAACCAGGAAGAGTGCCCCCAGGACGGTCAGGACCATTCCCCAGTAACCGGCCTTCCTCACGATCTCAGGATGGGGCAGTGCGCCAGGCAGCCCAAGCCATGCGGTCAGGACGATAGCTGAAGAAAAGATCAGCGCCATCGATCCGGCGTCGAAAAGACGTTCAACGATGTATACGGCGATCTGATTGCTGACCGGCAAACCGGTCTTTTGGGCAACCAGGTAGGGCCGCACGGGGTCCGCAATACGACCGATCAGCGCCACTGCGGTAAAGCCGATGACCTGAGTTCCCAAGAGTGAAAAGAGCGGTACCTTTTTGTTGTGCCTGAGCATGAGAGCCCAGCGCACCGCGCGGAAAACATAGGCCAAGTAGATGCATCCGGTCCCAATAGCGATCTTCCACCAGTTAGCCAGTGCCAGTTGGGCGCGAAATTCTCTGAAGTCGAAGTGAATCCGGTCGCGGCCCCAAATCACAAGCGCAACCAGCGCTGCAAAAAATACCAAACCCAGAATCAATTCCTTCTTTTTCAAGCGTTCTCCATTCAGGCTATGGCTCTCTCTGGATTCTATGTTCTCACCAGTGAATAAGGAAGATATTAACGGGCGGCATGAACCGGAGACGCCGCAATGGACGCAACGGCATGGTGGGCCTGCGTCTCGCGCGCCAGCACACGGCGGTTGAACTCATGAATCACACGCGCGACGTAGGCTCTGGTCTCGTGGTAGGGTGGGATGCCGTGGTACTTGTCCACTGCCGCCGGACCGGCGTTGTAGGCAGCCAGCGCCATGGCCAGGTTGTCGTGGTAACGGGTGAGCAGCGTATCCAGGTAGGTTGAGCCGCCGCGCACATTCTGGTCAGGCATGAAGCTGTCTTCGACTCCCAGATTAGCTGCGGTTCCGGGCATTAGTTGCATTAGTCCGCGGGCGCCGGCGCGGCTGACGGCGCGAGCATTGCCAGCACTCTCCGCTTTGACAAGGCTGGCCAGCAGGTCCACGTCCAGGTTGTGCTCTCTGCCGGCTTTGGCCAGCATCTCTGCAAGGTCGGCGGGGTTGAGATGGGCGCTGGAACCAGGGGATGGCGGAGCTGCGGGGTGCGTTTCAGTGGTTGCTGGCGGCGGATCGGGAAGCGGTTCTACTCCGGCGATTTCCTGCGACGCGAACTCGATGTAGTTGTCCTCGCCAGCAGTCATATAGAGCCGGACGCGGCTCTCGGCTCTGGTGTGATGGTCGCAGTCCATGACGAAGCCGTTGCGCAGGGTCACGCGCTCGGCTGCCCGCGCGGACGCCGCTATGGCTGCCAAACCAGCCACACATGCCACCGTGATGAGAAGATTCCCGCGCATTCTCAATCGCACATTCCAATCTTAATGATCAGGTCACGCTTGCGCAGCAGATAGTTTTGCCACCGCCGCTTCCAGCACCACGGCCACGCCGTCCTCGTCGTTCGACGGTGCCAGTTCCCAGCCGCGCGTCTTGGCCATGGTGCGCAGTTCGCTGGCAGCATTGCCCATCATCACGCCTTGGCCAGCCCACTCCAGCATAGCCACATCGTTCCAGTTGTCGCCAATGGCCATGGCCTGCTTGCGGTCTACCCCCAACCGTGCGGCGAGTCGGTCGAGCGCCCAGCCCTTTGAAACGCCAGCGGGCAGCAGGTCCAGAATCGACAGATCACGCTCAGGATACTCGGTCCGTACGCAGGCGCAACTGCCGCTCCACTCGCTATCCTTAAGCGCTATTTCGGCCTGTCTCATCCTGCCGATCCCTCCGGCCACCATGCCCTGTATGGGGTCTTCGCCGTCGCTGAGCGCCTGTTCCAGAGGCTTGACGATCTCAATCGCACCGCGGTTCTTCTCAACCCACAATGCAATGCTCTTATGAGCCTGTTCCAGGTCTTCGACAACAAGAGCGCCGCGTCCCACCTTGTCGAAGGTGAAAACCAGAGATCCAAACTGCCGGAGCAGCCCACAGAGCCCGCGTGCTACCCGTGCCTCCAGCAGACAGCCAGCCATCTGCTCTCCACCCAAGGTTTTGGTCACTGCACCATTGGACGTGATGAGGGGCGTATCCGCTCGCAGGCCTAGGCCTTCCAGCAGCGGCGTCGTATAGGCCACGCGCCTGCCGGTGGCGATGGCGACGATGATTCCTGCCTCCTGCGCAGCCTTGAGCGCCAAACCTGTACGGCGGGTCACTCCGTGCGAAAGGCTTGGAAGCAGGGTTCCATCCATATCGATTGCAACTAGGCGAAGGCGAGGATGCATATATCCAGTGTAAAGGTAGAGTAGTGAATGCCGGTTTCGCAGAGAAGCCCGATCCGGTAAGCTTTTGAGGTATGGAACGCATTTGCAGCCATTGTCACGCCGTTCTTGCTCAGGAAACCATCGCGGACTGGTGTCCAGCCTGTGGCGGAGCCTTGCTGGAGATGGCCAGCCAGCCTGCTCTCGATCAGCCCGCCGGGCCTGCCGCAGAAGTCGATCACCGCGGCATCGTTTTACCCCGGCGCCATGCGCTGGGCGGAATCATCACGCCGCAGTAGCGACAGGTTGAGGCCTATTCGATTTTTAGCCATCCTTAGCGGTTACTCTCATCGCGCTAAGGGCTAACTTTATTCATACCGCAGCGCTTCGGCGGGCAACACACGGGAAGCGCTGAATGAGGGGTAGACAGTAGCCAGCAGTGAAATACCGATAGAAACCGCAGCGACGATGACTCCATCCAGCGGGCGGGGCGCAAAGGGCAGGGTATCGATGGAATAGACCTCCGCGGAGAGATGGATGAAGTGGTAATGTCCGCCGGCCCAGGCGGCGAAATATCCCAGCGCCAGGCCAATGGCGGTGCCGATGATGCTGATAAGCAGGCCTTGCAGCAGAAAGATGCGCCGCACCTGACCAGGCTCGACGCCAAAGCTCATCATGACGGCAATATCGCGCGTCTTTTCCATCACCATCATGGTGAGGGCGATGAGAATGTTCAGCGCGGCAACTATCACAATGAGGGCAATCACGATGAAAGTGACCACCTGTTCCAGCTTGAGTGCGCGAAAAAGCTCGCGGTTCTGCTCCATCCAGTTGGTGGTCATGTAGCCCTTGCCGGCGGCCTGTTCGATGGTACTGGCAATGGCGGGAGCGTGATCTAAATTGTCCACTTTGAAGTTAATGACCGACAACAGGTCCGGTTCGTCAAAGAGGCGCTGCGCGTCGCCAAGGCGCAGAAAGCCCTCCTGCGCATCGTACTGGTAAAAGCCGGAGTGGAAGATGCCGGCCAGGCGAAAACGCACAACCTTGGGGAAGACGCCGATCGGCGTCATCTCCCCTTGCGGGCTGATCACCATGACGGAATCGCCTATGTTTGCGCCAACCGTATCCGCCAGATCCTTGCCCAGAACGATTGGCGGCAGGTCCGTGCCTGGGGTCGCTACTGGCCCGGCTTGCGGCTCCAATGCCTGCATCGAGCCTGGCGTGGCCGTGGTCAGCAGGTCGCTGACGGTCCTTTCCTGGGCGGGAACGATACCTTCCAGCAGCGCGCCGCCATCGCGGGCTCCGCGTGCCACCAGTACCTGCTCGTAGAGCCCGGGAGCTGCGGCGGTCACGTGAGGTACGCGCCGCAACCGCTCGATGAGCGGCTGCCAGTCGCGAATTCCGTCGTCTTTCACGCGCATCAACTGCACATGCGCGCTCGATCCCAGAAGTCGGTCCTGCAGATCGCGCTTCATGCCGTTGGTGATAGCCAGGGCGATCACCAGTGCTGCCACACCGGCTGCCACGCCGGCGATGGAAATGGTGGTGACTACGCCCACCACGGCTTGCCGCCGTTTGGCCTTGAGGTAACGTGCTGCCAGAAAAAGTTCAAATCGCATGGGACCTACTTCTCTTGCGCGGCAATCACCGTCTTGGCCACGCCTGCGTTGTCGTGCCGATCGTAGACACGGACGGTGATGAGGTGCTCACTGATCTTTCCTGCTAAAGCGTCTAGCGATAGATGCAACTCATAATGCTCGCGTCTGGAATCGGAGAGCTTTCCGGCCGGCTCAATGTACTGCCAGGGACCGGCATCCAGGGAATATTCGGCGTGGGCGATGGGCGAACTGGCGTCTTCTGCGTCGAAAGTCACCCGGAACCGGCTGGGGCAATGAGATTCATCGCATTTTTCCTCTTCCCGGGTAGCCCTGAGGTTGCTGACGACCGGCGGGGTAGTGTCTACCTCGAAGCGATCACTTACTTTTGCCCCGGTGAGGGCGTCTTCAGGCGTGTGGGACGGAGCGTCGGAGGCCACGACCTTGATCTGGTAGCCGCCATCGGGAATGAGCGTCGCGTCAAAACTGTAGGCACTGTCTGTCAGACCGTCTTTGAGCAGGCGCCAAACGGTTTCATTGTCACCGCGCAGAAAAAGGGAATAGGTCAATTTATCGCCGTTGTCGTCTTGAGAGGTCCAGCGAACGGTGATGGCGCTTTTGTCTTTGACGGCCTGCAGGGGCGTTCCAGCGCCGGCATCGAAGATGACGTTCTGGGAGGTCGAACTCGATGAGCTAAAAGCGATATTGACAGCTTGCTGCTGGTTTCCAATTTGGTTCTGCGCATTGACGCGCGCGCCCGGCACGACCACGATGTTATCCACCACTGGCGCTGTGTTCACAGGTAGATAGTTAACGCCCACGCTTCCCACAGTCCCACCTGAGTGCAACATGGCTCTCCACTGCAGAAAGCGTCCCGCCGGAGAAGCCACTGTGCCGTTCCGCAGCGGCTGCCAGTCGCTCCAGCCCCAGTTGTTCCGGCCTCTGACCGGCTGCTCGACGTTACCTGTGCGGGTCAGAATCTCATAGCCGTTCGAGCCGGGATCAACCTCGATGCGGCCAAAGCGGGCCAGCGCCCCGGCATCGAGCACGTCGCTTGTATATTCATGCTTTTCAGCGGCACACAGACAATACAGCTTGCCGGTATTGCCCGTACCAACCAGAATTCGGCCCATGCCTTCTACTCCACGTACAGCAGCCAAACTCAGCCCCTGTTGCGCGTCCAGGTGGCCTGCATCTGCGTAGCTGCCGTCGTCGGCGATCCTGAAGATGTGGCCGCGATTGCCGCTGAGTGCGAGCAATCCGTCAGGGCGCGCCGCAAGAGCATAGACAATCTCATCCTTGCCAGACCAGAGTTTGTGCGGCGCCTGGCCTTCAGCTAGCTCATAAATCTCGGTTCCTTCGGGCACCGATGCGCTGGGGTTGACTGTCTGCAGCGACCCCGGCTGGACAATGGTGAAGGTGGCAGTACCGATCTCCTGCACCGGCAGCGGCGGCAGAGGATTGCGGCTCTTGTCGCCCACGCTGGCTGCGTAGATGGTTCCGTTCGCGGCCACTGCTACGGCTGTGATTTCGCGCCTTGGCGCCTCAAACAGCACGTAGCCCTTGCCCTGTGGGTTGATGCGGTAGACCAGCCCCGATCCGTCCGAACCGGCAATCAGATTGCCCTTCGCATCCCATGCCAGCGAGCGGATGTGTGCTTCGTCGGACTTGAAAAATGCCTCGGGCTTGCCCTGATGAGGGACAGGATCGCCTTTCGCCTGTGGGTTGGCAGCGGCTACCCGATAGACCGCTCCCGGACCACCGGTAGCGATAAAGAGCCTGCCGGTCTGGTCGAAGGTCAAATCCCAGATGTAGTGCGGCTTCGACCCGGCCTTGCTACTGATCGATTTACCGTTGGCAGCATTGGAATCGTCAAACTGTGCGGCATCAAAGACTAAAGTCGCGCTGGAGTCATCCTGCTTCACCGTCGCGTCCGGCTTCAGTTGGTAGACCTTCCCGCTGGGCAGTGTAGCGGCGTAGACCGCCCCATCCGGCCCGAGTCGCACAACCTGAACATTGATATCCCTGGTTTCAAAGAGGGTAAAGGGTTTTCCGTCCCGGCCTACGCGCAGCACGGTTGCAGGTGAGGCGGTTCCCAGGTAAGCCGTGCCGTTCTTGTCCACGGCCACCGACCAGACAAAGGTCGAGGGCGTAGTGAGAATCTCGTGTAGGGCCGGACCTTCGCGCAACTTGCCGTCGCTGGTGAGCACTACACCCTGTGGCGTGCCTTTCTCAAATTCCTTGAGTTGCGATTGGGTCCACAGGTGTGTACCCTGGGCCAGAGCGTGCGGCGAAACTGCAATCGTGGCGGCAACAATCGCCGCAAGAATTGCAAGACTCAGTCCGGAACCGAAGCGGGTGTTCGTGCGGGAAGAAACATACATGCTGACGTTGAGTTTACTAAAGTTGGGGCCTCAAGGTGCATAGTGTCAGCAGCATCGGCGCACAATGGCATACTGTAATCGGTCTGCGCGCATGTTCTTTTGTCCTGAAGTTCCGGGACAAACGGAAGTGCCGAACACCGCGTCTAGTAGATGCAATCGCCAATAAATCAACCTACAGGTCGATCGAAAAAATGAATTGCCGCGCCCTCTTCGCGATTTTTGCAACTGTGTCACTCGCCGTTTTCCCGCTGTTCGGCCAGGTTCATCTGCCGCGCCATTCCCGCTATCCCAACTCGCCTTCAAACGACCCGCAGTTGCTGATTCCCACCGATCAGGCGCAGTCCTGTTTTGTGCCAGAGAGTAATTTTACCGGTTACGAGCAGTATCAGCAGTTCGATACCTATCCACAGCCTGCAAGCAGGGGATATTTATGTATTGTCATTCCCGCAGGCAGGACGTTTGTGATCGACCATCTGTTTGCTGAGGCCGATTACGATGCGGTGCTGGCTTCCGGAGCGGAATGGTATTTGGACACGATTGTGGGTGGCTATGAGGCTATGACCGGTTTTGCTGCCAGCCGGGTAGGCTCTGCCACGCCTAATCCTCATTACATCCTTTCGCAGCCCGTGCACCTGGCGGTCGCGGGAGGAAGCAGGGTAACTCTGATCATGCATAACTACTATGTGAATACCAATACTTCCATCACAGAAACACCAGGAACCGCAAGCTTAACGCTGATAGGTCACTGGGAGTAAGATGCCAGGCGTTCTGCCTGACTTGGCTTGCGGATTAATTTGCGACGAGTATTACGGAAGTTAGTTTCCTCCCCGAAACTGGATGATTCTGCGGCGGTCCCGTTTGGAGGGCCGGTGTTCCGGCAGGGGTGCATACATCTGCATCGCCTTGCGCTCTTCGGCCAACTTGATCCGAGCGGCTTTGCTGTCTTCGGTCTCGCGATAGAGCGTCTGCGCAACCGCGGCGGGGCCTCGCATCTCGCTCAGCAGTAGAACCTCAATCTGAAACGTGCCGCCCTCGTTGACAACCTGCAGCATGTCGCCCGCGTGTACCTCGCGCGCGGGTTTTGCTGCAATGCTGTTCGAGTGAATGCGGCTCAGGTCGCAGGCTTTGCTAGCCAGCGCCCGCGTCTTGAAGAACCGGGCGGCCCAGAGCCATTTGTCAATGCGTACGGAATCCATGATCGATTGTCGTATCTGAGTGCGTACTTCAGCAACAGAGCGTCAGAGAAGACCTTTTAAGATTCAGGCTCAACCTTCCACACATACAGGAATTCAGCGTCACTGGATGTCGCTACTTCCATTCCTCTGAAGTGTGTCGCTCGGTTGAGCGCAGAACGGATATTCTCCTTTGTGTCCGGCAAAGCGGAGAGGGGAATTTTCAGCGCCGTTCCCTTCGCCAACTGATCGATGTCGCTCAACAACTGCGTGACAATCCGCTTGTGCTTCCCATCCCGGCCTTTTGGAACATCTAGCTGAAGAATCGATTCAAACTTCATCGGTTCCGCGTTCGAATCAGGATTGGTAGACATGGCTAGTTGACCGCCTCGGTGGTCGGTTGCCTGGAACTAGGAATCGCGCGCTTAACGTATGCCAAAATTACCATTAAGCTATCCTTTAACTGAAAGCATACTCGCCATATACTGGCTTCGCAAGCCCTGAAAGCGACTTCTTTCATCCCTTCAGAAAAACTCTCAATCGCTAGATTATCGTCATAAGTAACAGACTATAAAGACTCGGCTCGATATAAAAAGAGTTACCCCGTATCGCAAATATCCTGCTAGGTTGCTGATAGAGATCAATTCATGGTGGAGGTTTCACCTGATTTCTCACTATGAAACGCTTGGAGTTGGTTTTTTCAAATTGAGATGTTCTACAGAAAAGCAGAGTCATCGAACTGGGAGAGCAATATGACACAACAGTGCTACGTGAAATGGGATCCAAAACCGCCAGTCTGCGCCGTGCACAATGTAGCGCTTGAGCAGAATCGGATCTCGATCGATCCAAACGCGCCAGCACTTGGGCAGATCACCTGCTATTTATGTCCTGTTAGTCGAGCCGTCGTTCAGGAGCCCAGGAATAATTAGGCGCATAATTCAATCTGATCTGCCAACTAATTTCTTTGTGAGTCTACCCATGAAATTCGCAACTGTACCAATAGAGCAAGTGCCGCCCGTCATGCCCCTCGCCGATGTAACTGCGCACCGGCCATTGGTCCTGGTGGTGGATGACGAAACCGAGGTAGCCGATTCGCTCGTGCAAATTCTCGCCGAGAACGGTTTTGCCGCTGTTGCTGCCTACGACGGACCGGACGCCATTGACACCGCGCATATCATGCCGCCGGAATTGCTTGTTACCTACATCGATTTGCCTGGAATGTCTGGGACCGAGCTTGCAGACGCGGTGAAGGGTGCCGCTCCGGACTGCAAGGTCGTTCTGTTATCTGGTCCGGCTTCCACTTCGGAACTCCTGGTCCGGGTGTCGGAGAGCCTCAAGCTCTGAATGAGCAAGTGGTGCCAGAGCCGGATAGACCCCCTCCGCTCTAATACCAATGCTTGAAATTCTGCCAGTCGGCTGCGTAGGAAAGCTTGCGGTGGCGCAACCAGAAGTAGTGGCGGTGTTCGAAGTCCATGATCCAGGGCGCGTCGAAAGGGCCCAGATCGATCACTTCTGCGTAAGAACTGGTGTAGTCTTCCCGCTTCTCACCCAGGGTTAACACCGACTCGCCGGTATATCCGTTCCACCCCCAGTAGAAGTAGTTTTGATGGCCGCTGATGGCGGTCGGCAGGCCGTATTCCGGGCCGAGAATGTTGACTGCGCCGGCTTCCCCATAGTTGTTGCAGAAGATGGCTGTTTGTGCGCGCACATCGGGCGGGAGCGCGTTGTAGCGCTCGGCAAAGCCCTCGACCATCTCTGGCCAGCCAAAGCGGTCTGAGAGGATTTGCGGCAGAGGACTCGTGTATTTTTCCGATTTCATTTTGCTGGTGCCAAAATGAGCTGCGAAGGCGATGTATTTGTCTGGGGGAAGGATGGTGAGAATCAGCGGAGCGCTGACAAAGCAGAGCAGGCATCCCAGAATTGCAGTATAGACAATAGGCGGCCAACTGCGGCGTGTGAGCTCTCCCAGCGCCACGGCGCCGGCGGCGATGAGTACAGGATAGATGGGTGCCAGATAGTAATCCTTGGCGTGTAGGGCCATCATCATGGCCAGAAACACTAGATAGGTAAAAGCCACAAAGCGCCATGGCCGGGCTTTGCGGGCAAAAGCCAGCCAGGCGAGACCACCGATCCAGAGAGGGGCTGCGAAGATGAGCAGTATTTTGGCCTGTTCGATCAGGAAGGCTATTGGCGGTAGCTTGATGTTCTTGTCGGAGTGGGCCACATTGCTGAGCAGTTCATAGGTAGGGAAGTGATGGACCCACTGCCAGAGGAAGTTCGGCAGCGCCAGCAAAAGCAACAAGGCGACTCCGGCAGCGCAGCCCTTCGTCCAGAGAATGCGGCGCTGCGGGCTGAGGAGGAGGCCCATCAGCAGCGCGGCGAGGAAAAAGACGGTGGAGTGCTTGTTCTCGATGCCGAGGCCAGCCAATAATCCAAAAACCAGCCAGGCGCGGGGGCCGGCCGTGCCCTCCGCCAGCCGCAAAAAGGCTAGCAGTGCACCCATCCAGAAGCACGGTTCGAAAGAATTCATGGAGAGGTAGTTGGAGGTTCCCAGGAAGACTGGAGCGGCAAGGACGGCGGTCATGGCCAGCACCTGCGCTGTGCGCCTACCGCCCAGTTGCCATGCCAGCAGGCCGGTAAGGCCAACGGTTACGCCAGCGGCAAAAAAACTGAGAATGCGAATGCCGGTAGGCGAAAGGCCGAAAAGCATTTCTGCAAGCCGTGTCTGCAGAGCGGCCAGCGGAGGCTGATCGACGTAACCCCACGCCAGATGATGGCCGCAAACCAGGAAGTAGAGTTCGTCGCGGAAGTACCCGTAGCCCAAATGACTTCCCCAGAGCGAGCTGACGAAATGGATCAGGAATGTGATGGAGGCAAAGAGCGCTGCTAGAAGCAGGGCGGTGCGCAAAGGTGTTCGCACGGGGATGAGAGAGTTTGCATCAGACAAGGTTGTGGCCTCCTCTCAGAACTAAGCCATTCTACGCGGCAGCGACAGGGAAGGTTCCGTTGATTGTTGCTTGCAGATTGCGGTAGCTCAGGTGGCCTGCTCGGCTTTGTGGAAATGCTGCCAGATCATCTCTGCCGTCTTGCGCTGCACCACGGCCGCCAGGGATTCCGCAGTGGCCTGCTGCACGTCGCGGAGGCTGCCGAAGTGGGTCAGGAGCCTCTGCCGGGTTTGCGTGCCAACGCCGGGAATATTCAGAAGCTCTGAATCGCGGTCGCGCATGGCGCGGCGCTGGCGGTGATAGCCAATGGCGAAGCGATGGCTCTCGTCGCGGATGAGCTGCACCAGGTGCAGCACGGGTGAGCGGCGGTCCAGGACAATCGGCTCTTCTTCATTGCCGTAGAGGTAGATGACCTCCTCTTTTTTTGCAATGGAGGCCAGAGGCTGCGTCGTAAAGCCGAGCGATTCAAGCGCTTCTGCGGCGGCATGAAGCTGGCCCAGCCCGCCATCGACAAGTACCAGAGACGGCATGGGCTGTTTTTCGTCCTTCAATCGCCGGTAGCGGCGCTCCACCACCTCGTGCATTGAAGCGAAATCGTCAACCCCCAGAACCGTCTTTACCTTGAACTTGCGATAGGCGGCCTTATTCATCTTGCCGTCTTCCCACACCACCAGCGAGGCCACTGTTTCCGTGCCCTGGATGTGGGAGATGTCAAAGCACTCAATGCGGCGGGGCAGTTCCGGCAGCATGAGGGCGTCGGCGAGGGCCTCCTGAATGGCCTTGCGCGAGGGTTCGAGGACGCGAAAACGCTGCGTGTAAGACTGCTTGGCATTCTGGCCGGCTAGATCGACCAACGACCGTTTTTCTCCGCGCTGCGGGACTGCGATTTCAATGCGATGCCCGGTGCGCCCGGTGAGCAAAGCAGACAGAGCCTCGCGGTCGTCAAAATCCACCGGCAACAATATCGAACGCGGTACGTAGTGCTGGTCGATATAGAGCTGCTTGAGCAGGGCGCTGAAAACCTGGCCAGCATGAAACGGCGCTTCGAGTGGCGGATTAGATTCGGCAAATTCTGCTTCTGCGCCTTCAGTAGTGTTAGCTTCCAGTAGAGTGGGCAAGTCTTCCCAGAAAAATTCGCGGCGGTCGACGATTTTGCCGGCGCGCACGTGGAAGAGATTGACGGCCAGTGATCCGTCTTCAAAGTGATAGCCAAAGACATCTGCATCGTCATCCTGCTCCGCGCTGGCGATGCGCTGCTTCTCCTGGAGTTGGTGGACAGTGGAGAGCTGGTCGCGCAGACGGGCTGCGGCTTCAAACTGCTCGGCTTCGGCCGCGGCCATCATCCGCGTAGTGAGCGTGCGCTCCAGTTCTGCATGGCGGCCTTCCAGGAAGAGTTGCGCATCGCGGACGGCGCCGCTGTAGATTTCCGGCGTAGTAAGGCCTTCCACACAAGGCCCCAGGCAGCGATGAATATAGTACTGCAGGCAGGCGCGAGGGTGGTAGCGGGAGAGATCGACCTTGCAACTGGGTACCAGAAAGCTGCGATGGATGAGTTCGACGATCCGATAGGCGAGGTTGCCGGGAAAGTACGGACCGTAATAGGCTGCTCCATCCTTGCGCAGGCGGCGGGTGACAAAGACCTTTGGAAAACGGTCGGCCAGCGTGAGCTTGACGTAGGGATAAGTCTTGTCGTCGCGCAGCAGGATATTGAAGCGCGGCTTGCGCTGCTTGATAAGGTTATTTTCCAAGGCCAGCGCTTCGTGCTCGTTGGCTACAAGAATGTAATCGAGATCTACAGCCTCGCGCATCAGCGAGCCGGTTTTTGCGTTGGCCTGGGAAGCCTCCAACAGATAAGACCTGACCCGGGAGCGCAGGTTATTGGCCTTGCCAACATAGATAACCTCGCCCTCGGCATTTTTGTAGAGATAGACGCCGGGCTGAGTGGGGAGCGTGCGGATTTTCTCGTAGAGGTCCATGGGCAGGCTGAGGCCAGTTCTTAGAATAGCGGGATCGGATGTCCGTGGTCAGGCTTCTGGGATCAATCGAAGCTTCGTATCGTACGAAATATTTCGATCTGTACTGCTTCTCACGGACCATGACCGGCTCTCGGGTGTTGAAATTTGCCCCCTGATGACGGACAGCTCTACGCAATCATTACCGCATCGGGTAAAAACTACACGGTATGCAGGCTGGGAAGTCCCTAGATCGGAATATTGAACCTGTTTAAGTTCATAGAGTTAGCTAAATACTGCGAATGGCGACACAGGTGCAAGGTTAAAGGCGAGAAGAAAGAAACCATCTCTGCCGGCTATTGGATGTTTGCCGGCCAGCAGACGGGAGGGACAAGACAATGACCATGCAGCGCTTCGGATTCGTATGGATGACAGCGGTTTTGGTTGCGGCAGGCGCGACAGGGTGCGCAACCAAGAATTATGTGCGCACACAGACGGTGCCGCTGGTGGAACACACCGACCAACTGGATGCAAAGACAGCGGCGAACAGCCGCGACATTCGTGATGTAGACGGCCGTACCCAGGCAGGCATCAGCCATGTGCAGGGAGCGGCGGACGCGGCCAACCAGAATGCGCAGAACGCAAGCAAGTCTGCCGGCGATGCCCAGACGGCAGCCGATAGCGCCGTACATCGCGCCGACTCGCTGGACAGCGTGGTGAAGGGGCTGGACAACTACAAGCAGCAAGCCGATGTGTCGGTTACTTTCGGTTTCGACAAGGCTGTACTGACCAAGGAAGACCGTGCACAACTGGATGATTTTGCCGCTAAGCTTGGCTCGGCAAAGAGCTACATTCTTGAAGTGACGGGCGGAACGGATTCGACAGGCCCGGCGCAGTACAACTATGAATTGAGCCAACGGCGTGCAGATGCGGTAGTGCAGTACCTGGCGTCGAAGTATGGGATTGCCGCCCACCGGTTTTATCTGATCGGCATTGGCAAAGACAAGGAAGTAGCCCCGAACACCACTGCTGAAGGCCGCAAACAGAACCGCCGCGTGGAAGTGCAGTTGCTGACGAACATGGACTCATCTGTTCAAACGGCCACGGCGGCGCAGTAACATTCCCTATCTATTTTGACGCGGACACAGAGCCTCTCGCACGGGACAGAAGCTCTGTGTCCTCTTTCAACCAACGGCGCAGGCGTGGCGTGCCACCGCGCACAAGGTAGTAGAGTCCATAGAACCAACACCGGCGAATGGCGTGGATTCACCCCTCAAGCATCGACGTAAGTCTGAAAAGTTCTTCTGAAACTCCTCTGCAGCGATTTTCCCCAATCCATACAGCACCGCGTCAAGCGCGGGCAAGGAGGAAGTATGTCGATAAGCAAGAACAGTAGCAATCCGTTACGTCCAGCCGAGTTTCTTTCAAGTGCCGGCCTTAGGCATAAAGTTGTTGAATTGGAACCTGAAGAGTCCTTTTTTGGGCAGGGAGACCCGGCCGACTCGGTTTTTTGCCTTCAGAAAGGCCGAGCAAAACTTACTGTGGTTTCGCGGATTGGCAAACAGGCCACCATCACGTTTCTCCACCCCGGCGACTTCTTTGGAGAGGAGTCCCTTGCTACGGCGCCTGGGGTGCGCATGGCGACAGCCGCCGCTGTTAATACTTGCACCGCAATCAAGATCACACGAGATGAAATGACCCGCGTCATGCATCGGGAGCAGGCCTTCTCTGACCAGTTCTTGTCATTCCTCGTGGCCCGCAGTTTGCGCACCCAGGCAGATCTTGTCGATCATATCTTCAACTCCAGCAAAATGCGCCTTGCGCGTGCTCTCCTTTTGATGGCGGAACAGGGCAAGTCAGAGGATGCGCGAACCTTCATTGCTCCTGTTACACAGCAGACCCTGGCAGAGATGATTGGCACAACCCGCTCACGCGTCAGCTTCTTTATGAATCGCTTCCGCGACCTCGGCCTGATAGAGTACAAAGGTCGCATCCAAGTGCATACACCACGGCTTAAAGCGGTTCTGCTCGACCAATTTGCCGAAACATAGTCAGATCGGTTCTCCAATTGCGACTCTTCGGAACCTGTCCTGGTTACGCTATGTCCGTTGGAGAACCGTCATAATATCCGAAGTACTCAGGACTGCTGGCGAATATGCTCGGCGCGGACCTGCGAAGCGGTGAAGAGGCTGAGAAATGGAGCGCCTGCCGCGGCGGCTTCAACAGCGGGTCGGCCATTCGCCTCTTCACGCTCCACGATGCAGACCACGGCAGCGACGGTCATGCCCGCCTCGCGGGCGGCTTCGAGGGCGTTGATGGTAGAGGCGCCGGTGGTGCAGACGTCGTCCACAATCACTACCCGCGCCCCCGCGCGGCAGAAGCCTTCGATGCGCCGGCCTGTGCCATGAGCCTTCTCGGCTTTGCGAACCAGGAAGCCCTGCAGCAGGGGAGCGCCGGGGTGGGAAAGTGCGCGCCAGGCGCTGGCCGTTGCCACATTGGAGACAATGGGGTCAGCGCCCAGCGTAAGTCCGCCCACAGCCTCGGCGTCAATGCCGTGTTCCTCCAGCAATTCAAGGATTGCGTGGCCTGTGAGCCGGCCGCCTTCGGCGTTCAGGGTCGTAGTCCGGCAGTCGACATAGTAGTCGCTGGTGCCGCCTGAGGACAGCTTGAACTGGCCGAGGCGGAAGCTGGTGCGGGCAAGAAGTGTGAGCAATTGTTGGGCGTGAGATGGAGTAGTCATCAATGAAGATTGTAAGGCAGTGTGAGCAAAGCTGGTACAGGTTGAGGATCTGTTAGCTCGCTTTGCTTGTGTTGCGTATTGAACATTCCCACTTCCACCGCGTAAATTCAAAATGACAGTTCGTTTATTTTTTACATTTGGCTGTATCGTTTAGCTGCCTTGCGGAGTCAGATAGAGTATGGAAATTCCAGCTTGTTCCCCTTTGAATCGCTTGGCCAGAAGCATTTTCCGGCCTCGGCAATTCATGATCCGATCTCTTGCCCGATTTGTGATGTATGCCGTACCGGTTGGCTGCGTCTTGATCCCTTGTAGCGGCTTGACTGCGCAGCAGGCCATAAACGTTGCAAACTCCAGTTCGACCGCCCTCATCACGCAAAGTCCCGATTCAACTGGATCAAGCGCGGAGACTCATTCGCCGGCCACTTCAGCCTTCGCATCGTTAGACGCTGCCGCTTCCACAGGCTCGCTGTCCGGTGCGGCCCAACCGGACGGCGGCCCGCAAACCGTGCAGAAGAACGCGTCGGCCCCGCAAAACACGCCCGATGGCCAGGAAGGACAGCAGACCAAGCGCATCCTCGGCATTATTCCAAATTTTCGCGCCATCAGCGCCAACACAAAACTACCGGCTCAATCGGTTAAAGAAAAATTCATTACAGCATCGCAGGACTCCTTCGACTACTCTTCGATTTTTATCCCGGCCATGCTCTCCGGTTACTCGATGGAGACTAAGGCAACTCCCGAGTTTCATCAGGGCGCGGCTGGTTACGCACGCTACTTCTGGCACGCCGCCGTCGATCAGACCAGCGAGAACTACATGGTGGAATTTGTCGTACCTTCCATTACCCACGAAGACACGCGGTACTACACCATGGGCAAAGGCGGATTTCTGAAGCGTACCGGTTATGCGTTGAGTCGCACTGTTGTCACCCGATCCGACTCTGGGAAGAAAGTCTTCAATGCCAGTGAGATCATCGGTTCCGGTGCTTCGTCGGGCTTGTCCAGCCTGTACTATCCCAGCCGGGAACGCAGCATTGGCAACACGGGCAAAGAGTGGGGCATCGACGTTGGAGTCGATGGAATTTCCTTTATGGTCAAAGAGTTCTGGCCCGATATCAACCGCCGGCTCTTTCACGGCGCCAAGCCTTCCGCCGACACGCAGTAGTAGGTTTCGTAGCCGGCAGTTACATCTTGTCCAAATGCTTGAAACCGCTCGTGCCCAGCAGCATAAGCGAGAACAGCAAAAAGTTGTAGCTGGCGTGGACCAGTACGCTGGCGGCCAGGGAACGTGTGCTGAGCCGCGCCCAGCACAACACCAGGCTCACGCAGACCAGCAGCAGAAACGGACCCAGTGCATGGCCGGTCTGCTCGGCATGCATCAGGGCAAAGGGAATGCTGACAGCGAGTGAGGCAACGGCCATGGCGGGCATGGACCACTGCGGATGGCCGTTCTCATCCAGAGGACGTGCGGGCTCGCCGGTAGCTCGTTCGTGCATCCAGTCGCAGGCTGTGCACAAGGCTGGCAGCAGAAACCCGCGGAAGACAATCTCCTCAAAAAAAGGCGCGAAGGTAACGCCGAAGGCGAAGAGCATCCATGCCGCGCCGGGGGAGCGAAAGATCTTGTCGATTGGTGTATCCACTGGGCCCGGCAGCAGAATTCCGTTAAGCAGCGCAATCACAAAGCAAATGGAGGCCGCGCCAAAAAGCCTCTGGCGCATCCGCAAGGCTATGGCGCCGTTCCAGTGCAGGCCGGCAAAGAAACCCTTGTGCCAGACCAGGGGGAAGATGAGCAAGCATGAGCCTACGGTGAACAGATAAAGAACCGCTTCGCTGCCCAGCGTGTAGTGAATGTCCGTGACGGCTTTTTGAACGGTCGAGATGCCGAAGAGATGAAAGTAGAGAGCGGACCGGGTAAGGAGACTGGCAGCCAGCAGGCCAAAGAAAGCTAGTACGCCCAGAATGCCAAGATCGCCCAGGTTCGGGCTGCGCGTGGGCATAAAGATCTCGGGTTGGGACCAGTACTGAAAGAGCGGGCTGGGTTCGAGCTCAACCGGAACAGTCTGGGCCGGGTCTACAGGGAGTTCCTCGGGGACAGTCGAAAAACATGATTCAGGCTCGGAAGATGAAGCGGGAGAAGTGGTATCGACAAGTAAATTCTCCTCGGCTTCTTCCTCCGCGGATAAAGCCACGGGTTGAATTCCATTGTTGCCGGCCTCTGCCGGTTCTTCCCGATCGACAGCAGGAGTTGTGTCCGGGCGGATGACCGGACCTCCCTGGCTCTCATCCTTCAACACCGAGAGTCCTTCCTCGGGCTGCCCAGATGCCTGCTCGATGCCTTCGTTCTCGCTCATGGGAGTCCCGTTTTCTTTTTCCGGGGAGCTTTTGCTGAGGTTTTCTTTGTGGCCGCTCGCTTTGCCTTGGGGCGTGAAGAATTCTTGTCTGCAACGCCTTCCGCTGTAACCGGGGTAGCCGGATCGGTGGTTGGTTCGTCGTCGGCAGAGTCGGCATCCAGATCGACAAGCTCAAGGCGGCCGCTTGGGGAAGTGTAATAGCGCATGAGAAATTGCCCTGTGTACGAGCCCGGCGTCGCGGCGATCTTTGCCGGCCGCCCCTGGCCTACGACGCGGCCTCCGTCTTCGCCGCCCTCGGGACCCAGATCCAGAATCCAATCCGCATTGCGGATCACGTCCAGATTGTGTTCGATGATGATGACCGTGTTGCCCAGGTCGGCGAGACGGTGCAGCACTTCCAGCAGCTTGCGCACATCGTCGAAGTGCAGGCCTGTAGTGGGTTCGTCCAGCAAGTACAGTGTCCGGCCTGTCTGACGCTTTGACAATTCACGGGCCAGCTTCATGCGCTGCGCTTCGCCGCCTGACAGCGTAGTGGCGCTCTGGCCCAGGTGCACGTAGCCCAGGCCCACGTCCACAAGGGTTTGCAGCTTCTGGTGTACCTGCGGCACGTCGGTGAGCACTGTGAGCGCGTCTTCAATCGTCAGGTCGAGAATGTCCGCGATGGAATGGCCGTGAAACCTTACGGCCAGCGTCTCTTGGTTGTAGCGGCGTCCGTTGCAGACTTCGCACTGCACATAAACGTCTGGCATGAAATTCATCTCGATGCGGCGCTGGCCGTCGCCCTGGCAGGTTTCGCAGCGGCCCCCTGACACGTTGAAGCTGAAGCGGCCTGCCTTGTAGCCGCGCTCGCGCGACTCGGGCAGCATGGCAAAGAGGTCGCGGATGGGCGAAAAAACCTGCGTGTAGGTGGCTGGGTTGGAGCGCGGCGTGCGGCCGATGGGGGACTGGTCGATGCGAACCACTTTATCGATCTGCTCGGCGCCGGTAAGGCTGTCGTGTGCGCCGGGGTCCTCGTGCGATCCGTAAATTGTCTTCGCCAGCGACCGGTAGAGAATGTCGTTGATCAGTGTGCTTTTGCCGCTGCCGCTGACGCCGGTAACCACAGTCATGACGCCCAGGGGAATGCGAATGGTGATGTCCTGCAGGTTGTGTTCGCGCGCGCCGGTCACTGTGATCCACTTGCCGGTAAGCGGGCGCGGCTTGGCGCGATGCAGCATGGTAGCTGCGCCGGACAGGTAGCGCCCGGTAAGCGATTCGGGACAGGCCATGATCTGGGCCGGCGTTCCCTCGGCGACGACGTAGCCGCCCAGGCGGCCCGCGCCGGGGCCAAGATCCAGCACGTAGTCGGCGTGGCGGATGGTGTCTTCGTCGTGTTCGACAACCAGCACGGTGTTGCCTAGGTCGCGCAATCTTTCCAGGGCCTGGATCAGGCGGTTATTGTCGCGCTGGTGCAGGCCAATCGAGGGCTCGTCGAGAACGTAGAGTACGCCGCGCAGCCGTGAGCCGATTTGCGTGGCCAGGCGAATGCGCTGGCCCTCGCCGCCAGAAAGCGTGGCGGCGTTGCGGTCCAGTGCAAGGTAGTTGAGACCGACAGCGCAGAGAAACTCCAGGCGCTCGACAATTTCGTGGCGGATGCGCTCGGCAAGCAGCGCTTCGCGCGCTGTAAACTTCAGGTTGATGGCGGCCGAGAGGGCTCGGTTGAGCGGCAGAGCCGTGAAGTCGGCAATGGACAGGCCGCCAATCTTGACTGCCAGCGACTCCGGCCGCAGGCGCTTGCCGCGGCAGACCGGGCAGGGCGTGGCCGACATGTAACTCATCATGGACTCGCGGTAAGCGTCGCTGCGAGCCTCTTCGATGGAGTCGCGTAAAAAGGCCAGAACGCCGTGAAAGCCGGTACGCGGAGCCTCGCCTTTGGGCGGACCGTAGACCAGAATGTGCTGCTGGCGCGGAGGCAAATCCTCAAAGGGGAGCTTGATGTCGATCTTGTAGCGGTCCGCCGCCAGGTGGATGAGCTTGAGCAGGTACTGCGACGAGGACCCGGGGCCAAGTCCGCCATCGAGCAGGGGCTTTGACCAGTCGGTGATCACCTTGGCCGGATCGAGGTCGTAAAGCGAGCCCAGGCCGTGGCACTCCGGGCAGGCGCCAAAAGCTGAGTTGAAACTGAAGCTGCGCGGCTCCAGCTTGGGCACGTCGAGACCGCAGTCCGGGCAGGCCATCGACGCGGAGAACAACTGCTCCTCGCCTCCCGTGGCAGCCACCAGCACCAGGCCGTTGGCCAGTTGCAGCGCCTTGGCAACTGCCTGGTCCAGGCGTTTTTCCACCGAGGGCTTGCCGGGGGCCGGGGGCGGCGCGTCTGCTGCGGGAATCTTGAGCAGGATGCGGTCGATCACGGCTTCAATAGTGTGGTTCTTGCGCCGGTCCAGAAGCAGCGGCTCAGTCAGGTCGTGTAATTCGCCGTCGACGCGGGCGCGAAAACCCTGCTGGTCGAGCTGGTCGAGTAGTTCTTTGAACTCGCCCTTGCGGCCGCGCACAATGGGCGCCATCACGGTGACGCGTTCGCCATGACTGAGTTCAAGAATGCGCTGAACAATCTGTTCTGCCGTCTGGCGGGCGATGGGCCGGCCGCAGTTGGGGCAGTGGGGTGTTCCAATGGAGGCGTAGAGCAGGCGCAGGTAGTCGTAGATTTCGGTAATGGTGCCCACGGTCGAGCGCGGACTGCGGCTGGTGGTCTTCTGCTCGATCGAGATGGCCGGGCTCAAGCCCTCGATTGAGTCCACGTCGGGCCGCTCGATCTGGTCCAGAAACTGGCGTGCATAGGCTGAGAGCGTCTCCACGTAACGGCGCTGACCCTCCGCATAGATCGTGTCGAAAGCAAGCGAACTCTTGCCCGATCCGGAGAGGCCGGTAACCACCGTGAGCGTGTTGCGGGGAATACGCACGCTGATGTCGCGCAAATTGTGCTGACGCGCCCCGTGCACCGAGATGTGAGTGATTGGCATGATGTGGCAGGAAGCGGTGGGAAGTTCCGGGTGGTGCTTGTGGCCGTTCGCCGACTGCAACCCCCTGGGGGTATTCTATTTGGCAATAGAAACAAGGGTCAACGCCGCGGTTTTTCTGCGACAATCGCAGAAAGATCGCAGAGCGGTCAACCAAGGCGGCACAATGGCGGATTTGTTGAATTTGGCGATGTTGATATGCGCTTCTGTAGGCTCGGTCGCGTTCAGCCTGCTGGTAACTTATGGTATCCTCCGTGCCGGTTTTGCGCTTATGCGTCCGCACCAACGGCCGTTGGTGGTAAAACCGCAGCCTGAAGCCGCGAGGCTTTCATAGCCGGGCGGGCTGCAGCCCGTTTGAAGTACGCAAAGTGTTGCACCATAGGTGTAGATAGATTCCCGCTTTCACGAACAATGTCCAAAAATTAAGTCAATGCGGAAACTCCAGAAGCCTTCGCGCTAGAACTGCGGATTGTTGGGCTGTTGCATTTGCTGCTGGCGCTGCTGCATCTCCTGCATGATCTGCTGCGGCGTGCGGGGAACCGAACTAGGACCGAAGCCCTGGCGCATGGGCGTGGGCATGGGCGTGGGCGTTGGTTGCTGTGGCGGGTCGTCGGCGTCGGCGTCATCGTCGCTGCTATTGGCCTGATCGGCCCCCGCCGCTGGCTGCATGGACCCGGCATGACGAACGCTGAGCACAATCTGCCGCGGCGCTCCCTGTCCCAGGTCTCCCATCATGAGCAGGTTGTAGCCGGAGCCTTCAAGAAGCTGGCTGAGCACATCGCGCGCCTTTCCGGGGCCATAGGCGCCAAACACCCGCTCATCCGAACTAAAACCCTCCAGCTTTGCGCCGGTGGCCGTTGAGACATCTTTCAAAATCTGCGCCAGGCTGGAGTTCTCAGCGTCGATACGGAGGCCATGGCTGTCCCAGACAACGGAGGCGTTTGCCGGGCGATCGTTGGCAGGCCAGTTGGGAGGCTTGGGCGCAGGCGGTTTGACCGCTTCTGGCGTCGCTTGAACTGTTGCGGGCTGCGGGTGGGCGGCGCCGGCGCGTTTGTGCGCGCGAGCCGTCTTGTGCGCCGTGGTGGATGCGTGAGGCGTGGCCGGCGTCTGTGCTGCCGCAAACGGCAGCGCTCCCAACAGAGCAGCCGCAGCCAGAACCGCAAGGCGAGTACCTACGCGTGGAAGCAGCCGCTTCTGCAGCAAACGATCCCCCACAGCCCTATTTTGCAGGCCCGGGTGTCGCAGCGGAATGGTTGTACGCATCGGAATCGGCTCTCCGGCTCGAAACCAGCGTCTCGCCCCAGGGGCTCAGACACGGCGTTTCGTTACCGCTCCACTGTACTAGACTATCAGTGGCCCGCAGACGCTCAAAATAGCGTTTGGTGGGGAAGAGAGGAACCCCGGACAATGCGCCTCTGCTCAAAGGTCTGTGCCGTCACGGCTTTGCTGACTATGACACTCGCTAGCCATGCGGCCACTTGCACAACGCAGGCGGAACTGCTGGCGCAGGATCGCAATACGCTGGCGGCCGTCGGTGGCCGGCTAGCTGAAGCCGTGCTCCAGCAGGACTACGACACGCTTCAGTCCGCATTGCTCCCCGCCGAGGCTAGGGATTGGGACGGTATTCGCGGAGCTGTGGAACAGGCCACGCCGCTGATGAAGGGCGGACAAATTCAACTGCGAAATGTGTACCTGCTGGACGCATCCAGTCTCACCGCTCCAGCCGATACCCAGTTTTTCTGCTCGAATGCAAGCGGCTCACTGACCGTAACCATCACCATGCGGGCGCTACCTCCTGGCCGATACGCCGTGGTGCTGGCCGACGCTGCGGGAGCGCCGCTGGGCGGGCAGTTGGGCTTGATTCTGGGCTGGGATAAAACCAGCTCCGCGACAGGGTGGAGATTGGCGGGACTGTCTGTGCGGCAAGGCATCTTTGACGGGCATGACGGCGTTTGGTATTGGACGCGTGCCCGCGAATTGGCTCAAGCCAAGCAGCCGTGGAGCGCCTGGTACTGCTATGAAATCGCCCGTACCCTGCTGGTGCCGGTGGATTTTCTCTCTTCGCCTAATCTCGAAAAACTCGCGGCGGAGCAGGCCCTGATCGTTGGTTCGCCGCAACTCGCATTTCCTTATTCGCTACCTGATGGCCAGCGCACCTGGAAGATCGATGCAGTTCGCCTGGACGCAACCCTGCACCAGGCTGATTTGGGCGTGATCTATGAGTCGACGGGAGTAACCGATCCGGCAGCTCTGCGCACCGAGGCGATTGCCGTAATGAGCGCTCTGCTCAAGGCGCAACCGGAGCTGAGGCAGAATTTTCATGGACTGTGGACCTATGCAGTCAAGGATGGAAAGCAGACGCCGGTGATGGAATTGCCGATGGCGCAGATACCGTAACACTGACCACAATTTACTTGGAGAGAAAGATGGCAACCATGATCGATCTGCGTTCGGATACGGTGACGCGGCCTACTCTGGCAATGCGCGCGGCTATGGCCGCAGCAGAAGTGGGCGACGACGTTTACGGCGAGGACCCTACAGTAAACCTGTTGGAGCGCCGAGCGGCAGAGACTTTTGGCCGCGAAGCTGCGCTGTTTGTGCCTTCAGGCACCATGGGAAACCAGATTGCCATCCGCCTGCACACGCAGCCTGGCCAGGAGGTGATCGCGGAATCGCGGGCGCACATCCTCAACTTTGAAATGGCCACCACCGCGGTCTTCTCCGGCTGCCTGATCCGCGCCGTACCCGCCGCGCGTGGAATTTTGACCTGGAAGCATATCGCGCCGGCAATCGTTGCGCGCGGGGCGTTTCGCTCCGCTACCGGGCTGATTGAGATTGAAAACACAGCCAATCTGGCTGGCGGAAGCGTGACGCCGCTTCCGGTTTTGCAGGAAATCTGGGACAACGCGAAAGAGCGCAAGCTCCCGGTTCACCTCGATGCAGCGCGTATCTTCAATGCCGCCACGGCTCTCGGCGTGGATGTAAAGACGCTGACCAGCGGATTCGACACGGTAATGTTCTGCCTGTCGAAGGGACTGGGCGCACCGGTGGGATCCATGCTGACCGGATCGGCGGAGATGATGGACCGGGCGCGGATCTTCCGCAAGGCTCTGGGCGGCGGCATGAGGCAGGTGGGCATACTGGCCGCGGCCGGACTGGTTGCATTGGAGCAGGGGCCTGCTCGGCTTCATGAAGACCATGCCAACGCGCGGTTGCTGGCTGAGGCTCTTTCCAACATGGAAGGTGTGGCCATCGATCTGAAAGACGTAGAAACCAACATCGTGATCTTCCGGCTGACAGGGCGGCAGCCTGCGGCGGAGTTGGTCGAACGCCTCAAGGGACATGGTGTGCTGGCCAGCGCCATGGGGCCCGATACAATCCGGCTGGTAACCCATCTCGATGTAGATCGTGCTGCTTGTGTTACTGCTGCCGAGGTATTGGGCGAGGAAATCGATGCCGCGTGAGTCCGAACCACGATAAATTTGTGCAACTTTTTTCGCTCCAGCCCGTTCATACATTCAACGAGCCGGAATGGACGCAATATTCCGGAAAGATTCAAACCTCGGAGGAGTTGCATCAACATGAAGAAAATTGCATTGGCAGTACTGTTCGCTCTCACTCTGCTTCCTGCGGTCGCGCTTGCGCAGGTTTCTATTCGCATCGGACCACCGCCAGTGGTCGTCGAGCGCCCCGGCCCCCCTCCCGAGAGAGGATTTGTCTGGATCAACGGATATCAGCGCTGGGATGGAGGTCGCTACGTCTGGGTGCCCGGACACTATGAGCGCCCACCCCATCCTGGCGCTCATTGGGTAGCCCACAGGTATGTTCACCGCCACGGTGGCTATGTGTTTGTGGAAGGGCACTGGCGCTAAACAAGGATTAAAAAGAGAGAGCGGGGTTTGCGCCCCGCTCTCTCTTTTTGCCTTTGAGTAACCTGCGCTTTAGCTGATCTCGATCACATCCGTAGCAGCAGCCGCTGCTTGCTCGGCGCGGGCCATTACCTTTTCCGCTATGGCATAGAACTCAGCCGCCTGCGGACTTTTAGGACCGGCCAGCGTCACCGGCAGTCCGCGGTCGCCGCCCTCGCGGATGGCAGGCACCAATTCAATCGATCCCAGGAACGGAACGTTGAACTGCTTTGCGGTGCGCTCCGCTCCACCCCTGGAGAAGATATCGATCTCCTGGTGACAGTGGGGGCAGGTAAAGTGGCTCATGTTTTCCACGATGCCCAGCACCTCGACGTTGACCTGCGCAAACATTTCCAGCGCCTTGCGCGCATCCTGCAGGCTCACGTCACTCGGGGTTGAGACAACTACAGCGCCCGTAAGAGGCACGGTCTGCACCAGCGAGATCACCACGTCGCCGGTTCCCGGCGGCAGATCGACAATCAGGTAGTCCAGTTCTCCCCATTCCACCTGCTGCAGGAACTGGCGAATGATCTGGTGCAACATCGGTCCGCGCATCACCAGCGGTTTGTCTCCGGGTGAGATGTAACCGATGGAGATGGTCTTGATGCCATGCGTCAGGTTGGGTTCGATGCGATTGTCGGGTCCAACTTTAGGCTGTTGGGTCGAGCCCATCATCAGGGGAACATTCGGTCCGTAGATGTCGGCGTCAATCAGGCCGACCCGTTGTCCCAGGCGCGAGAGCGCAATAGCCAGGTTGACCGCAACGGTGGTTTTACCCACTCCGCCCTTGCCGGAACCGATAGCGACGATTTTTGAGATGCCGGGCAAAGCCACGGGCGAAGGCATGGCAGAAGAATGCGCCATAGTGTTTTGATTGCTCCTTGGGATTAATCCCTGTTCAGGTTGAAACTCGTTTCGTTCGCTCTAAGGTTTGACGCCATTCGTGTCTTCCCGCACGGCCGTGACCTGTCGTGCCTCTTGGCGGCGAACGCTTTCTGACTCGCGGTGTTCCCGGCGGCGCAATGCATCCTCGTAGCGCCGGATCTCGTCGGGCGTTTCCGGTAGAAGTTGAGGAACCTTCTGCCTGTGGCCCTCCTTATTGATTGCCACAAACACCAGGTAGGCGCTGGCCACATGGACAAGCGAGGTTGTGCGTGTGTTTTCCGCCCACACCTTCACGCCCACCTCCATGGAAGTGGTAAACACCCGGTTGACGCTGGACTTCAGCGTGACCAGGTCGCCCAGATGAACCGGCTCGATAAAGTCGATGTGGTCCATGGCGGCCGTAACCACATGCGTGCGCGAGTGCCGGTAGGCGGCCATGGCGCCGGTCAGATCGATAAAGTGCATCAGCCGTCCGCCCAGCAGGTTGCCCAGGGTGTTGGTGTCGTTGGGCAGAATGATCTCTGTCATCTCCGACTGCGTACTTGCCACCGTGCGCACAATCTGGTTTGCTTCGCTGGAACTCATACTGAGATCGCTCCATTCACGCTTCGCTTGCCCGGCGGATCGAATATTACCGGCCTCCAGCTACAATGGAACTGGCGGCGGCCACCTTGATCGGGCCACTTCGGCAACGCGTCCTGTTCCAGTTTCAGCAATCTGCGTAAATTACGCAAATCCCTCCGGGCCGGGTACGGCCACAGAAGAGCAAGATGGACAAAATAGAAGGATTAAAAGAGATTCTGGCGCGCGATCCTAAAAACAGCTTCGCCCGCTATGGCATGGCGATGGAACTGGCCGGGCGCGGTGAAACGGTTGCGGCTTTGGTCGAGTTCGACACCTTGCTGGCCAACGATCCGGACTATACAGCCGGCTTCTTTATGTCTGCGCAGACGCTGGCCACTGCAGGGCGCACATCTGAGGCAATCGCGCGGCTCAAGGCCGGCATTGCCAGCGCCAAGCGCAGCGGCAACCACCATGCCCTCAGTGAAATGCAATCCATGCTCGACGAGTTGGACCGCTAGCAGTCCTGTTTGGACCATGGCCCTTGGATGCATATTTTCTGCGCGTTATAGCCAATAATCCAGCACACAGCGTAACCCTTTTGCATCGATATTACGTCTATAATTAACAGAATGGCCAAATACTCGATCGTCGTTCCTTTTCACAACGAAGAGGAAAACGTCACAGTCTTATATGCGCGCCTGAAGCAGGTCATGGAACAGGTAGGCGAGAGTTTCGAGTTGGTGCTGGTGGACGATGGATCCAGCGACTGCACGTATAAGCTGCTCGAAGAAATTGCCGGCGTAGACAGCCGGGTGCTGGTCATCAAGTTGCGCCGGAACTTCGGCCAAACCTCGGCTCTGGCCGCCGGTTTTGACCACGCCACAGGCGACTTCATCCTGGCCATGGACGGCGACCTGCAACACGATCCCAACGAAATTCCCGCCTTTATTGAAAAGCTCGATGAGGGATACGATGTAGTTTCCGGCTGGCGCAAGGACAGAATAGACAACATTTTTCTGCGTCGCATCCCCTCGGCCTGTGCCAATTGGCTCATGGCCAGGCTCTCTGGCGTGAATATTCACGACTTCGGCACCACCTTCAAGGCCTATCGCCGGGAAGTGATTCAGAATATTCCGCTGTATGGGGAGATGCATCGCTTCATCCCCGCGCTGGCCAGTTGGTACGGCGCGTCCATCTGCGAAATCCCTATCAGGAATCTCAGTCGCGTGCGCGGCAAGAGCCATTACGGCATCGGGCGCACATTCGGCGTTTTGTTCGATCTGATGACCATCCGCTTCCTGCTCAAATACATGAGCCGGCCGCTGCACTTCTTCGGCAGCATCGGAGCGCTGAGCATTCTGGGCGGCAGCAGCATGGCTGCATTCCTGCTGGGCATGAAAATTCTCAACCCGCAGTTGGACGTGATGCGCCACCATCAACCCTTGTTCGTAGTCGGTTCCGTTCTGATCGTTGCCGGCATCCAGATGCTGGCCATCGGGTTGCTGGGCGAGTTGCAGGTGCGCCACTATCACACCAGCCAGCAACCTGCGCCCTACACCGTCGAACGCATGGTGCGCCTGGCTTCTGAAGAGCAGAGCATCTTGACGGACCGGCTGGAAGGTAATTTCTAGCTGAAGGAAATTGGAAACACAAAAGCCCCGCCCAGGCATCCCCTGGACGGGGCTTCTTCTATTTTGTATGCAGCCTGTTTCATGGTGCTTATGTGCTACATCGCTCTCAGACCCTTGCGGCAGCCGGGCCTCAGGGTGCATTCTTGCCCTGATATGAAAGCTATCCAGATTCACGAGACAGGCGGGCCTGAAGTTTTGCAACTGGCCGATTTGCCCATTCCCCAGCCGGGACCCGGGCAGGTGTTGATCCGTGTGGAAGCCATCGGCGTCAACTTCATTGAGATCTACTTCCGCAAGGGCGTCTACAAGGCGGCGCTTCCGCTCACGCCGGGTAGCGAGGCGGCGGGCACGGTGGAGGAGTTGGGTCCAGGCGTGACTGGATTTGCCGCGGGCGATGCAGTGGCCTCGACCAGCGTGCTGGGCAGCTATGCCGAGTATGCCCTGGTTCCTGCCGCGCAACTGGTAAAGGTTCCGGCTGCTCTGAGTCCTGAGCAGGCCGCGGCCGCCATGCTGCAGGGGATGACCGCGCATTACCTGGCAACTTCCACTTTCCCTCTCAAGTCGGGAGATACGGCGCTGATTCATGCCGGGGCGGGTGGCGTGGGCCTGCTGCTCACGCAGATTGCCTCGCGGCGGGGCGTTCGCGTCATCACCACGGTCTCTACGCCCGCCAAAGAGGAACTATCGCGCGAAGCCGGTGCCTCCGAAGTGATTCTCTACACTCAGAAGGATTTCGTCACCGAGGTCAAGCGGCTCACCGGCGGCAAGGGCGTGGACGTGGTGTACGACTCGGTGGGCAAAACAACCTTCGAGGGAAGCCTGAACTGCATCAGACCCCGCGGGCTGCTTGCCTTGTTTGGCGCGTCCAGCGGGCCGGTTCCACCCTTTGACCTCATTCAGCTCAGCGGCAAGGGATCGTTGTTCGTGACCAGGCCAACCCTTTGGCACTACATTGCCACGCGTGCGGAACTCGAATGGCGCGCCGGCGAAGTGCTGGGCTGGGCTGCCACCGGCGAACTCAAGCTAAGGACCGAGTTTATCTATCCGCTGGCCGAGGCAGCTCAGGCGCAAATGGACATTGAAGCCCGCAAAACTACAGGCAAGGTTCTGTTGGAACCGTGAAGAGCAACCGTCAGTGATCGGTTGCCCGTATTCGGTATTCACCAGTGCAATGGAAGTTGAGGAATGAAAAAAATATCGATCGGCGCAGAAGATCGCGTTTTTGTACTTACCGGGGCAGGTATCAGCGCGGAGAGCGGCTTGCCTACCTTTCGCGCTGCGGATGGCCTGTGGGCAGGCAGCCGCGTTGAAGATGTGTGTACCCCGGAGGCGTGGCAGCGCAATCCTTGGCGGGTGTGGGAGTTCTACTCGGGCCGCCGCGCGGATGGTGCCAAGGCACAGCCGAATCCGGCGCACGTTACCCTGGCAAAGTTGGAAGCCCAGTTGGGCGACCGCTTTTTTCTCTGCACGCAGAATGTCGACGATCTCCACGAGCGCGCCGGTTCGTCGCGGCTGGTCCACATGCACGGCGAGTTGTCCAGGTCGCGTTGCGAGCGGGAGTGCGGCCGGCCGCCGGTCGAGGACCATGCCATTTATCGCAGCCTCTCCGAGGTAGGCCTCTGCCCCTGCGGCGGACGCTTGCGCCCGCACATCGTTTTCTTTGGCGAAATCCCTCTGGAAATGGAGCGCATCGAGGCCGAGATTGCCAAAGCAACTCTGATGCTTGTCGTCGGCACCTCGGGATCGGTCTATCCGGCGGCCGGCTTCGTCCACTGGGCGCGGCAGGCCGGCGCGCGCACCGTCTACGTGGGACCGGAGCCGCCGCTCAACGCGTCCGCCTTTACGCATGTGGTCGAGGGCAAGGCAGGGGAAGTGATGCCGGGCCTGTTTCAGGTGGAATAAAGCATTTTCCTTCGCTCGTGCGGCCGCCATCGGAAGTCGGCCCGGTTACCGAGATTTGATGTATTCTCTGCGCCGGAAACGCAATGCGATCCAGTCCTCGTCAATCGCAACGGCTCGCACCGTATCAAATCCCGCAGCCTTCAGCTTCTCCCAGCCGGTGTCTCGATTAAAATCGCACTTGTATTTCTTTGAAGTGCCTTTGGGATACGCAAACCACACCGTCGCATCGCCTTTGGCGCAGGCGGCAATCGTTGGCGTCAGCGCGTCTACTTCGCTCTGCCGCGTAACAAACGCCAATGAGAAGCCGATCGCCGCAACCGACTCGATGTGATGATGAATGGTGAGCACAGGCAGGCGCGCAAGCTCCGGCTCGAAGCTCGCCGGCGCGTGCAGGACGAGGATCTCCTGGTGATCCTTGAGGTTGAGTTTCTCGAAAAGGGTAGCCATGGATTTTCATCATACCCACTTTGCGGAAATAATCTGCAAATGCAATTTGGAAAGTTGAGCCACCCGCACGACTAGGCCCGACTAAGCTAAATCCGCTGGCCCGTGCTTAAAAGTGGAACCGGTAACGCAACTCCGCCGAAACCATGCGCGGATCGTTGTAATGGAAGCCGCCGATGGTCACAGAGTTATCTTCCAGAACGCGATGATTGGTTGCATTGATGACATTCACGGCGATTCTCCAGCGCTCGCCGATACTGTGTCCGGCCGAAGAGTCGAAGGTCGTGTGGACCGGCAAATACGCGCCAGAATAAGGACCGTTATTCGGGCAGGAAGATGGATCTGTACAGGCCAGGCCGTTGGTAAAGCCTGAACCGTAGTAGACATTCGTTGAGAACCACGTGTGCCGGGGAAGATTCGTAGTAAAGCCCGTGTTCAGCGTATTGCGCTGGTCGTGGTCGACCGGCGTGTACGAATTGTCTGCCGGATAGCACGCAGCATCGCCCGCAATGGAACAGGTGAAGCCGCCGATAATGGCCCCGCGCTGCTCGGCAATTTGATTGGAATACGTCAGATGGAATTGGCCAATGTGCGCCAGTTGCGGCGAGCGCAGCGTCATCTCCCACGCGCGCACCAGGGCTCCATCCACGGCAATGGGAAAGTACATGTTCGATTCGCCCAGGTTGGAGTGATCCAGAAAGTTGTTGACGCGATTCTTGAAGGTATCCACATCCAGGGACCAGCCCCGGTATGGAATCTGAATGCCGAACTGGTGCTCTTCGTCGCGCTCTGAGGGTAACGGCGTAAAAGCATTTTCTCCCGCAGGCAGGCTGCTGGCGTAGTTGAGCACGGAACTGGAAACGGTCTGAACGGGCGCGGGTTGGAAGAAGTGACCGTAGAAACCGCGCAGCACCCAGTGCAGGCGAGGAATCTCCACCGTTGCGCCCATGCGAGGATAGGTTGCGGCCTCGTCGTATCCGCCGCGAAACACGGAGAAGCGTTCGCCGCCGAGCAGCGTAATGTACCGCCCCAGGCGTAGATGGTCGGAGAAGTAAAACTCAACCAGTGCGGCGCCGGCGCTGGCCCCGGTATTGGGTTCCAACGAGGCGCTTCCGTCGTTGACCTGCACGCCAAATAGATCGCTCTCCGCCTGGTAGAACGTATAAAAGCCGGCGGAGAAGCTGTTCGGTCCGGCATCCAGATGCGCATCGGCCTGGCCGCCTGCATAATTCGACGTCTGATGCCAGGTCGTGGCTACCGGGTCGTCCGTGGGCATCGAGTCGTAGTTGGATTGGTTCAGATGGTAGAACGGCGCAAAGGAAAACAGCGCCTTGGGAGAAAGCGTATGAACCCAGTTTGCAATCACAAACGTGTCGCGCTCGTTTTGCGCGTCGCGCAGGCCGTAGGAACTGTAATAACCGGAAGTGGTTTCGTAGTCATTTTGGTTGGGATCGTAGGGAACGTCAAAGTAATCCTGGCGGTATTGTGCGTCCAGGCGCAGTTGATCCTGCGGAGTCTGGTTGCGGATCAGCGATAGGAATCCGCTTTCTGAATTGGTGGCGTCGTGGTAGATGCCGGGTACCGGAGTGGCCAGTCCGTAGTTGGAACGGGCGCCGGTCAGGCTTGTATACCAGGCGGTTCTCTCTGAATGGTCGCCTAGCGAGAGTTGTATCTCGCCGGTGTATGGATTGCCGGCTGAGAGCAACAACTCTCCCTCGCGGTTGCGCTCAAAGCCGTTGCGCGGCAGCACGTTGAAGACTCCGTAAGTCCGGTCGCCCACATCCGGGCTGTAACTGCCGCGCTGCGTCTCCAGTGCGTCAATATCTTTCGGGTCGATCTGCGGTCCTACATTCGAGGCGATCTTGGTGTTGGGAATCGCAATCCCGTCAATCAGCCAACTGGTCTGGTGGCCGCCGCGTATATGCAGCATGTCGTGGGTCATGTAAGAGCCGGGAACGTAGTCGGTAATCATCTCCATTCCGAGGGTGCGGCCTGCGCCAGGGGTCTGGTCGATCATGGCGCGGGTGATGAGCGTGGCGGGAGTGACGGAATCGCTGGAACTGGCCGAGCCGTTGACGACAACCGATTGCGTGGTTGTGCCAATGGACAGGGGAATGTGCAGAATCGGGTTCGTCCCTGAGGCAAGGGTCAGGGATTGCGTAACGGAAGCAAAGCCCTGAGCGGCAACGGTCAGACGGTAGACACCTATAGGCGCTTGCGGCAGCTCAAATGTGCCGTCGGAACCGGTGGTAGCTTGCAGAACAAAATCCGATCCGGTGGCTTGCAGGGCAATCTTTGCGCCGGCGATGGGCCGGTGCTGCGGATCGTGCACCACTCCATGCACGGTCGCAAATACGGTTGCGAATACGGGAAGGGAAGCGGCCAGCAGCAGTGCAGCGGCCAACACGGAATAAATGCGCATGACGGTACAGACCTCCAGGGGGGAATCCGGAAGAACAACAGGCCATAGACGCGCGGCAATCGATGCGCACGAAATACGCCTGGCAGGGGAAGAGAATGTAGTTGCAGGCAGATCGGCCCTCAGGCACGGAACAGATCGCTGCCCAGGTCCATTCAGGACGGTTCAGCCGGTTCTGTCTTTGAAGGCGCGTACCTGTGCCTCTGTCTTGAAAAAGGCCACGCTTGCAACAGAATTTTCAACTGAGGGTCAGTGCTGGAGGTCCGCGGCTGGCGCGGGTGCGTATCTGGCTTAGCCGTGCCGCTGCGCGTCCCGCGGCAGGCGAGTGAGCGTGCGCAAGCAGAACAGGCAGGCTGATTGGGGCTGCTGGCAGCGCATCCGTCGTTGCGGCGGTTGCGGCTCTGAATCCGGGGAACAGTGGGCAGGTCAAGGGCGCGGTCAGGACAGGCGTGGAACCGGATAGTGCCTTAGACATCATGGCTGCCATCCGCATGGCCATGGCGCAGTGGTGCGCTCCGTGCCGGCGGCAGCACGGCGGCAGGCCTGAATCGTCGCTGGCCGGGAGAGTGACCGCGAGCGGTCCCAGCCAGAAGAACAGGATTAGATAAATGGAAAGGCCGCGCCGCATCTGGAGCTTATGGTACACGACATTCGGCTTCGCGGGCGGTCTCGGGGTTTCGACGCGCTGCGGTCAGGTATCATCGGAGTATTACGAATTTTCATCCACGCCTAAGAGGAAATGCCAGTGTCTGAAGTGAATGTACCCGCATCCCCGCAACAGCTTCCCGTCCAGTCCGCGCAAAAGACCCGCAATAAGCGCCCGTTGCGCATTGCGCTCTTTGGTTTTGGGACGGTTGGCAGCTCAGCGGCGCGGATTCTGGTCGAGTCGAAGCCCAGGGGACTGGAACTGGTCTCTATTTTCAACCGCGGCGTCGAGCGCAAGCGCGTGGACTGGGTGCCTTCCAGCGTCATTTGGAGCGAGGACGCCGAGGCTGTGCTGGCCTCGGATGTGGACGTGGTGGTGGAACTGGCCGGAGGGCTTGAGCCGGCAGGGAACTGGGTGCGCAAGGCGCTCGAGACCGGCAAGAGCGTGGTCACGGCCAACAAAAAGCTGATTGCTTATCAGGGTGTGGAACTGGAGCGGCTGGCAGCGTCCAAGGGTGGGCACCTGAAGTATGGCGCCGCGGTGGCCGGCGGAATTCCCGTCATCCCAGCGCTCGAGCAGGGACTGGCTGGCGACCGGATTGAGCGCATTGAAGGCATTCTGAACGGCACCTGCAACTTCATCTTGAGCAAGATGGAAGAAGGTGCGGAGTACGCAACCGTGCTGGCGGCTGCGCAGGCCAAAGGTTACGCCGAGGCCGACCCCACTGAAGACGTAGGCGGATTCGATGCCCGCGCCAAGCTGGCCATTCTCATGCGGCTGGCGCTGCGCGTAGAGGTCGATCCGGAGGAGATTGTTCCCCGGCCCATCACCGAGGTTTCCGCCGTAGACTTCAGTTATGCCCGGGACCTCGGCTGCACCATCCGCCAGGTTGCGCGGGCTGAGCAGGATCATGGCAGCGTGGCGGCCACAGTGGGCCCCATGCTGGTCGATTTGCATTCGCCCATGGCCTGGTCGCGGGGCACGGAGAATATGGTGATCTTTTCCGGCCACTATGGCGGCGACGTGGTCTTTTCCGGTCACGGCGCCGGCGGGCATCCCACCGCTGTGGCCGTGGTCAGCGATCTGCTGGCCCTGGCGCACGGGTCGCGGCGGGTCGAAGTTCCATCGGCCCCGGCACGGGTGAGCGCCGAGTTTGAGGTCCCGCATTACATCCGTTTTCTGGTCGTTGACCGGCCGGGGATCGTGGCGGCAATTACTGCGGCGCTGGCCCATGAGCACATCAACATTCGCGCCATCGTGCAGAAGCCGGGTTACCCGGCGCACGCGTTGCCTTTCGTCGTCACCGTCGAGCCATGCAAGTCATCGGCACTGCAACGCGCTCTGGCCAGCATCCGCACCATGGATTGCCTGCTTGAAGAACCGTTGGATTTGCAGATGCTGGAGTAGTAAAAAATCAAGTTAGAAATCAGCGGATATAAGGGCTGTGGATGGGTTGAGATTTTAGCGAGGGTCGCGCGATGATCGACACGATTTATCGGTGTGAGATTTGTGGAACCGAAGACGAGAAACCGGTGCGGTGGATTGTGATCCACTGTAGCGACACGCAATTGACAATTTTCAAATGGACCAAAGAGGCTGCCGATGCTCCCCACGCACGCCACTACTGCGGCGAATCCCATGCTCAGGTCTATATCAGCCGATGGTTTGAATCTTTCTGTAGCTGAAGCTGCTTCCGATTCCTTGCGCTCTGTCGAGGCCACGCCATTCGCTGCGCACGCAGCAGTTTATCGCGTCTGACGAACCGTACAGGCTGCGGCGC
>JARLGF010000033.1 GCA_031296165.1 Occallatibacter sp. | reverse complement strand
GCGTCTACATGGTCATGGAGTGGTGCCACGGCCGGCTACTCCGCCAGATCATGGATGAGGGTAGAATTCCGCATGACCGCGCCATCCGTATCGCCATTGGCGTCCTTCATGCACTCGGCTATATCCACGCCAACGGTGTTGTCCACCGCGATCTTAAGCCGGAAAACATCATGGTCGACGAGAACGACAATATAAAGCTCATAGACTTCGGAATTGCCAGCGACGCCGCAGCCCGCCGTCTCACCTATGCCAACTTCACTGCCACTCTCGGCACACCCAACTACATCTCACCGGAGCAGGTAAAAGGTAAACGCGGCGACGGCCGGTCCGACATCTATTCCATGGGCGTCATCCTCTACGAAATGCTCACCGGCAAACTTCCCTTTTCCGGCCCCTCCCCCCTGGCAGCCATGAACGACCGCGTTCTCAACCACCCCGTTCCTCCAAGCGTTGCCGACCCTTCCATCTCGCCCCAGTTGCAGGAAGTGCTCTATCGCGCTCTTGAACGCGATCCAGCCAACCGCTACCACACCGCTCAGGATTTTCTCCACGATCTCGAGCACCTCGACCAGATCGGCGTTGAAGACCGCGATGAGTTGCGTAACTGGCAGCGGCGCAAGTCCCACCTCTCCCGCAGAATCCTCTATTACGGCGCCCTGGCGATGATTCCCGTCGTCATCCTCCTGCTGATGATGCTTGTCGCCCGTCATCACTGAGAACAAACTGCCCGATTGCCAGTTTTGGCCGAAATCTTCATACGTTCCTTATGCGTCAGCCCATAGCATTTTTGTGAACACACAACACTCTTTTCAGCCTAAAAGGAGATTCATGTCTACTGAGTACCGCAATTTCCTCGCTCTGTCGTACGAAGAACTCGAAGAGCTCAATCTGGCGGCCAAGGCCGATCGTATGAACAGGGTTTCCATCGACGAAATCCGCGAAAAAAGGCTGAAATATCTTGCCGATGAAAAGCGGATCAAGGCTGTGACTGTAGTTTTCTCCGACCTTGAGGGGCGGTTGCATCTACTCGACTACGACAAGAAGTTCCTCCTGGGCGCCTATGAGAACCTGACCTTCGATGGATCGTCGATCCGCGGATTTACCGCCCAGAAGGAGAGCGATCTTCGCCTGGGAATCGACTGGACCGCCTTCTACTGGGTCCCCGCCGATGTGTTTGGCACTGGCAAAGTACTCGTCTTCGGCACTGTAATTGACAAGGACGGCACGCCGTATTCGGGCGACCTGCGCGGTGTCCTCGGCAGCTACTCCGACAAACTGTACAAGGAGAAGAAGTACACGCTCAACGCTGCCAACGAGATTGAGGGCTTTCTGTTTGCAGGCAGGGATGCCGAGAAGCGGTACCACGAAACCGGCACATTCGAGTTCATCAATACGGGCGGCTACTACCACGTACTGCCACTCGACCCACTGCGTCAATTCATTGACACCGCGGCCGAAGTGCAGCGCGCCATGGGCTTTCAGAATGAGAAGGACCATCCCGAAGTTGCGCCCAGCCAGTTTGAGATTAATTATGGCTACGGCGAAGTGGTTGCCGCCGCTGACCAGATTCAGCTCTACAAGCTGCTCACCCGCCAGATCGCCAACAACATGGGCTACACGGCCAGCTTCCTTCCCAAGCCGGTGGTCGGTGTCAACGGCAGTGGCATGCACACCAACGTCTCCATCTCCGAGGGCAAGACCAACCTGTTCTGGGATCCCAAGGGACAAGAGATGCTTTCCGGCTTTGGATGGGACTTTATCGATCGCGTCCTGACCAGCGCGTTGGATATTTGCCTGATCCTGAACCCAAGCGTGAATGCTTATCGCCGCCTCGACCCGCATTTCGAAGCGCCGAACCAGATCAAGGCCTCAGCCACGGATCGCGGCTCCATGGTGCGCGTGCCCATCGGCAACTCGCGCTCCATGCGCGTTGAAGTCCGTTCGGTAGCGCCAGACGCCAATCCGTATCTCACGCTTTACTCGATCTTCAAAACCGGCATCGACGGTCCCAAGTCCGAGATCGACAACCTGCGTCAGGCAAAGCGTTATCTGCCAGACCACATTCAGCCGGCGATCGATTTTTTCAAAGACTCAAAATGGATATCCACGATCCTCGGTGAGGACGTGCAGGGCCGCTTTGTCGAGTTGAAGCAGGCTGCTGCCAACCGTTCGCCCAGTGAATTGGGAACCATCGTGAAAGGTTCAGAGGTCCAGTTCCACCACGAGGTCTACAACCAGTCACTCTGGAATCAGTTCTAGCACGCAGCTCCACGTTCGAGAAAATCCCGGCAGGCTTATTCAGCTGCCGGGATTTTCCTTTCCCTATGCCGCCGCAATCTCTTCAGCCAGAGCCTCCGCGGCCGCAACACATGCCGACCGGTCCACGTCCAGATGCGTCACCATGCGAATCGCATCCGGTGCAAAGGCGCTCATCAAAATATTCCGCGCCTTCAGCCGCGCCACCAACTCCGCCGCGTTCTTCTTCCCGGTCAGCCGGAAAATGACAATGTTCGTCTCCACGCTCTTTGGATCGATCGCGACCCCATCCATGCGCGACAGTGCCCCGGCCAGCATCCGAGCATTGGCGTGGTCCTCGTTCAGCCGTCCCGGCCCTTTCTCCAGCGCAATCAGCCCAGCCGCCGCCAGCACGCCCACCTGCCGCATTCCCCCGCCCAGCGCCTTTCGAAACAGCCGCGCCCGGTCGATCAACTCCGCCGATCCCGTCAGCATGGACCCAACCGGCGCGCCCAGTCCTTTCGACAGGCAAAACATCACCGTATCGAAGCCGTGTGTCAGCGCCTTTACATCCACACCCAGCGCCGTTGCCGCATTAAAAATGCGCGCCCCGTCCAGATGCGTCGGCAGTTTGCGCTCCTTCGCTCCGGCCCAGATCTCTTCCAGCACCGCAACCGGCGTGCAGCTCCCGCCCGCCAGGTTCGCCGTATTCTCAATTTCGATCAGCCCAGTAGCCGCGCGAAACGCCCCCCGTGCATAGATCGCTGGTTCAATGTGCTTCCATGTCAGAATCCCGCGCTCCGCCGCAACAGCCCGCACCAGGCACCCGGAAAAAACAGCCGTAGTTGCCATCTCCCAATCCAGAATGTGCGCGCGCGACTCCGCAATCACTTCCTGTCCCGGCTGTGTGTGCAGACGAATCGCAATCTGGTTCCCCATCGTGCCCGTAGGCACAAACAGCGCCGCCTCGCGGCCAAACCTCTCCGCCGCGCGCTTTTCCAGCAGATTCACAGTAGGGTCTTCGCCATAAACATCGTCCCCCACCTCAGCCGCCGCCATCGCAGCCCGCATCTCCAGCGTAGGCCGCGTCACCGTATCCGATCGCAGATCGATAATTCCCGCCAATGTCCCGTCCTTTTGTCTTTCGAATTTTTGCGACAAACAAACCCACTCGAAATCAGCACTCGGCTGTTCCCTGTTCCCTACTCCCTACTCCCTGTTCCCTGCCTTAAGGTATCTGCGCCATCGGCAGCTCAATTACCGGCGTCCGCTTTCCATCTTTCGACGCATAGGCCCACAGCCCATGAAAGTTCTGCCGTATCCCCGGCTGCGCCTTCAGGAACGCGCTGAAAACAGCAATCGCCTCTGTCCGCTGCGCTGCCGCATCCGTAACACCCGTCGAT
>JARLGF010000032.1 GCA_031296165.1 Occallatibacter sp. | reverse complement strand
GTGCTCGTCGTCGACCGGCGGACCGAAGGCGGAGGTGGCGTGGAGACGGCTCACCTGGGGCAGCGGCTGGCCGCGGCGGATTTTGCCTGTCAGCCTGCCCCAGCCCAACGGACTCCAGACGAGGGTGCCGATCTTCTGGTCGAGGGCGAGCGGCATCAACTCCCACTCGTATTCGCGGCCGAGCAAGGAATAGTAAACCTGGTGGGCTACGAAACGGGTCCAGCCGTGGCGGTCGGCAATGGCGAGGGACTTCATGAGGTGCCAGCCGGAGAAGTTGGAGCAGGCCGTGTAGCGGACTTTGCCCTCGTGGACGAAGGTGTTGAGGGTGTCTTGGACCTCCTCAATGGGAGTAAGCGCGTCAAAGCCGTGGAGGTGGTAGACGTCCACGTAGTCAGTACCGAGACGGCGCAGGCTGGCCTCTAGAGAGCGGCGCAGATGGTAACGCGAGGAACCCACATCGTTGGGCCCGTCGCCAAGGCGGAAGGTGGCCTTGGTGGAGATGAGCACCCGGTCGCGCTTGCCCTGAAGCGCCTTGCCCAGGACCTCTTCCGACTGGCCGTCGGAGTAGACATCGGCGGTGTCAAAGAGGTTGACGCCGGCCTCAAGACAGATGTCCACGATGCGGCCGGCCTGGGCCAGATCGTTGGAGGCGCCCCACGATTTGAAAAAATCGCTACCGCCGCCGAAGGTGCCGGCGCCGAAACTGAGTACGGGAACTTTGAGGCCGGAGCCTCCTAGAATTCGATATTCCATGGTTGCTAAGATGCAGCACGAGGCGCGAGGATGCAAACGGGGCGTGGGGCGGTTACTCCGGCTTGAGGTTCAGTCCAAAACGGACCGGGTTGGCCGGGACGGACCGGTAATCGCTCTCTTTGGGGTACGGGCTGAAGAAAATGTTGGGACGCATTTCGCTTGCATTTCTTTATATTGTAGCTACAATAAAGTTGTGTTCGTCTGGGATGAGGCAAAGCGCAAGTCCAACTTGAAGAAGCACGGACTCGACTTCATAGATGCACATCTTGTCTACGACAACCCGGACAAGTGCACCTACGATGCCAGCCGCGAGGACGAGTACCGGTTGATGGATGTTGCGCTGGCGGTGATCAAGGGGCGGCTCTTGACCCTAGTTTACACCGAGCGCGGCGAGGATGTCCGCGTGATCTCATTCCGGCACGCCAGCCGCGAGGAGCGCAAACAATATGAAGAAGACACCAAGTAAGACCGATTGGGACCGCGTGCTGGAGTCCAAGGAGGGGGACCGCATCCCCTATGAGCCGGAGGACGGCCCCTACGACCCGAATGACGCCGAGGCTACGCGTGCGTGGTTTGCACAGGCCGATCTGATTCGCGACGGGAAGGTGGTGCGCAGGGGAAAGCGCGGGCCGCAGAAGGCTCCGACGAAGAGGCTGGTTTCACTGCGGCTTTCGCCGGAGGTGATTGAGCACTTCAAGGCCAGCGGAGCGGGCTGGCAAACGCGGATTGATAGCACGTTGCTGAAGGCGATCAAGAAGAGGGCGTGAACCAAGTTCGCGATGGAGATGCTGACGATTCCGAATTTTGAAAATGAGGTTGACGAGGCCAACTGTGCGTACGAGAACCGCGAGGAGTTGGCTGCTGCGTTCATGCGTCAATACAGCCGAGATGATAAGAAGCAATGTTCGGCCCTTGAGGGCAGACTCCTCGAAGCGCTGCAAACAAAAGATCTGACGGTAGCGCCGGAAGAATTAAGCGGGCACAGCCTGGTATCGGTTTTGCGCGAAAGGCTCGGTCGGCCGTGATCGCAGTCTGCATGAATTTGTGGGAACCTGCAGGTCTACAGAAGATTCAGGAACTCGTCTACGGTTAGCCCGGAAATCCGGATCAGCGCGCGCAAGGTTCCTGGGGCCAGCTCGGGATGCTGAGGAACGGTTAGATTAGCGCGAATGCCTTCCCTGGTGAGGATCAAATGGCTGCCAACCTGGCCGCGAACGCGCCAGCCCACTTTTTGGAAGGCTTTAGCCGCATCCTTGCCGGATATGTTCGCCAACTTACCCACACGCGCTCCTCACCTGTTCAATCTTATGCACAAATAGGAGTGCAATGTTGATGGGGAATTACCGCTAAATGAGGAAATTGAGGAAAACAGGGACAGTTCTACGCTATACAGCAACGACGAGGGGCGACTGGTCGTCGGGCAATGCTTCGGCGGCTTTCTGATCTTCCGCCCAGAGCCAAGCAGTGATGGCCTCTTTGATGTTGGCCAGCGCTTCCTGTTCCGTCTTCCCCTGCGAAACGCAGCCAGGCAGGGCGGGGCACTCAGCCACGATCCAGCCATCCTCGTCTTTCGTCAGGACCACGTGAAACATCATGGCAGGACTCCAGCGCCGTATGGCGCACGCATACACCTTTATACCCCAAAAACTTCCCGGTAAGTCAGATGCGACCGCCTGGTTTCAGGATGCGCCCTTCCCGAAGCGAATCGACTCGGCAATTATCGCATTTAGACTAGAGAAGATATGAGCACCCTGAAAGCTGTGCGCGGGACGCGGGATCTTTTACCGCCGGAGACCGCGCTTTGGAACCGGATTGAGGCGACGGCGAGGGCCGTCTTTGCGCGCTATAACTTTGGCGAGATTCGCACCCCTGTGTTCGAAGACACCGGCCTGTTTGCCCGCGGCGTGGGCGAAGAGACCGACATCGTGTCGAAAGAGATGTACACGTGGGAGGACCGGGCGCGGGCGCAGTCGGAAAAGCCGCAGTCGCTGACACTGAGGCCGGAGAATACGGCCGGGGTGGTGCGCGCTTACATCGAGCACGGGCTGGGCGAGAGCGGACAACTGCAGAAGCTCTACTACATGGGGCCGCAGTTCCGGCGGGAACGGCCGCAGAAGGGGCGCTACCGGCAGTTCTCGCAAATCGGCGCGGAGGTGATTGGGCCTCCATCGGCGGGGAGCGAAAGCCCGCTGAGGGACGCAGAGGTGCTGGAGATGCTGGCGTCGCTGCTGGACGAACTGGGGATCAGCGGCTGGACGCTGGAGTTGAATTCCGTGGGTTCGCCCGCCGACCGCGCGCGCTACAACGAAGCCCTTCGGGCCGCTCTCGTTCCGGTGGTTTCGCAGATGTGTGAAGACTGCAAGCGGAGGGCGGTGACCAATCCGCTGCGCGTGCTGGACTGCAAGGTTCCGGCGGATCAGCCGATTATCGACACGCTGCCGGTGATTGCCGATTCTCTGGACGAGGCATCCAAGGCGCACTTTGCTGCGGTGACGGCGGCGCTGGACGCAGCGGGCGTTCCCTACACGCGGAACCACCGGCTGGTGCGCGGACTGGACTACTACACGCGGACGACCTTCGAATTTACGCACGGAGGGCTGGGCGCACAGAACGCGCTGCTGGGCGGCGGACGCTACGACGGGCTGAGCGAGGCCATTGGCGGACCGAAAGCGCCAGGGATCGGGTTTGCGATGGGCGAGGACAGGCTAGTTCTGACCCTGCTGGCGCTGAATGAGCAAAACGCGGGCGCGCAGAAGGCTGACGCGTATATTGCGCCGCTGGGCGAGGGGCTGAACGCGGCCGCGCTGACCCTGGCGCGGGAACTGCGGCACCAGGGGTTGTGGATTGAGCTGGGCGAAGGCGGATTCCGGCTGAAGAAGTCGTTTGACGCGGCGGACAAGACGGCGCGGCGCATTGTGATTCTGGGCGAGGACGAGCTTCAATCCGGTATCCTTACGGTGAAGACTTTTTCGACCGGTGTGCAGACGAAGATTCCGCGTACGGAGTTGGCGGCGTTTCTGAGCCTGTGAGCACCTGCGGTGCGGCAGACGCTGCTTACGAGGCATGAGAATTGTAGTTTTCCAGGTCTCAAAGGCGAGACATGGGTCACCCATCCATGATAAAGGTTTGTAGTTTTTGACGATTTGAAGGCAAGTAAAGGACACAAGTAGTGCTTGATTTTCTAGGAAGTCTCGAACGGACGCATCATTGCGGAGAATTGCGCGCGGCGCAGGCCGGGCAAAACGTGGTTTTGATGGGCTGGGTGAACCGGCGCCGCGATCACGGCAACCTGATCTTTCTGGATCTGCGCGACCGCTCCGGCATAACTCAGATTGTGCTGGACAAGGAACTGACCCCGGAGGGCCACGCGAAGGGCGAGCAGGTGAGGCCGGAGTACGTTGTGGCCGCAGTGGGCAAGGTGCGCCTGCGCGACGCCGATGCCATCAACCCGAAGATGCCGACCGGCGAGATTGAGATTGAGGCGACGGAACTGCTGGTGCTGAACGACACGCGACTAGCGCCGTTTTCGCCGTCGGAAGAGGCCATTCAGAACGAGGAAGTGCGCCTGAAATACCGCTATGTGGACCTGCGGCGGCCAGAGATGCAGCGCAACTTCTGGCTGCGCCACCAGATTACGCTGGCCATTCGCGAGAGCCTGAGCACGCAGGGATTTCTAGAGATAGAAACGCCCATTCTGACCAAGAGCACGCCGGAGGGGGCGCGCGATTTTCTGGTGCCGAGCCGCGTGCATCCGGGCGAGTTTTACGCGCTGCCGCAGTCGCCGCAGATCTTCAAGCAGATTCTCATGATCAGCGGGTTCGACCGGTACTTCCAGATTGCGCGCTGCTTCCGCGATGAGGATTTGCGCGCAGACCGCCAGCTCGAGTTTACGCAAATCGATCTGGAAATGAGCTTTCCGCGCCAAGAGACGGTGTTTGCGGTGGTGGAGCAGTTTCTTTCCGCAGGGTTTGCCGCGGCGGGCGTCACACTGGCGACGCCGTTCCCACGCATTACCTACGACGAGTCGATGCGGCAATTTGGCAGCGATAAGCCGGATCTGCGCCTGCCGGGACTGACCGATGTACGGCCGGCATTCACTGACGCTGCGCTGGCTACGCTGCAGATCGATCCGGCGCTGCCGGTGGTGGCCTTGCGCATTCCCAAGGTGGGCGAACTGAGCCGCAAGGAGCGCGAGGACAATCATCCGCTCTTCGACCAGAAAAAAGGCGCGAAGTTCATTGACGATTTCAAGCGGTTGGCCAAGGGATTTCCTGAATCCGCGGTCAAGGTTCGGGAACTGGTGGGAGCGGCCGAGGGCGATTTTGTGATTATTGTGGCCGGCGACCCGGCCCACCCGGTGAAGGCCAGCGACACCAAGTTTGCAGGGCGGCTGTCAGAGCGCGAGATCAATGTGTACTCGGCGGCCGGGAACTTCCGCAGCGAACTGGCCAAGAAGTACGCTGATCGCCATGGAGCTTTTGGCGTGACGGAGAAGACGGTCCGGGACGCCGATCCGAAGAGCGGCGTGATCGATGGCTCCGCAGCCTTCAACCCCATCTGGATCGTGGACTTTCCCATGTTCGAGTACGACCTGGCCACGACTTCGTGGGTGCCGGCGCACCATCCGTTCACCGCGCCGCACGAGGCGGATATGGCCAACCTGTTGACCGATCCGGCCAGCGTGCGCGCCAACTGCTATGACCTGGCGATGAACGGTCTGGAGCTGGGGTCGGGGTCGATCCGAATTCATCGCAAAGATGTGCAGCAGCAGATCTTCCAGTCACTGGGCATCAGCGATGAGGAAGCTCACAAGCGGTTTGGCTTCTTTCTGGATGCTCTGGAGTACGGGACGCCGCCGCACGGCGGCATTGCGTTGGGCCTGGACCGCATTGTGATGCTGCTGACCGGGGCGCCCAGCCTGCGCGAAGTGATCGCGTTCCCCAAGACTGCGAAGGCCATCGACCTGATGGCCGACGCACCGACAACAGTGACCGAGCAGCAGTTGAAGGAACTGCACATCCGGGTGGCGCTGAAGAGCTGAAGTTTTTCTTTGTAGTTGCGCTGAAGGGAGATTGCAGCGGCGGGTCAGCCGGGCTGCTCTTCGTCCTTGTCTTCGTGGTTTTTCTGCTTGCCGCGGATTTCCTGTTCGCCTTGATTGTCTTCCTCGCCCTGGACGGAGATGCGCAGCGAGCGGAGGAAGCTGAGGTCGTTCTGGGTGAAAGGCATGTCGTCGCCGGAAGGTACAGCGCCGGGCTCCGCGTTCTCAGACTCTGTGGAGTTGACCTCGTTGAGGCCGATGGTGGCTTCAAGCATCAAGAGCACGTCAAAGCCGAACTTGCGGATATCCTGGACCACTCCAGCAATCTGCTCGCTCTCAATGACCGACTCATGGATGGCCTCGCCGAGTTGCTGAATGAGTTCGCGCATACGAGATGTCATGGAGTCCTCCAAGGGCGGCGGCCAGCGCGAGAAGGAGCGCGGGTTGCGGCGCGGGATTTCTATTACCTTACTTCGATCGCCGTTCAGGAGCAAATGGGAAGCGCAAAAAAACGGCGAAATGCGACCGGTCACGCTCCGCTGCTACCATCATAAACGGAATGAAACCTCAGACCATCGGACGCACGCTGGGCATTGGGCTGCGGGTTGCCGGGCGCATTGCAGGCCAGCACATGGCAGCCCAGGCACAAGCAGCAGCCGCTACGCCGCAACCCGCTGTTGACGCTGCCGTGCGAAACCGTGCCGCAGGACAAGCGGCAGGACAAGCCAGCCGCGGCGTCGCCAAGGGTCTAGGCGGCTTTCTACGGCCTTTCAGACGGGTGGGCGGCATACTGTGGCTGGAAGTTTCCGGGGTCTTCTTCCTGATCTTTGTGCCGGTATTTATTTCCAGGGGACTGTGGCCCACGCGCGCCAGCTACGCGCACGGACCGGACCACTGGAAATTTCTTGCCTACGCCGGGCTCACGCTGGTTTTTCTCTACCTGGGCGTCAGCTCGTTCTGGCGGGCACATAAGCGCTGAGCGGCGGGCGAGCTTGAGTTCAAGGTCAGGAACGCCTGCGGCGCCAAAGCCGCGGCGCAATGGCATAGTTCAACTGCACCAGCACGATAGCCGCAATGCTGACCCAGGTATTGATGAAGCAGAGAGCCGCACCCGCAGCGTAGAGCGACTGGGCGATGAGGATGCGGTGGCAGATGCTGCCGCGAATTTCGGGCGGGGTGTCGGATTTGATGAGGTTGGCGTGCGAGGCGTACGCCCAGCTCCAATAAAGCATTGCGCCGGGAGCCAGAATATTGAGCCAGTACGCGCCCAGAGCGAGGCGATAGACGATGAACTCGGCCAGCAGCCGCGTGGAGAATGGCAACAGCGTGATGGAAAACAAAAAGCCCAGATGAATCCAGGTGAGGTCGCGCGCGCCTTCGCCGATGTGGCTGAGCTGGGTCTGCTGTCCGGCCCAGAAGATGCCGAGGGTGAGAAAGCTCATGCCGTAGGCGATCCACTGCGGGCCTTGCGCACCCAGAGCCGCGAGCAGTTGGCCCTCGCTGTGCACCTGGGCGGCCGAGGGGATATGCAGGTCGAGGACCAGCAGCGTCATGGCCACGGCAAAGATGCCGTCGCTCAAGGCGGCCAGGCGTTCCAGGCTGCGGCCCTGTATGCGGTTGTAAAAATTGGGCATGGGGTTGAAAGATCCTCCGGTTGCAATCATTCAATTGAGAGCGGTGCGGCTGGCTATTGGGCCCGCAGGCGGTCTGGCTTGCGGGTCAGGCGCCAGATGCCGACGGCGACCGCGAGCAGGCCCAGTCCGTAAGCCCATAGGGCATAATGGCTGGTGTGGATCTTCCAGCCCCGGTACAGCGCAAAGCATCCCGCCCCCAGCAGTACCAATCCGCGAAAATAGTCCATGTCTTGCCCTTTCCTGAGACCCAGTCCGGTTTATTCCGTCCAGTTCATCCTAAAACCAGCCACTGCGTTTGACCCCGCTGCCGCCCACTCCCTATCGTAAGCAGGAGGCCGTACTTTGGCCGAAAGGATTTCCATGACCACCCAGGAACAGACCACATCCGTCGCGCCCGTACTGAAGAAGACCGCCCTCAACGCTATCCACCGCGCTCTCAAGGCCAAGATGGTGGACTTTGGGGGGTGGGATATGCCGGTGGAATATCCATGCCCAGGTGGGGGATTGATCGCCGAGCACCTGGCGGTACGCACCGGCGTGGGGCTGTTCGACGTGAGCCACATGGGGGAGATCCAGTTCCGCGGTCCGGGCGCGCTGGCCGCCGTGCAGCACATCACCATGAACGACGCTTCGCGGCTGCGGGATGGGCAGGCCCACTACTCCGCGCTATTGACGCCGGAAGGCACCTTTGTGGACGACATTCTGGTGCACCGGCTGAGCCCGAACGACTACCTGCTGGTGGTGAACGCCGGGACCAAGGATAAGGATTACGCGTGGATCCGGCAGCAGGCGGGCGGTTTCCCCTCGATTCATCTGGCCGATTATTCCAGCTACTACTCGCAACTCGCACTGCAGGGACCGCGGGCGCTGGAGACGCTGCAAAAGCTGACGAAGGTGGACTTGAGCGCGATCAAGAACTACTGGTTCACCTGGGGCGCGGTGGCCGGTGTGCCGAACGTGATGATTGCGCGCACCGGCTACTCTGGCGAGGACGGATTTGAGGTTTATATTCCCTCAGATGTGGCGACGTCGGAGAAGATGTGGAATGCGCTGATGGAGGCGGGGGGGGAGTTTGGCATACGGCCTTGCGGGCTGGGGGCGCGGAATACGCTGCGGCTGGAGGCAGGGATGCCGCTGTACGGGCATGAGATCTCCGATGCGATCAACGTGTTCGAGGGCGGGCTGGCGCGGTGGCTCAAGCTGGATAAAGGCGAGTTTATTGGACGCGAGGCGCTGCTGGCGGTACAGGCTGCCGGCGGGCCGGGGCGGAAGATTGTGGGCCTGGAGATGGTGGAACGCGGGATTGGGCGGGATGGGTACGCAGTGCTGTCGTTGGACGGAGAACAGATTGGCGTGGTAACGTCTGGCTCGCCTGCGCCGTTTTTGAAGACGAATATCGCGATGGCGCTGGTTCCGGCGGCGGTGGCTGCTGGCGGCGAGGATGTGCTGGTGGATGTGCGGGGGAACAAGGTGCGGGCGAAGCAGGTGGCGCTGCCGTTTTATAAGAGGGTGAAGAAGTAGCGGGCGGAGCACCCAAGTTTGGTTCGATGATTCTCGAGGAGAGTTGAGCAGGGCTCCCAGGTCTCTAAAGCGAGACCTGGGGCACCCAATTCTCTAAAAAAGCAGAAGGCGAACGCCACTCAGACCTGCATGACTTCTGCTTCCTTTTTGTGGGATAGCTCTTCCATGCGGCGGATCTCTTCGTCGGTTATCTTCTGGATTTCTTCAAGGGAGCGCTTCTCTTCGTCCTCGCTGATCTTCTTTTCTTTGGCGAACTTCTTGAGGGCGTCGTTGCCGTCGCGGCGAACGTTGCGGACGGCTGTGCGGTGCTCCTCGAGGACCTTGTTCAGGTGCTTGCAGACATCGCGGCGACGCTCCTCAGTCATGGGGGGGACGGGGACGCGGAGAACCTTGCCGTCGGAGATGGGATTGAAGCCGAGATCGGAGGTACGCAGGGACTTCTCGATCTCCTTGAGGATGCTTGGGTCCCAGGGTGCGATCAGGATGAGTTGCGGTTCCGGGGCCGAGACCTGCGCGAGCTGGCTGATGGGTGTTGGTGTTCCGTAGTAGTCCACCCTGACCTGGTCGAGCATGTGGACGCTGGCCCTGCCGGTACGCGTGGAGGCCAGGTTGGCCTGGAAAGTGGCCACGGCCTGGTCCATGCGGCGGCGGAGGCCGCTGTTGAGTTCTTTGAGGGCCGGAATACCGGCCATGATCGAGACTGCCATCGTATCTACCTCGCAAGATGCCAACTGCCAACGGCTATTCTACTAGAGCAGTTTAAGAAAATCCGTAGAGCCGCCAAAGGCGTTGCAGGGTCGTCGCTTCAGGGCTTTGCTCTCTACCATTTCTGAAACGGCTATAGACCGCCAGCAGAGTGCCCATTTCATGCCGCTGGGCAGCCCTGCCAACCGGTACAGTTGGACGGCTCCGTGCCACATACCGGCACCTACCCCCCCCTCCCCCTATGTATTTAACCAAGTTCTCCATTTTCAATAAGATAAGGTGGTAGTATCGCCGCAAAAATTAGATTCTAAATGGGTTACACGCAAAAATTCGATAACAAAAGACTTAGGTGCGTTTTTGGGCGTTTTTTGAGGTTATAGTACCGCTATATGAGATTTGCACATGTCCGATTCGGTCTGAAAAGTGTTTCGAGCACGTTCCCTCCAGATGGTCCAGGAGCAACGGTCGAGGGCCGGGGCTGAAGTCCCTTGCTCCGATCGGATTTCGATACCTGCGGGAAAAGACACCATGAAACAATTGTGCGCCCGGGTGGGGTAATTATCTGCAAATGGCAGGAATGAGGGAGCCTATTCAGGAGTGACATAGAGGAACCGGCATTCCCTCAGAGGCTTCCAGCGCGGTTCTCCAATACACCGGCACCCGGCTGCAAGGGTGAAAATACTTCGGAAACCACGATTTTATGCACTCTGGTGAGCTTTGTATGTGAGGGAAGGAGAGACGATACTACGGCAAATTGTATGACAATCGAGTACAATATCATACAAGAGGTGTTTTATGCCTGCAACTCGCCGGTCCCGCGTTTTTTCGATCTCCATGCCGCCGGAGATGGCCGCGGCAGCTCAACTCATGGCAAAACAGCAAAATCGCACCATGAGTGAACTCATGCGCGAAGCTTTCCGCACGTTCCACGCACAACGAGTCGGCGCCATCTTCGACGAGACCGGGAAGTACGCCGCCACGAAGAATCCAAATGGCTACACTGAGGACGACGTGGAGAGGCTTGTCGACGAAGTTCGCGCCGAGATGCGCGCTGAGAGGGAAGCGAAGCAAGCTCTGGCCTCTTGATGATTGTTGTTATCGATACGAGCGTTTGGATATCGGCGCTGCATTTCGCTCTGAGGCGAGGAACGCCTTTCCAGGCAGTTCTGAAGGCGACACGCGAGCACACGATATCCCTCTGCGATCCCATCGAAGATGAAATCGTCCGCATTCTGCATGAGAAGTTCAGGTGGAATGTCGCAGACGTGCTCCCCGCCCTCGATGCAGTTCTTCCATTTCCATTGAGAACGAATGTTTCCGGGAGCCTGCACGTCTGCCGCGATCCGAACGACGATATGCAGTTGCCCAAATGCGAGGCACCGGGGCCACCCGCTGGCGGCGAAAATCGGCGAAATGCGGCGCTCCAGAGGCAGTGAAACCTGCTCGCCAGCGCGTCATTTGGGATGGATTGGCTGTTTTTGGCGTGTTTTCCGCGCAAAAACATCATGCCAGGCGGCTCTTTCTTCCACCCCAGCGACAATAACCTGTTCCTTCACCCCATGAAGCAGAGTTCGCTTCATGGGGACCCCGAATCGCTAGGGACCCCGGAAAGGAAAAGCCACTGTGTGACATGGTTTCCCTCTATAGCAACTGGAGAACTGCTTTAGTCGGCGGAGTTTCTGTCGCTCAATGCTTAGAGTCTACGCAACCACCGTAAGGCCGGTGGAGGCGGCTTGCTCGTGGGCGTGGTAGCTGGAGCGGACAAGGGGACCGGACTCGACGTGGCGGAAACCCATTTTGAGGGCTTCGGTCTTGAGTTCGGCGAACTCGCGCGGGGTGTAGAGGCGGGCCATGGGCAGGTGGTCGCGCGAGGGACGCAGATACTGGCCGATGGTGAGAATGTCGCAATGGACGGCGGCCAGATCGCGAAAGACCTGGAGCAGTTCGGCGGTTTCCTCGCCGAGACCGACCATAACTCCTGACTTGGTTACGCCGGCGGGATTCAGTTGCTTGGCGTAGCGCAGGAGCTCAAGGGTGCGCTCGTAACGCGCACCGGAACGGACCACGCGATAGAGGCGGGGGACCGACTCGGTGTTGTGATTGAGGACTTCAGGGCGGGCCTCAACGACAATGCGGATGGCCTCTTCCCTGCCCTGGAAGTCGGGAATGAGCACCTCAGTGCGGCAGCCGGGGGCCTGACGGCGAATTTCTTCAATCACCAGAGCAAAGGCGCGGGCGCCGCCGAGGAGGTCGTCGTCGCGGTTGACGCTGGTAACCACTGCGTGGAGCAGCCCTAACTTGGCCACTGCCTCTGCGACCTTTCTGGGCTCGTCGAAGTCGATAGGCTCGGGACGGCCCTTGGGAACGGCGCAGAATCCGCAGCGGCGGGTGCAGAGATTGCCCAGCATCATGAAGGTGGCGGTTTTGTGATGCCAGCACTCACCGATGTTGGGACACTGGGCGCTTTCGCAGACGGTATTGAGGCCGAGGGAGCGGGCGAGGCGCTTGAGGTCGTGGTAGTTTTCTCCGACCGGAGCGCGGGCCTTGAGCCACTCGGGTTTGGGCGCCGGCGCCTTACGGGCGGGGACAATCTGGACCAGATCCATCACGGTTTTATTGTACCGGGTGCGGAAACGGGCTGCTCTGCCGCCGGGATGTTTGCTCCAGATGCAATTTTGATCATGGGGATGTGACAACGAACAAGTCAGGGACCTCTTCTTCAGCTTGAGCCGGCTTACGATCCTGCTCAGGCCACAAGATGCCGGTCCTACCTTCGTGCAGGCCCGTATCGCGAGTCCGACCGCGTCAAAATTTCCTGAACAGACTACCCTCTGGCATTTGCCGATTTGTACCGGAACGATGGGAAATATAGCGCAGCGCTATGGTCCGGTCACTCTTGCAAGCCAAAAGTCCGAAAAACATCCCTCCGCGGCTTAAGCCACCGTTGATTTCATTGGCATTGTGCGGGGGTTGAAACCCCCGCCTCCCTCCGGATTGAGTTTTTCCGCAGCCTATAATGCCTATCCATTCTTCTTCCGTTTCTATCAGGTTACGGAGTAAGTTATGCGGGGCGCTTGATCTCTACGTGGCTGAGCCCTTCAACAAACGTGGCGATGGCGGAATGATCGAGTTCGCCTTTGCCGTCGCCTATGAGCGATTGCAGCATCTGCTGGACAAGTGCAGTGAGCGGAAGAAAGACCTTGTTTGCCTCGGCTGCGAGCAGGGCGTTGCGCAGGTCTTTCTGATGAAGGCGGATGGTGAATCCGGGCTTGAAGTTGCGGGCGATGAGCATGGGCGCCTTGGCGTTGAGCACGGTGCTGCCGGCCAGTCCGCCTTTGACCGCGTTGAACACAACTTCAGGATCGAGTCCGCAACGCGTGGCCAGCGCCAGAGCCTCGCCCATGGCGGCGATGTTGCAGGCAACCATGATCTGGTTGGCCAGCTTGGTGGTGTTGCCCGCGCCCACCGGGCCGGTGTGCGTGACGCTGGAACCCATGCATTTGAGCAGCGGCTCGGCCTGTTGGAAGGCTTTGTCGCTGCCTCCGACCATGATGGCGAGGGTTCCCTCAATGGCCTTGGGTTCGCCGCCGCTGACTGGAGCGTCGATAAAATCGACGCCTTTGGCGGCGCATGCGGCAGCGATCTTTTGCGAGACCAGGGGATTGATGGAGCTCATGTCGACAATGAGCGATCCTGATTTACATCCCTCCAGAATGCCGCTGGGGCCGAGCACGACCTCTTCGACTTGAGGGCCGTCGGGAAGCATGGTGAAGATGACAGTGGCGCGCTCACCCACCTCGCGATTCGACGCGGCGCGCTGGGCTCCGTCGGCGACAGACGCGTCCAGTTTTTTTGCATTGCGGCCGAAAGCGACGACGGTATGGCCAGCCTTGACGAGGTTGCTGAGCATGGGACGGCCCATGATGCCGAGGCCGACAAATCCTAGTGTTGCCATGGTGGTTCTCCTTTTGTGCAGAAGCGCGTGGCTTCCAAAGAGTAAATAAAAATCCTAGTTCTTGTGAAAGCGCGCGGCGACCTGTTCGGCTCCGCGGGCCAGAAGGCCTACATCGCTGCCGGTTGCCGTGAAGTTGAAACCGAGACCGAAGAGACGCTCGACATCGTCGGCGTTGCCCGACAGTGTTCCCGCGGATTTGCCTGTGGCGCGGATGCGTACGGCGGCATCCTGGATGGCTGCCTGCACCTCGGGGTGTTTGGGATTGCCGAGATGGCCGAAGTCCGCGGCGAGGTCGCTGGGACCGATGAAGAGGCCGTCTACGCCGTCGATGGCGGCGATGGCTTCAATTTCAGCGAGCGCGGCGCGCGTCTCCAACTGCACCACGATGCATGTGTCCAGGTGCGCGTTCTTGTGGTAGTTCTGCACGCGGCCGTAGTCGTTGGCGCGCGGCGCAACGGAAACACCGCGAATGCCCAGGGGCGGATAGCGGGCGGCGGCAACGGCTTTGCGCGCCTCCTCCGCATTTTGAACGAAGGGGATGAGGAGCGAGCGGGCACCGACATCGAGAGCGCGCTTGATGATGACCGCGTCGTTCCACGGCACGCGGAAGACGGGCTCGGCAGTGCCGCCGCGCATGGCCTGCAGTTGCGGGAGCAGGGATGCGATGTCGTTGGGACCGTGCTCGCCATCGATGACGATCCAGTCAAAGCCCGCTCCCGCGATGATTTCCGCGGCGATGGGACTGGCCAGAGCGCTCCACAATCCCACCTGGCGCTGACCGCTTGCGAGAGCCTGCTTGAATGCATTGCGTGGTAAATTTCCCGGCCACTCGGCCATGATGTGAACCTCCTGTGCTGCTGGCCGGCGCAAAACGCGCCAGCGTGGTTGCTAACAAGAATTAGTTGCAGGACGTGTGGAGACTGGCTCCGGCGGGTTCCTGCTGGTTGCTTAGCTTGCGGCTGCCTCGGGTGCAACTTCAAGGCGCTTGATCTCTCCGACGATGGGACCGAAGCTCACGATGGCGCAGAATGCGATACACGCTACATAGATCAGCGCGCCGTTGTACGAGTGCGTCTTTGCGACGATGTAGCCGATGATGAGAGGCGTAGTGATGCCTGCCATGTTGCCGCAGAGATTGAAGAGCGCGCCGTTCATGCCCACCATGCCTTTGGGCGAGGTGTCGCTGATGACGGTCCAGCCCAGGGCGCCGATGCCTTTGCCGAAAAACGAGATGGACATGAACAGCAGCATGAGGCTTTGCGAGCTGGCGTAATTGCAGGCGACGATGGACATGGAGAGCGCCATGCCCGCCATGATGGGGAGCTTGCGCGCGAAGCTGAGGGAGCAGCCACGGCTGAGCAGCTTGTCAGAGATGATGCCGCCGAGGATGCCGCCGCAGCCGCCGCACAGCCCTGGCACCGCTGCCGCAAAGCCGACCTTGAGGACCGACATGTGCCGCGCCTGCGCCAGGTAAAGCGGGAACCAGGTGAGGAAGAACCAAGTCAGCGTCGTGATGCAGTACTGGCCCAGGTACACGCCCACCAACATGCGATGGCTCAAGAGCATTTTGACGGTGGCCCAAGTGAGCGTGTTCTTCTTTATGCCGGTTTGGGCATCGGTGTTGACGAGGCCGCCGCCGCGCTCGATGTATTCGATCTCCGCGGACGAGATGCTGGGATGATCTTTGACGCCGTAGATCATGGTGAACCAAAGCACCGTGAGCAGAGCGCCGAGTACCCCCATGAACCAGAAACAGCTTTGCCAGCCGTAGCTGTGAATGAGCCATCCGAAGATGGGCGCGAAGATGGGGAGCGCGAAATATTGCGAGGAGTTGAAGATGGCCGAGGCGCGGCCACGTTCGGAGGTGGGAAACCAGGAGGCGACGATGCGGCCGTTGCCGGGAAAGACAGGCGATTGCGCAAGGCCGGACAGAATGCGCAAAAGAAAGATGGCCGTGAAGGCAGCGCTGGCGGTGAGGTAGCCTGCGAACCCGGTGAAGAAGGCGAAGATGGACCAGAGGATGATGCTGATGCCGTAGACGCGCTTCGATCCGAAGCGGTCCAGCAGGCCGCCGGAGGGCAACTGGCCCAGCGCATAGGCCCAGCCGAATCCGAACAGCAGGTAGCCCATGCGCTCCGGGGTGAGGTCAATGTTTTTGGGCATGGAGCCGGCTGCCTGCGACAGGGCGGAGCGGTCGGCAAAGCTGAAGGCGCTCACCACGAACAGGATGCCAATGATGAGATAACGAATTCGGGTTTGTCTGGTTTCAGGCATGGTGAGGATCTTTCTTCCGCTCAGGCTTCGGAGTTGACGGACTGGATGAGGCCGCGGATGTATCCATAGCAAAAGGCAAAGGATTGCAGGGAGCCGGGATCGGACTGGGCCAGCGGCACATGGTCTGGCATGAGCATGTAGGGATAGCCGATCTCTTTGTAAAGCTTGATGGCTTTCACGAAATCGATGTCGCCCTCGTCCGGGTAGACCTCGATGAAGTCGTCGCGATGGCCGCGAATGTTGCGGAAGTGGACGTTGAAGATTTTTTTGCGCGTGCCGAAGTAGCGGATGACGTCAAAAATTTCGACGGCAGGATTGCGCAGGGCTTCAGAGATGGTTCCCTGGCAGAAGTTCAGGCCGTGGTACGGGCTCTCCTGAATGGCGACGAACTTCTTGAGCCCGTCGATGGTGCCGAGCACGCGGTTGACGCCCTGGTAGCCTTCGGGCGGAACACCGGGGTCCTGGGGATGGCAAGCCATGCGGATTTTGTACTCGTTGGCCACGGGAATGACGCGGTCAAGAAAGTAGGTAATGCGCTCCCAGAAAGCCTCGGCATCGACGCGGCCGGCGCGGGTGAGCGGCGGGTCGGGATGCGCCTCGGCCAGCTTCCAGGTGCTGTACGTGGCGTCTCCGCGGCCCGGCGTGCGGCCGGTGCGCAGAACGCCGAGAAGGCTCATGTTGTATTTGATGGAGGGGACGCCGGCCAGCGCGCAGTTGCGGATGAAGGTCTGCAAGGCTTCAATGTCGCGGTCCCGCTCCGGGCTCTGCGCCAGCATGATGGCGGGATGTTTTTCCTTGTCGATGTGGGTGGACTCAAGGAAAGGAGGCGCGGTACAGTCGACGCCGATGCCGTATTTGCCAGCCAAGTCGATCATGCGCTTGAGTTCGTCGACGGTGGCGTAGAGGCGGCCGTCGGCAATTTGCGGATAGCCGCAGATGTTGCGCACGCCGTAGCGGGCGAGGTAGGCGAGGTGCACATCGTTGGTGGGCGCGGTCTGATCGCCCAGCTTCATGAGGGCTGACTGGGCAGCGGGTTTCGCGCTCGCAGCCGGGTAAGCGGACGCCGGTGCACCTGGATTGGCGGCAACAATTCCGGCGGCGCTGCCGGCAACGATGAACTGTCTGCGATTCATGTCGTCCTTTCCTTTGCATGGACGGACTCAGCGCCCGTCAAAAGATCGAATGCCATACGGCCTTTACTCCCTTGGCGCTGAGGTTGGCATTGGGCTCAGGGAACTACTGTAGGGCAGTTGCTTCTCGGTGGTGATTTCCGCTTATTTCACGAAAATTCGCGCCTAAGAGATAAGACATCATAGAATAAATTCTGATCCGTGCGCCAGATTATATGTTAATTTTAAGGATAAATAAGGAATTCGTCGAATTTTTAGTTTGCCTTAGTGATAGGATGTCATACAAGTAGGCGGGAAATGAACGAGGTGCGCGCATGATGGATTCCGGGATGAGAAAGGCTGCCGGCAGCCTGACGCAGCAGGTGGTGGCGCACATCTCTTCGCTGATTGAAAGCGGAACTCTGGCACCCGGGGAGAAGCTGCCGCCGGAGTTCGAGATTGTGCGCCGGGAAGGCGTGAGCCGGACGGTGGTGCGCGAGGCCATGTCGAAGTTGCAGGCGGCGGGGCTGGTGGCCACGAGGCACGGCGTGGGCACGTTTGTGTGCGAGCTTGCGGAGAGAACGGATTTTGGGCTGGAGCGCCGGGCCACCGGTACAGCGGAAGACGTACTGGCGGTGCTGGAATTGCGGCTCGGCCTGGAGACGGAAGCCGCGGCTTTGGCTGCGGTGCGGCGCACGGACAGCCATCTGGAGGCCATGAGGCTGGCGATGGAAGCCTTCGGGGATGAGATTGTGACCGGGCAGGGGGCCATCGATCCGGATTTACGGTTTCATCTGGAGATTGCACGGGCGGCGGGCAATCCTTACATGTTGGACATCCTGACCACGCTGGGGCTGAAGGTGATTCCGCGCTCCCGGTTCCAGATCGACGAGCAGGAACCGCAGCGGCAGGAGTATTTGAAGCGCATCAACAACGAGCATGAAGACATCTACAACGCGATTGTGCGCGCCGATCCCGAGGCGTCGCGCGCGGCGGTACGCAATCACCTGGGCAACAGCCGGGAACGGATGAAACAGGCCACCGGGGCAGGAGAAACATTGTGAGCGAATCACCAATGATGAGCAACGCCGGCGGCAGATCGCCGCGGATTACCGCCATGCGCATTGTCCCGGTGGCGGGCGAGGACAGTATGCTGCTGAACCTGAGCGGTGCGCATGGCCCGTACTTCACGCGCAATCTCGCCATTCTGACCGATGAGGCGGGCAACACCGGCGTGGGCGAGGTGCCGGGCGGCGAGAAGATACGCCAGGTTCTTGAGGAGGCCAGCGCGCTGGTGATGGGGCGCGAGATCGCTTCGTACAATGCGATTCTCAATGCGGTGCGGGAGCGCTTCCGGGATCGCGATACGGGGGGGCGGGGCTTGCAGACCTTCGACCTGCGTATTACCGTTCATGCGTTGACGGCGATTGAGTCGGCGCTGCTCGATCTGCTGGGGCAGTTTCTCGGGCTGCCGGTTGCAGCGCTTCTGGGCGAGGGGCAGCAGAGGACGAAGGTGCCGGTGCTGGGCTATCTGTTTTTTATTGGAGACAGTGGGAAGACGGATTTGAACTATCGGCGCGCGGGCAAGTCGGCAGAGGGCTGGTTCCGCGTGCGCGACGAGGAAGCGCTGACGCCGGAGGCCGTGGTGCGGCTGGCCGAGGCGGCACGAGAGCGGTATGGCTTCAACGACTTCAAGCTGAAGGGCGGCGTGCTGGCCGGCGCTGAGGAGATGCGGGCCGTTGCCGCTCTGGCCGCGCGTTTCCCCGAAGCGCGCATTACGCTGGACCCGAACGGCGCATGGAGCTTGAACGAGGCTGTGGCACTGTGCAAGGGCAGGCAGGATGTGCTGGCCTATGCGGAAGATCCGTGCGGCGCGGAGCAGGGATTTTCCGGCCGGGAGATTATGGCGGAGTTCCGGCAGGCGACCAACCTGCCCACGGCAACCAATATGATTGCGACCGACTGGCGCCAGTTAAAGCACGCGCTACAGTTGCACGCGGTGGACATTCCGCTAGCCGATCCGCACTTCTGGACGATGCAGGGCTCAGTGCGCGTGGCGCAGATTTGCAGCGATCACGGGCTGACGTGGGGCTCGCACTCGAACAATCACTTCGACATCTCGCTGGCCATGGTGACGCATGTGGCCGCAGCCGCGCCAGGCGCAATTACAGCCATCGATACGCACTGGATCTGGCAGGACGGGCAATTCCTGACGAAGAATCCCTTCCCGATCAAGGACGGCCTGTTGACCGTGCCGGAGCGGGGCGGGCTGGGCGTGGAACTGGACCTGGAAGCCGTGGAGCGCGCTCATGCGCTGTACGAGGCAAAGTGCCTGGGCGCGCGCAACGATGCAATTGCGATGCAGTACCTGATTCCGGAGTGGAAGTTCGACCCCAAGAAGCCCTGCCTGGTGCGCTGAACAGGACCGCAATTGAGCCATGTGGCCGGCCGCGTGGAAAATGCTGCGGTTCGATGTGAAGTTTCGGAAAATCCGTTAAGCCGCCGCTCCCCGATGGCTGCGCCGACGGAGCTTTCTGGCTTCAGCCTCTGCCATTTCTGAAACTGCTATGGACCGTCTTCAAAGTGCCCGTTCCATGCCGCTGGGCTGCCCTGCCACTTGGTACAGTTGGAACGAATCCGTACCACATACCGCCCTCCCTATGTATTTAGTAAGAACCTCCGGCAAAGCTGGAGGCTTTCTTAGGTGAGCCGCTCAAAGCGGCTTGAGCGGGGACGCTAACGCGGCCCCGACTGAATTGCGCCACCTTGTCGGTGGCAGGTCACTTCCACAGGTTCAACTGGTCCAAGCAGCCGTCTTCCTTCTCCTGGTTGCGAATGTACTCCCGGATCGTGGCCTCATCGCGTCCTACCGTCGACACAAAATATCCCCGCGCCCACAAATGCTGGCCCCAATATCGCTTCTTCAACTGGGGAAATTCATCCTGCAGCATCCGGCTTGATTTGCCCTTCATGTACTGCACCAGCTTGGCTGGTGACAATTGCTGAGGCACACTCACCAACATGTGCACATGGTCTGGGCTTACCGATCCTTGCACAATCACCACTTCGCGCCCCTGACAGATTTGTCGAAGCAGATCACGAGTTCAAACTGCGATCTCGCCGAGCAACACCTTGTACCGGTATTTCGTCACACTGATCATGTGGTAC
>JARLGF010000161.1 GCA_031296165.1 Occallatibacter sp. | reverse complement strand
GCGGCGGGATTCGTGGCGGACAGGGGCTCGGAAGGCAAAGCGGGGTTGGAAAGCGTCCAGTATTTCCGGCTGACCTTGTCGTAGCGGATGCTGAACTTTTTTGCGCCGCCGGGAAAGTCCACCAGCGCCGAAAATTTCAGCACGCCATCGTCGACCTCGGCGATTGCCGCTTTTTCAATGTTGTCGACGCGCAGAATGTCCAGAATATGATGGCCCGGACCCACGACAGCGTTTCCTTCGAGCCAGGTTTTCCCTGCGCCGGCATTTGAAGGGTACGGAAGGCGATTTGTGAAGCTCCAGTTGCGCGCGTCCAGCAGGTCGGCCTTTTCCGGCGCGGAAGCGACAAAGGCCTGGAACCCTCCCCATGCGCCGGCCGGGTGGTATTCAAAAGCTCTCCAGACACGCCCACGTTCCACAATCACAGGCACGGGCGCGGTGTGATAGCCAGGATCGTTGGTCAGGTAAGAGGGCGCGCTCCAGGTCTTTCCTTCGTCGCTGGAGCGCCTAATCACGATCCGGCCATATTGCCCGGTGATTCCCAACAGATAAAGCTGTTTGCGCAGAAAGAACAGCGACGACCAGAACTGATCGTGCACCTCCGCGGTTTTTTCCCAGGTGGCGCCGCGATCCCGGGAGACAAAGACGCGCGTCACGCCAGAGGCGTTCTCCGTCGATTTGGGACCGAACAGGTCATGCGAGCAGACGTAGACCCCATCCGGAAGAATAGCGATGGAGGGCGAGCCGATATACATGCCGGTCGAGGCCGGTTGATGGTCGATCACCACTCCCGGAGGCGCGCTTGCCGGCCTGGCAGGCACGGCCAGCAGCGGAAGCAGCAATAGGCCGATCCACCTGAGTTTCATCCTTACTCCTTGCAGAACAGATCCAGTGCAGCTACGCCTCGCATCAAGCGCAACGGTACGCCAGTCCCCGGCACTCCAAACGGCCCCAGTATATCGTCCCGTGGATGAGCTTCGGACCGGCCAGCCAGACTGCTGAGTCTTGCTGCCGCAGTTACAGCCGCTCTCACCGTGCAAAGCAACCCCGTCTGCATGAGGAGACTCTGGGCGCAGGGGTGCGTAATTGCAGCAACCAGGCAATGGCGAAGGGGGCAAAGCGGATGGTGACGCCAATTCTGAATGATGGGATGACACCCTTGTCCCGCAGCGCATAAATCTGCTTCACGCTCAACCCTCACTGGACGTTTAGCTTGTTGACGGGGCTGACCGTAACCTGTCAGTCGGCGCATTGACGGATTAATTGCCGACAAACAGCAGATTTATGTTGACATCGGATGTTATGTTGACATACATTTCTTTCTGGAGGAATTATTTATGCAATTTGAAGGTCCATCAATCCAGGTTTCGTTCCGGCTTGATCCGCGGATTTTCGCCGCCATCGAGAAGCAACTCATTGACGGACGCGATGTTAGCGCCTACGCCCATGACCTCGTCGTCGCGTCCGTGATTAACGCAAATCTGCTCGATCCGGAGTTCAGCAAGGAATTTTCACTGAAGGGAGCCATCCTTTCTCGCTGCCACAGCACATCTCTCCGCGTCTTTCGGGCACAAGGCTTTAGTCCTGATTTCACATACAGAGTCGTACGCGCATTGGAGGCCGATCCACTGTGGCTTGAAGATTACACAGCACTTGTCCGCGACGACCCTTTTAAGACCGGCAATCAGCGCAAGGGCTCCATCAACCGCGCCATTGGTGCTTGCGTCCTCAAGTCGATTGGAGGCATAGTGGCGAAAGACGACAAGGAGAGGCCGATTCTTGTTCCGGTCAAGGGTTCAATCATCCAAAAGTACACCAAAATGGAATCCTACACATTGCCTGAGGAACCAACTGAGTAATTCCGGCTACAAAGGTCCCTACGCGTTCATTTCGATAACGCTTAGGGACCTTTTATGAACTTTCAGATGTGGAGGCAGCACATGACGCACGAACTGACGCTGGATGAGTACCAGCGCATGATGGAAGAACGCATCATCGCAAGGCGAGTGACGCTGGATGAGTTTAGCGATTATATAGGCGGACTTGATTACATCTACGGCCGTATCCTGACCAAATCGGGCATCGAGTTGTTCGTTGGCGTAAAAGAATTCGCTGAAACAATCAGAGTTTCGGATGAAGAGAAAGAGAATGAACGAGGGGCAGCCAGTGATAGGTATCGGCAAGCGGACCGAAAAGCAAAGAAATGAGAGAATGCTCTTCATTATTATTGCTTGACAAATGGTGCTTTCAGCCCGGAAAAGCAACACCGTAAAAGTACCAGAATGGCGTGGATTCAGGCTTTACAGCATTTTCGATTCTGCTCTTTACAGAATCCTGGAAGCTGAGTGGCTTTTTCCTTAAGAAAAAGCCACCTTCCACGATCTCCAAACGTCAACATGTGAATCGAAAATGCTCTAGTACACCCCTCGCCGCTTAGTACACGAAATCAAAGAAAGGTGGCGTACTACGAGGGAAAAGATGGAAGACGAGGGAAAAGACGGAAAATGAGTCGTACACAACAAACCATTCATTTTTATGGTTTATCAATGTCTTCAATCAGTGTATGTAGAATTTCTAAATATACCTGGTGCCGAAGAAGGGACTCGAACCCCCACACCCTTGCGAGTACGTGGACCTGAACCACGCGCGTCTGCCAATTCCGCCACTTCGGCACAGTGCACAAGTTCAGCGCATTCCGCTGAACCCACAGCAACTTCGAGTCTCGCAAATGCGGGTCCCTGTGTCAAATTTTGCCCGTGAAAACCGGTCGCTGCTTTGTTCGCGAACCTGAATCGTGTCGTCCCATCCCTGCCTAAAGAACGTCAAAAAGAACAACGGCCTGGCAAGGATGGGCGCCCACGATTCATTCACCGTGAAAATGCATTACACCAGCTTCGCGTCCAGCACGATTTCCGTGTTGTTGGCAAAGAGCTTCGAGATGGGGCAGCCGCCCTTGGCGTCCGCCGCGGCTTTGTCGAAAACTTCCTTGGTGGCGCCGGGCACGCTGGCCGTGGTGGTCAGCGCGATCTTGGTAATGGCGAAGCCGCCATCCACCTTGGCTAGGGTAACCGCCGCCTGGGTCTCAATCTTGGTGGGTGTCAGGCCCGCGCCGCCCAACTGCGCGCCCAGAGCCATGGAGAAGCAGCTCGCGTGAGCCGCCGCAATCAGCTCTTCGGGGGTGGTGCCGGAGTCGGCGCCTTCAAAACGCGTGGCGAACGAGTAGTTGGCGTTGCTCAGCACGCCTGTCGCTGTTGAAATCGTGCCTTTGCCTTCCTTCAGTGATCCTGTCCAAACCGCACTTGCCTTGCTTGCCATAAGTCCCTCCTTGGGGGATTTGAAATCCGGTTGTTGTCCAGCGTGCCGCCAGGGGGAAGTCCTTAGCGCCGCCGGGGAGTTAATGCATCAGGCACCTGCCCGCAGACCAGGCTGCGGGGGCCTTCCCTTCCATGCTAATCTGTCCGCCATGTTGCCGCAGCGGCCCAGCGCCTTCGACCCCGATTTTACGATGAATATCTCGCATTCTGACGCCATGGATCAGGCCGCGCGTCCGGTGGAGCATCACTGCCAGATTTGCCCCACCTGTTCCCACCAGCTCACCGGCCACCACTGCAAGCTGGTCTGCACCCAGTGCGGCTATTACCTCAGTTGCGCGGACTATTACTGAGCTCTCCCAACTCTGCACCCGGCGGCTATGATGGAAAGCCGAAAGGAATCACCATGTCCACAGTGGGTTTGAGAGCGAGAAGCCTTCGCGCATATGGAGCCACGGCCGCCGTCCTGGGGCTGTTTTGTACTCTGGGGCTCAGTGCCCTGGCCGCCGCGCAAACCGCGGATGCGTCGCTCAAGCGGCAAACCTCCTCGATCCAGGTCGCCTTTGACGCCCGCCAGCCGGGCCTTAGCGCTCTCAGCATCGACTCGCTCCAGCGCGGCGAGTTCGGCAAGAACCCGATTGTGGAGCAGCCTGCGCCGCCAGTCGAATTCAAAATCACGCAGAGCGGCGGCTGGGTCCGGTACGCCCTCGCTTCCGATCCCGCGCACGCGGTGTGGCAGATGCGCGCCGAGGGGGATGTGCTCCGTCTGCGGAGCGTGTATCAAACGGGCGCTGCGGCCATGACCTGGCGGTTCAATCCAGACTTGACCCATGCCACGCTGCTGGGGCATGTAACGGCGGCGGGGGATATTGCGCTGCCGGCCTTGCTGCACCTGCCAGGGATGGGATCGCTGCGGGTCTCTGTCCAGACTGGCTTGAAGCCGGGCGGTAGCGTGGCGCTGGGCTATGTCGCGCACCGCAGGCCCTCGCGCTTTGTCGATGTGACGTTTCCCGCGGCCACGCAGGCCGAGGGATGGGTCGAGTACACGCTCCAGACGGCGGCCATCTATCCGGCGGTGCCGGGCGTGAATCTCAGTGACCGCCGGTACGACGGCTTCCGGCGGGATTGGCTGGATATTTATCAGCAGCAGGCGGAGCAGCACGTGCTGGCCAACAACGCGGCCAGCGACGCGGTGGGCTTCACGGTGTTTCTGTACGCGGACATGGCCCGGTACACGCCGCCGCTGGCGCCGGGACTGACGGCCATGGACCTGGTGCGCGATACGCTGGACCGCTATCTGGCTGGATTTCTGGGCTACGGCATGACCGGGTACCAGATGTTCGATGCGAAGGTGGGGCGCGAGGAGTTTCCGCACCCGAGCCTGGACACCTATCCCTCCCTGCTGATTGCGGCGTACGACTACGTGGACGCGACGGGCGACCGCGAGTGGCTGCGCGCGCATTACAAGGAGCTGCGCGGCTGGGCAGAGACGATGACCGCGCCGAACGCGGATAAAAGCCCGCTGCTCGAGTATCCCGAGAGCGGCAACTCGGGCTCGTGGACGCCCAGGGTGACGGTGCGCCCGGCCAACTGGTGGGACACCATCGGGTTCGGCCACCAGGACGCCTATTCCAACGCACTGGGCTACCGGGCCCTGCGCGGGATGGCCGTGCTGGCCGATCGGGCCAGCGCGGCGGGCGATGCGGCCAGGTATCGGGCGCGGGCCGAGGCGTTGCGGGCGGCGTATGCGCCGGCGTTTATTGATCCGGCGACGGGCGTGGTGGCGGGCTGGCGCAGCCGCGACGGCCAACTGCACAACTACGACTTCACTTTTGTGAACGGCATCGCGGTGCGCTACGGGCTCATCCAGGGCGCTGCGGCGCGGCGGGCCATGGACGGCATCGTGAGCGAGATGCGGAAGGTGGGCTATACAAACTTCTCTCTTGGCCTGCCGGGGAACCTGATTCCGGTCCGGCGCGCGGACTACGTGGACCTGGATCCGCGCTTCGGCGGGCCGCTGCGCGAGGACGGCAGCGACGGATTCCAGAAGTATGAGAACGGCGGCGCGACGGCGTGTTGGGCGTACTTCACCGTGGCTGCGCTCGATAAGCTGGGCGAGCGCGGCGAGGCGGACCGGATGCTGATGCCCATGCTGCAGGGATTTGCGCAGCAGGGATTCTCGCAGCGCGCGGCCAACGGACAGACCAGCGACTGGCGGGACTGGCAGGGCGGCGCGCACGGGTACGAGGGATTCCTGGTGGACAACTACTACACTTTTCTCGCCGTCCTCGACCGCGCAAATATGCTGGCCAGGATGCCGTAGGTGCCTGCGGTATGGATGATTGCGCGTCTGGACGCGGCATTTTTCTGCACTGGTGACATGCACACCAATGAGTGGACTGCGCGACTGCATGGTGCCGCGTTTGCCCTAACAGAACAGACAAATTGAAGAGGAGCCTCGGAAGATTCCGATTCGCAGACGTGCTGGCCTACAGTTCGAGAAAGCGCCGTCTGGAAATTGTGATCACTTGCCTGCCGGGGCCGCCTTCTTGTGCTCCACGAAGATGTGTGCCTGATGACAGCTCACACACGTCTTGCCTTTCATGAATGGATCAGACTTCAGTTGTGCCACCTGATCGCCGTGACAGGAGTCGCATGCGCTTAACCCCGGCGTGCCCGCAAAGTCCGGTGCTGTTGTCTCGCCATGGCACACGGTGCATTCCACACCGTTGGCGGCATGAGGGCTGGCCTTCCATTGGTCATACACCGCCTTGTGGCAGGTGGCACAGGTAGTCCCGGCTGGAAGCAGCCGATGGTGTATATGCCTGGCTTGATCTAGCTGAGCATTGGCAGGTTGGACGGCAATAGCCAAAACGAGAAAAACAAACAGGGTGAGACCGAACATGCGCATACAAAAACGATTCACGGGCAGGCCTCCTGAGTAGGATGCCGAAGTATCGGACTGGCAATGGATGCCAATCAGTGATGTAGATCACGTCTCACCGGAATGCGATCTGCGCACTGCCGCGCAATCGATTACAGCATTTTCGATTCTGCACTTTACAGAATTCTGGAAGCCTAGTGGTATTTTCCTCACCGGGATCCCCGGCGACAGGTCTTCGTCGCTGGGGTGGAAAAAAGACCACCTTCCACAATCTCCAAGCGTCAACACGCGAATCGAAAACGCTCTAGCGCGCCTCGCTGGCCTTCCGCGCCGCCTCAAACTCGTCGCCGGCAAGCCACTCCACGCTCTTCGGCTGCTCACTGGCCAGCCAGCCCAGCACAAAGCCAAACCGCGCCAGCTTGGCGTTGCCGCGGAAGTCCCACTCCGCGTGGTACTCGTCGGAAGGCTGATGATAGTGGTGCGCCGTGAACTCCTCGGCCTGCTGGCGTCCCCACTCGGGCGTGCGGTCCACAAACAGATCGCCCTGATCGACGGAAAAGGCGGGAATGCCCACGCGGGCCAGCGAGAAGTGGTCGGAACGGTAATAGTGCCCGGCCATGGGGTTCGGATCGGGCAGGGTTTCCAGGTCGAAGGCCTTGGCCACCGTCTGAACGGTCGGCCAGAAGTCGATGCGTTCGGCTCCGCCCAGGTCCACCGAGCGCGGAATGCCGATCGGCAGCAGCATGTCGTAGTTCAAATCCAGCGCAATCTGGCCCGCCGCAATCGGCAGGTGCGTGCCCAGATATTGTGAGCCCAGCAGCCCCTGTTCCTCGGCGGTGACTGAAGCAAAAAACACCGCGTGCGGCGGCCGCACCGGCGACTGCGCATACGCCCGTGCCATCTCCAGCAGAACTCCGCACCCGGTCGCGTTGTCGGCCGCGCCGTTATAGATGTTGTCGCCCTTGGCGTCCGGGTCGATGCCCAGATGGTCGTAGTGCGCGGTGTAAAGCACCGCCTGATCCGTGAGGTTCGCGCCCGGCACGCGGCCCAGAATGTTGGTGGACACATACCGCCGCACGCGGCTCTCGACATGCCCCTTGAGCCGGACCTGCAGTTCAACCGCATGGAATGCCCCGGGCTTGCCGGCCTGCTCGATGGCGTGGTTAACGTCGCCCAGCCCGGCCAGGGTAAACAGCCGCTGGGCCACGTCGTGCTGTATCCATGCGGCGGCGCGCAGCGTGGCGTCGGGATCGCCCACCAGGTAGCTCTTCTCGATCGCCTGCGAGTTGCGGACCACATCCCATCCATAACTCGCCAAATCGGTCCGGTGAATCAGCAGCACGCCCACCGCTCCCCGGCGCGCGGCTTCCTCGTATTTATAGGTCCAGCGGCCGTAGTAGGTCAGCGCCTTGCCCTTGAAGAAGCCTTCGTCGTTCGATGGCGGCTCGTTCACAATCACCAGCGCGATCTTGCCCTTCAGGTCCACGCCGGCATAGTCGTCCCAGTGGTACTCCGGCGCGTGTATGCCGTAGCCCACAAACACGATGGGCGCGTCCAGGTCCGCCGTCGCCTGCCCAGTCTGATCCTTGGACACAATCTCCGTTCCGTAAGCCAGGTTCACCGGCTCTCCCGACGCGGGAACAAAAGAAAACTTTGTCTTGTCCTCCACCGTGTGCACAGCCATCAGAGGAACGCGCTGGTAGTACGTGCCGTTGTCGCCCGCCGGTTCCACGCCGGCCAGTGCGAACTGGGTCGCAATATACTCGGCTGCCAGTTCGCCGCCGCGC